>JAGVYS010000007.1 GCA_018303125.1 Candidatus Woesearchaeota archaeon | reverse complement strand
CTTGTTCTGCATGCTTACCTTTACTGACCTTACAGCGCTTCCTGTTACCCTCTTTAGCACGCTATGATAGGTTTCACACAATGCCCGGTAATTTGCCCTTAGCTTCCTCCTCTTTGCCTTTTTTAGATATTGCCCTTTAGTTTTCCATACTGACACATCATGGTTCTTTACCTTGATGCAGTCCTCTGCTTTGCATCTTTCAACCACATATTTTCTGAGCCTCTCGCTCGTATATCCCTTATCAGCATCAAAGCTTTTGAGCTTCTTTATGCGATGAGGCCTTACGAACCAAAGCCAGCGAGTCCCAATGGTCGCTGACCGGACCTTTCCTTACCTTGAAGATCATTGGCAGGAGATGGTCAAGGTCAACAACAGTGCTTAGGATTTACCGCAAAATAAAATGCCTACTTCAATTCGGTTTAATTGTATAGTTCCAATTTCCATGAAAAGAATTCTGGCCAATCTTGATTGCCCCAAATTCCTCATCACTCACTTTGATGCCTTTTTCATATTTCCTTTTGTCAAGTCTTGCGTAGACTTTTAGTCCGCTTTGCGTTGTTATGGCAGAGATGAGATTGATTATGGTTGCATAGTCATAAAGTGGCTTGGCTTTCCAATTCATGCTAATAAAGCTAAACAATTTGTGCTCTATTTTGTTCCATTTGCTGTGGATCGTCAACAAAAACATGCATTACTATGCCCCGTTTAAGAGATACCTTGACAATATTGAGTAGGCAATGCTGTGGGGTTACTTGGAAATTCATGGCACTTGAGGCATAAAACAGCGTCAGCTATGCACGTTTGGGGGAAATCGGGCATTGAGGATGCTTATTACTGGCGTGTTGCCATTGCAGAAAAAGGCGGACAGCGCATTACCGCAGGTTATATTCATTATTCTAGCATTGAATATTTGTATTCATGGGACTACAATCGGAGATACTGATAAAGCAAATAATTTTAAACTGAATAACCCATTCCCTTACAAGGTGTTAAATTGACAATAAACATATATTGCGTAGTCTGCTTGCTGTGCCTGCTGTTGATTTCGGGCTGCCAAGAACCTCCTATCACCCAGCCGACAGTATCAGAAGGCACAGGACAAAATTATAAGCCCTGCCTCTCAGGAACAATAACTTATCCTGACGGGACACCTGCAGCAGGGATAAAAATTACAAGCGACCGGGAAAAAAAAGTCACTGACGCCTCAGGTAAATTCAATCTCACAAACATACTCGCAGGCGGCGATCCTGCTCCTTCTACCCTTATGGTGACATTCGAGAAAGAAGGGTATGGAACAGTAACAAAGATTTTTGATACGCTTTCATTGCAGTGTATCAAGACGTTCAACTTGGCTCTCGAGCCAGCACTGCCAGGAACGACGGCACAAAGAATTTGCGGGAAAATAAACGGGCTGGAAAACTATACAGGACATTATAAGTTTGATTTATGTGATGTGTCCAAAGGCCATGGTTTTGAAATAAGCTTGTCTTTGGACAAAGCCCTTAGAGATAAAGTAAGTGCTTTTGATTCGGGCTTTGTGAGCATTACAGACCCAGAGCTTTCGTCGTTACCCATAGTAATAGGTTTTGGCTCAATCCGACAAATAGATGATTGCAAAGCTTGTGACTACCCATCGGTTCCACAAAAAAATTAAACATACCCCTCTTCGCAGTGTGATTTTGTGACAGTTTGTGCCATACTGTAAGCAATTCTAGGCTCTCATTCCGATAAGGAAAATGAAATAGAACACCAATCCCGAATGCAAAAAGCTTAAATCCTTCCTGAATTTAATTTAAACATGCAGGGCTACAAGCAGGTCATAATTATCAGGTCAGATCTCAAGATGCCTATTGGAAAGGCAAGCTCCCAAGTTGCGCATGCTTCAACGGAATCGATGCTTAGGAGCCACAAGGATGAGATTGAGAAATGGCGTTCTTTAGGCATGAAAAAAGTAGTGCTTAAGGTAGCAAGCCAAGAAGAGCTCCTCAAATACAAAAAAGATGCAGATGATTTAGGATTAGTCAATGCACTAATTACAGACGCAGGCAGGACAGTTGTTGAGCCCGGTACAGTAACTTGCCTTGGCATTGGACCTGACAAGGAAGAGAAAATAGACAGGATAACAGGCAAGCTTAAGATGGCCTAACAGGAAATTTTAAAAGCTTGATGATTTCCATTCGCATATGAATACAGATTACGGTAAAAGGGAAAAAAACGCAGTTGATGCTATAAAAAAGGCTATCCCTACATCAATGAAGAGCAATATGCTGAAAAGCTCCGCCGGCATGTTCTGCGAAGTGTATGAGAACAAGGAAGTATTTCCAAAGCATTTTCTTGCATGCTCTATCGATGGTGTTGGCACAAAAGTAATCCTTGCCTCTGCCATGGATAAATATGACTCAATAGGCATCGACTTGGTAGCAATGTCAGCCAATGACCTTGCCACCATAGGCAATATGTCGCCATTCTTATTCATAGACTATATAGCCGCGGAACACAAGATAGAGGAAGAAGGCAAGACAGGAGACATAGTCAAAGGCATAGTTAATGGGCTGGAGCAATGCGATGCCTCATCAATACTTAGGAATTCCATAAGGATTAATTTCGGGAAAGGCGAGACTGCATCTGTGGATGAGCTTATGTCAGGCATCAGGCCAGGATATGGCTTCGACATTGCCGGCGGAATGATAGGCTTTGTGGAAAAAGCAAAGGTGAACTTTTCCCTGAAGGACGGTCAAAGCATAGTTGCACTGCCTTCATCTGGACTTCATTCAAACGGATTTACATTTGCAAGGCATATATTGCTTAATGGTGATTTCGAGACAAGAAGTATATTCAGGAAAAATTACACAGGAAAATTCGGCCTTGACTCTGATTTTGACGGCAAAACTTTAGGGGAAGTGATGCTCGAACCTACTGAAATATATGTAAGGGCAATGGCGAAAGTCACAAAGGACTTTGAGGCTGTTGGAGTGAACAATACTGGATATGGCCTGAAGAATTTCAACAGGTTCCCCGGAAAGTTCGAGTTCAGGATTGACAATCCTATTGAGCCTTCTCCTATATTCAGGCTCCTGCAGAAAGAATCAAGATTGTCTGACAAGGACATGTACTCCAAGTTCAACATGGGCATGGGATTCTTCATAATCTGTAATAAGGAAGAAACTGAGGATGTTGCATCAATTGCAAAAGGTCAGATTGTTGGGGAAGTTAAGAAAGCACCGAAAACAAGGACAGTTCTTAGAGGCAAGACAGCTTTCGAAGGTTATTGAAAAAATTTCATACAAGCCTTTCTTGCTTATCTTCTTTTTTGCTTGAATTGCCCCTCCCCCATCCAGAATAATACTGCAGCCTTTTTTCCTTAGGAAGCTCTAACGCTTTCTTCTTTTTACTCTTCTTTTCCCTCTCTTCCTCTGCCATCTTCTCGCAGATTTTAAGCAGGCGATTGTCCATATTCAGAGTATTAATGGGAGAGAATAAAATGATTGCGGAAAAAATTAACAGGTAATAAATTCATTCCTGTGATGGAAGATTTGCTCGTATTATGGTCTGAACTGAGTCATCTTCAATTGAATTGATGACTGTCGGGTATCTTCCTTGGCCAGCTTCCATAGCATATCTGATTTTTTGACCATTTGGCAATTCTACGTCAACCCGCAACCCCAATCTGCAGTAACCCAAACATTCCTTCTCTTCCACGATTATTCTCAAGCCACTATCCGTTTGCTGCTCAGCTTCAGCTATCAATTTGTCAAGCAATCCTGAATCACCATGATTATTTCATTAAAATTATTCAATTATAGACAGCATAACCGCAAAATTTCATCGAAAGATATATATACCTCGCGATGTGCCAAAAAACAGGGATATTCTCGATAAAAATGGATGGGGACAACTACAATACTCAGAACATTCAGGTCCTTAGCGGCCTGAGCGCGGTCAGGAAAAGGCCTGGGATGTACATAGGCTCTACGGGTCCACAGGGGTTGCACCATCTTGTCTACGAGGCTGTGGACAACTCAATTGATGAAGCCATGATGGGCTTCTGCACGAAGATAATAGTTATAATCCATAAAGAAGGCTCTGTGTCTGTAGAGGACGATGGACGTGGAATCCCAACAGATATCCATCCGAAATTCAACATATCGGGCGTAGAGCTTGTAATGACTAAGCTGCATGCTGGTGGAAAGTTCGACAAGGACTCTTACAAGGTTTCAGGAGGCCTTCATGGGGTAGGCATATCAGTTGTGAATGCATTATCCTCAAGGCTTGACGTTGTGGTGTGCAGGAATAAAAAGAAGTTCGTGCAGTCATTTGAGAGAGGGAAGCCGTTATTCCCTTTGAAGGAAGACGGAGGATGTGAAAACAGGGGCACAACAGTCAGGTTCCTTCCAGACAAGGAAATATTTGAATCAATTGAGTTCAGCTTCGATACTCTATCAGCCAGGCTCAGGGAGCTTGCCTTCCTCAACAAAGGGTTATCAATAGGAATAGCCGACGAAAGAACTGGGAGGGAGAACAATTTCAAGTATGACGGAGGCATAGTGTCATTTGTCGAATTCCTAAACCAGGGAAAAAGCCCGCTCCATGAAGCGATACACTTTGAAAAGGAGAAGGATGGGAATATTATCGAGATTGCTATCCAATATAATGACTCATACCAGGAAAGCCTGTTCTCTTTTGCGAATTCCATCAATACAGTAGAGGGCGGAACGCACCTTACTGGTTTTAGGTCTGCCCTTACAAGGACAATAAACACCTATGCACAGAAAAGGGATGATATAAAGCTAGCTAACGAGGATGTTAGGGAAGGACTTACCGCAGTCATTTCAGTAAAGATCCAAGAGCCTCAATTTGAGGGCCAGACAAAAACTAAGCTTGGCAATTCTGACTTAAAGGGCATTGTTGAATCTGTTGTTGGTTATGGCCTTAACACTTATTTCAGTGAGAACCCAGATACTGTAAGGAAGGTAATTGACAAATGCATAAATGCAGCCAAGGCAAGGGAAGCTGCGAAAAAGGCAAGAGACTTGACTAGGAGAAAAGGGGCGCTTAACAGCCATTCCCTGCCAGGAAAGCTTGCCGACTGTCAAGATGATAATCCTTCTTCGTGCGAGATTTACCTCGTCGAGGGCGACAGCGCCGGAGGAAGCGCAAAATCCGGCAGGGACAGGAAGTTTCAAGCGATATTGCCTCTGAGGGGAAAAATCCTGAATGTTGAAAAAACAAGGCTGCATAAGATTTTCGAGAATGAGGAAATAACCTCCATGATAACTGCCATAGGATGCAGCATAGCAGAGGAATTTGACATAACAAAGGCAAGATACCACAAGATAATAATAATGACTGATGCCGATGTTGATGGCGCGCATATTAGGACATTGCTCCTTACTTTCTTCTTCAGGCACATGAAACAGTTGATAGAAAAAGGATACCTGTACATAGCGCAGCCCCCGCTCTTCATGGTCAAGAAAGGGAAGAAATCAGAATATCTTTACGATGATGCTGCCCTTGATACCAAGCTAAAAGAGATAGGTAAAGAGGGAACAGCTGTGCAGAGGTACAAGGGTCTTGGTGAAATGAACCCCTCCCAGTTATGGGAAACAACCATGAACCCTGCCGGAAGAAGGCTCTTGAAAGTCACGATGAACGATGCTGTAGAGGCAGACAAGATCTTCACCATTTTAATGGGCGACGAAGTTGAGCCAAGGAAACATTTCATACAAAGCCATGCGCATGAGGTAGCCAACCTTGATATTTAGTGTTTCTGGCCTTGGCGATATCTTTATATACCATCTATGAGTCTCAGCAAAAATGTCAAAACCAATTTCAAAAAAGAACTGGGTAAGCTTGATTGCACCTCCTATGTTTCAGGACAGGCAAATAGGCGAAACTCTTGTTTCTGAGCCAGCCTTGCTTATAGGCAAGAAAATTAAGGTTAATTTTGCGGTTTTTTCTGATGATATGAAGAAGCAGTCAACTGAAATAAGCTTCGTTGTTGACAAAGTTGAGGG
Source organism: Candidatus Woesearchaeota archaeon (assembly GCA_018303125.1). Taxonomy (GTDB): domain Archaea; phylum Nanobdellota; class Nanobdellia; order Woesearchaeales; family WJIZ01; genus JAGVYS01. The sequence continues at coordinate 36,406 of JAGVYS010000007.1, read as the reverse complement.
TAATAAGGCTTTTACATCATTCTTAGGGCTCAGGCTCATGCCGACAATGGTCAGGAGAATTGTAAAGAAGGGCCGTTCAAGAATAGATGAGGTAATGAATGCCGTAACCAAAGACAAAAAGGTTGTGACAATAAAGATACTTATTGTGACGCAGAAGATAGTTCGCGGTTCAGTGACGTCCAAGATTCACTCAGAGGTCATAAAGCTCGTTTCGAAGATGGCATCACAGACAGACTATGTCCAATTCTGCGAGGATATTGTCAAGGGTAGTGTCATGAAAGAAACAAAGGAGAAGATAAAGAAAATATACCCGATTAAATCATGTGAGGTAATATCTTTCAGCCTTAACAAGGACCAGTCTGCCACTGCAAAGAAGCCGAAGGAAAGGAAAAAAATAGAAGAGCCTGCTGAAGAAGATATTCCTGAAGAGGAAGAGCAGAAGAAAGATAGTTCTCAGTAAAAAATAAGTTCTTTCCAAAAAGGTTTAAAAGCCGATAGTTATCCTGCACTGCCATAGCCCCGTAGTGTAGCGGTCAATCCTCGGGGGACCAATCATCTCGCCCTCTGGAGGCGGGGACCTCGGTTCGAATCCGAGCGGGGCTATACTTTCTGTAACCTTAGATATTGTTGATATTAAAAATCGGAAAAGGCTTAAATAATATTCGGCATTCTCACAGTATTAGGGGGAGATTGATATTCAGGAACTTAAAATAGCAAAGTATGATGTGCATGTCTTAGGCACACCATGGCGAAACCTTACTTATGTTGTTCTTACAACTGAAGAAGGCATCAAAGGCTATGGGGAATCAAGAGTTGTCGGGCGGACTCATTCAGTTGTTCAGCTTCTTAGGGACACTGAGCACCATTTCATAGGTCACAGCGCACATGACATAGAGACATTGTACCAGAGATTTACCTTAGATGATTTCAATGTCCCGGGAAGCGGACGATTACAGCTTATTCCATACTTGAAATGGCTTGCCTGGATGCTAAAGCAAAGTCCATGAACGTTCCGGTTTACCAGCTTCTCGGCGGCAAAATGCGTGATAAGGTACCTGCCTATGCGAATGGGTGGTACACTGTTGAGCGAGAGCCAAAGCAATTCCAGAGTGCGGCATTAGCAGTTGTAGGAAAGGGCTATAAGGGACTGAAATTTGACCCGTTCGGGAGCGGAAATCATGAGCTGAGCAGGAAAGAATTCAGGAGGTCAATTGACCTTATTAAGGCAGTTAATGAGGCAGTACCAGAATATATGCAGATATTCGTTGAGATGCATGGAAGATTTTCTCCCCATCAAGCGCTTGAGATTGCAGATGCTATATATGATGCAGGCATAAGGCCGGGATGGATAGAGGAACCGTGCAGGCCAACTGATTTAAAGGGGCATGCATATGTAAGGTCAAAGTCAAAGATTCCGGTGGCAACTGGGGAGAGGCTATACCCTCCTTCAGATTTCCATAGGCTATTTGAGTTAGGAGGTGCTGACATAATCCAAGTAGACCCTACCAATTTTGGAGTATTGCAGGCAATGAAGCTCGTTCAGGCTGCTGAAACTCATTCAATCATGGTTGCTCCGCATAATGTAGGGGGAGTAATTTCAACTCTGGCAGGCATACATTTAATGGCAGCTATCAGGCCCGCAAAGGTTCTGGAGCACTTCAATGATTATGCAGATGCACATGTAAAAAAGGCAGCAGACTGGTATACAGAAGTTACTGACGGAGAATTCACTGTGCCGAATAAGCCTGGTTGGGGCGTGGAGCTTGATTTGGAGTTCATAGCCAAACACCCCCCGAAAATGAGAGGAGATGTAATCCTGGACCCAGGACTCAACCTATTCCATAACTCAAGGTGGCACGAGCGCGGGCAGAAAAAGTTAACCGAATAAAATCATCTTAAGTTCTCTGAGCAAGGCTATCCTTATTTCAGCGAATTTAATTATATAAGGAAAGTTTATATGATAAGAAACAACCCTATATCTATGTCTAAAACATCCAATAGCAATCCACTTAATTTTATTGTAATTGGAGCTGTAGCTGCGGTAACTCTTGTAGGGGCTGCAATCATGTATACACATAATGCTTATTTTCCGAGGAGTTTCCGTCCGGTTGGTGAGGATTTCAACGGGGATGGAGTTAATGACGCCATAGCAATTATAGAGCATGACTATAAAATCCCTTTCTATGGCTTTAAAACAAATAATGGCATACTTTAACAAAAGCTGGCTGTATCGGCTCATGTTCCTGGCAATCATTGCTACCCATGCAGGTTCAAAGCTTAATTCTCGGTGCGCTAGTATTTTTTGTTCCTATTTATGTAATATGGAGCATTTTCGAGAAGAAATAGTTTTTTGCGTGGAATAAAAAGATTCAGCGATTCCTACAGTGCCCATGACCTCTTACATATTTTTCAATGACATAATTATCAAAGCTGTATGTACCATTATGCCTGGAAATGACTGTCCTAAGCACTTCTTGCACTTTAGAAGCATCATATGGCCTGAATATAATTATTTCATTAGGGTACATATGGTTATCGACAGGAACTTCTCCAATTATAACTGAGGGATTAAGACCAGAATCGTCATTTCCAATAAAATGATTAATAAATATGCTATTGCCTTCTCCCACATTCATTCCTGGCAGAAATCGTACCTGCTCAATTACTTCGCCATCAAGCTGTAACTGTTTTGCCAGAGGGTGTACAACGGATACTGCACTTCCTATGCCTACGTCCTCTACTATTACATGCCTCCATGGCAGATGATTGCCATTGTATACTGCCCCATATTTTGCTCCGGGCATGAATGTGCAAAAATGAGCCAATCCCCTATATTGTTCAATTGCGAATTGGATAAAATCATTCACTTCCTGGTTCATCGCTAGCCGGTTTATATCTTGATTTATAAATCCGATGCCCTGAATATCTGCAATTTAAGCCAAAAAATTGTATATTTTATGCATATTTCAAGGTATAAAATTATAAAATAATATAAAATTAAGAGAAATTTTAAACTATTGTAAAATAGAACAACGAAAAGATATATAATATATCTAACAGGCACTATGAATAGTTGCGGACATGTGTCTGCTATATGGGAGGTAAAAAATGAGTCCTGAAGGCATGACCAAATTCATAGATGAGGAGCATTTAAAATCAAGGAAAGAATTTGCAGACAGCCTTAGGCACGGCTTGGACACTGCAAAGTTCGTTGACATGAAATTCACAGACATGCCAGGTATATGGCAGCATTTTACAGTACCTATATCAGAATTTAACGAAGGCTCAATTTCAAGGGGATTCGGCTTTGATGGAAGCTCAATAAGGGGCTTCAAGGAGATTTATGAGAGCGACATGCTGCTGATGCCTGATGTCAAGACAATGTTTACGGACCCATTCTCAGATTCAACAGTGAGTATGATAGGAAGCATAAAGGAGCCTGAAACAGGCGAGTTCTTCTCAAGGGATCCTAGATATGTGGCACAGAAAGCAGAAGCCTACCTAAAGGAGACAGGCATAGCCGAAGTTGGCCATTATGGACCTGAGCTTGAGTTCTTCATCTTTGACAGCGTAAGGTATGACCAGAGGGAGAATTGCGGCTATTATTATATTGACTCTAATGAAGGAGCATGGAATACGGGAAGTGAAGCAAACAACCTCGGCTACAAGACAAGGTACAAGGAAGGCTATTTCCCAGTTCCTCCAACTGACACGCTGCAAAACATAAGGAACGAGATTGTTACAACTCTCATAAGGTCAGGCATCCATATTGAGTGCCACCATCATGAGGTTGCCACAGGCGGCCAGTGCGAGATTGACATGGGTTATTCTCCTATGGTTAGGATGGCCGACCAGGTAATGATGTACAAGTATATTATCAGGAATATAGCTGCAAAGCATGGCAAATCAGCAACATTCATGCCTAAGCCGTTGTTCAACGATAACGGAAGCGGCATGCACACTCACATGAGCCTCTGGAAAAAAGGGAAAAATCTGTTTTACGACAAGGATGGCTATGCAATGCTGAGTGAAACCGCGAAATATTACATTGGAGGCCTGCTTGAGCATGCCCCTGCACTTTGCGGCCTAATAGCTCCGACCACAAACTCATATAAAAGGCTCGTGCCTGGCTTCGAGGCGCCTGTTAACTTAGTATACTCAAAAAGAAACAGGAGCGCTGCAATAAGGATTCCAATGTACTCTAACAGCGAAAACGCGAAAAGAATAGAGTTCAGAACACCAGACCCTTCAGCTAATGTGTACCTTGCATTCTCAGCCATGCTAATGGCAGGACTTGACGGAATAAAGAGAAAAATTGACCCAGGCGAGCCGCTTGAGAAGAACATCTATGAGCTTGAAGGCAAGGAGTTAGAAAGCGTAAAAAGCGTACCGGGCTCATTGGCAGAGTCAATATCCGCGCTTGAAAACGACCATGATTTCCTTCTGCATGGGAAGGTATTCACAAAGGACCTGATAGAGACATGGATTGGCTATAAGAGGGCAAAGGAAATAGACCCTATAAGGATAAGGCCGCATCCATGGGAATTTAACCTCTATTATGACCTCTGAGCCTTCCTAGAAGGCATTTTTCTTTATTTGTTAGAACTATAAGCTACAATTAGTTATACTAGAATTAGATTATCCATTAAATTTACTTGCAGACAGCAGGCAGATTAAACACATCATCGCTAAAATCATTGGAGAGTATAACTCGCTTTAAGCTAGGTGAGTTTGCATAATCAACGATGCATAACTCTTTATTTATGCATATGTCAGCTGCTTCGGTATTTAACGAAGATGCAGTATAGCAATCGATGCCGTTTACGCTCACCTTGTTAGTGAGACGGGCATCTGGATTATAGCGCGATAACTGGACAGGGTATCCACGTCCCCACATCTGATCATAGAATGCCGGATCGTTATTAGGATTATCCCTAAAGGATGTTGGGGCATTTAAACTAAGAAATGATATATTGCCTGATTTTCCGAAAACCGGGGCAGATGGGATAAAAGATGGCCAACTTGGTGAAAAGTCAGACTCCTCTTTGGTGCAATCTGACCCCCACCATTCGTACATTACCCTCTTTCCGGTCTTCTTGTCGTAAATTTGCAGGTTTCCCCATTTTAAGTCTGTCACGGTGTCCAGGAAGCGGATATATCTTTCATCCTCCATCCACCAACCAGGGCTGTCAGGGCCATATTCACTATTTGGCAAGTCATAATACCAGTGGAATTTTATCGGAAGCTGAAGCTTGCAAAATATCTGTTCATCTGGTGCTCCCATATTTGTGCCGTCATATGGCGTACCAATTCCAAGGCAACTGCTACAGCTGGTTATGTTTTCAATGCCATTAAAATTGAAAACATGTGTCTCATTATACTCTGCATCTGAAATTCTGACAAAGAATGGATTAAATTCAGATATTTTTGCATTCGTTGCTTGGCTGAATATGAGGTTTCCCAAACCATTGCACAAGTTGATTTGATAGATTGAATCCTGATAAGAGATTTCACCGCAAAGGTCTCCTGAGACTAGTTCGCTAGGATTCTCTTTTGCGCATCCATAAAGAAACAGAATTGCAACAATTAACACACCAAGTTGGAGTAGCCTATATTTCATACTATCTCATTTATTATTTGGAATATATAAAATTTGGGATTATTCCGGAACAAAATTAATGGTTTCCAGTCAATCGCAAAGAATTAAGCATTGCAATCTGGGATAGCATACTCATCCATACAATTGCGCCCTACCGTAGACTTGCCGGATAGAAAAGTGGCGGTGGCGAGATTTGAACCCACGACCTCTAGATAACCCTGCTTAGCATCATCGACATAATGTCTCATAACTCATACGCTTATGAGTCTAGCGCTCTAACCAGGCTGAGCTACACCGCCGTAGGACAAATAGAACAACAGTTCCATTTTAAAGCTTATCTTTCCATGTGCATAAAACTAAGGCTATTTAAGGTATGCCTGAAAAGTCGATAGAATCATTGGCATTATTTCTTGCCGTAGTAAATTTTCCTGACAGGCCACGATATCTCTATGCCTTCTTTATCATATGCCTTTTTCAGGGCTTTGATGAACTCATGCGTCACCAGATACTTGTCAACAAATGTCTTAACCCTCAGTATAATAGAAAAATTTATGTTTGAATCTCCGAAGGTATGGTATCTTATGAAGGGCTTAAAATCCTTGACTGCGCCTTCAGTGTTTTTCTGTATTTCCGTGGCTGTGTCTATCGTGACTTCTTCAACCTTGTCAAGGTCTGAGGCATAGGATACTCCGCATTGGATTACTATGCTCATTTCCGGGACAGGTAGAGTATCATTTTTTATTATAGATGAGGCAATTTTTGAATTTGGGACTATTACCATCGTATTTGGCAGTGTTCTTATCCTGGTAGTGCGCCAGCCTATGTCCTCGACATAGCCACTTATGTCGTCCTCTAGCTCAATGAAATCACCGATGTTTATCGGCCTGTCGGAGATTATGTACAAGCCGGAGAAAAAATTTGAGAGTGTGTCCTGAAGAGCAAAGCCTATGGCAATGCCACCTATCCCTAATGTCGCAACGAAGGGAGTTATCTCTATGTTGAAGTGCTTGAGGATAATTATCAGGCCTATGAAATAGATTAGGACATCAGCTATCTTAACGACAAGCCTAGGCATGTTCTGAAAAGACGGATTAGTGGAAACCCATTTTTCCATGAGAACTTTTGTAAGCCTGTATAGCACAAAAACAGTCCACAAAACACTGAGTACGAAGAAAGCATCATTCATTATCCCTACATATTGGCGGACATAATCAACCTGCAATAGTGAAAAATACAGCCCTATAATTACAACGAGAATTATGAACGGCCTTTCCAGTGCCGCAAGAATCCGGTCATCAATATCTGTCTTCGTCTTCTTTGTAAATGATTTTATGTATCTATCCAACACAAAGCAGAGCAATTTGGCTGCGATGAATGAGCCTATAATTCCTGCAGTTGCAATGATAATTTCTGTGTATATCATGTTGTTTAATGCCATTTTGCAATGATTACATTCTTAATTTTTCTATTACCTCAAGCACACCCTCTGTAGAGGGTTTGTCTGTGACCTCATCTGCCAGAAGCCTGAGCTTCTCGTCTGCGTTTGCCACTGCTACTTTAAATCCAGGATTTGCAAAGAGGCTTATGTCATTCTCCCCATCAGCAATTATTACTGTGTTCTTTAGGTCTATTCCCATGTAATCCAAAGCAAGCTTGACGCTAATGCCTTTATTTATTCCTTCCGGGAGCAGCATCACTTCATCCGCGTTGGTTATGAATCCTATATGCCTTGCCACGCTGCCTAAAACCTCTTTTGCTTTAGCTTCAATCGACTTGGAAATGCTGATTACACCATTTCCGAAATCTGCTGGAAAATTCTCTCTCCTGAGAATCATTTTTGCTTCCTCGAACGGCCCGGAAGTAAAGCTCCAGCAAAGGTCCTTGCCTGGAAAATATGCATAGCTACCATTCTCTGCAATTATGCAGTCCCATACAGGATATTTCCTTAAAAGCTCTTTTGCATAATCCATCACCCTTCCGGTAACCAAGATTAATGGCTTATTCAGAGAATCGAGCCCATCCAAGACAGTTTTATTTATGACACCCGGTCTGTCAGTAATAGTCCTGTCGAAGTCAGTGATAATGGCAGAAACATGCTCCAATTTTACAGTCTTAAGGCACCAGTCAGTTTTTGACTTAATCAGTTTTCTGTAGAGCCTTTGATGCATATCTATGCCTTTTGACATTGAAAACCTTGATTTGGCTATGCATAGGCTTTCTTTTCCCATTGCCTCTCTGAGTTTATCATTTTTCAGAAGCTCCAGTATCTTTTCAGCCGTTTTTTCATAATCTCCCGGCTCTACGATAAATCCATTTACGGCATCCTGCACCTGCAAAACTATGCCTGGAACATTTGTGGCTACTATCGGCTTTCCGCAGGCCATCCCTTCTGTGACAGCGAGGCCGAAACCTTCATTCTTCGATGTAAGGGCAACAATGTCCGCAGAATTGTAATATGCGGGAAGCTTTTCGTATTCAATGCTCCCTGCAAAAAATACACTGTTCTGCAGGCCGAGGGATTTTACAAGGGCATGGACCTCCTTCTCGATGTTTTCCCTCTCCTTTGATATCTTGCTTGTCATGGATTTTCCGCCTATAAATACCAACCTTGCCTTTGGAAACCCGGCAAGTACGCTTTGCATGGATTTAATTAACTGGACATGACCGCTCTTTGCGTCGATGCGCTGTACGCACAATATAGTCTTGCAGTCGTTAGGGATATTGCACAGGCGTTTCAGCTCATTATCGTGTTTCTTTGGCCTAAACATGGTGGTGTTTGCGATGGGATGTATCACTTCCACCCTGTTGGGAGGTAATCCGCATTTGACTGCCGATTTCGCGTATTCATCACATGAAAAAATCACCTTGTCAAATCCTTTCATGTGCCTAATCAGGAATCGCTTCAAGTGGTTTGAAATTGAATCCATGAAAGGTATGTGCCATGTCAGTATAACTGGCACCCCCCTTGGCACATTCTTGTAAACCATGAGGAGCTGAAAATCGTGTATGTGTACTATCTCGGTTGGGTTTTTTTCCAGAAGGTCTTCTATCTGTTTGCCGAGTAATGAGTTTATCTGGAGATATTCATCGTAACCATAGGTCACAAGAGGCTCTTTCTTGAAGAAATCCCCTTCACCATGACACTCCTTATAGATTCTTTCCTTAAAATTGCTGTATCCCTTAAGCAATCCTTCCCTAATGGGTGTCCGAGGTATGCGATAAACCTTGATGCCTTTTACAGTGTCTTCTGTCCGTTCATTTGGAATCCTCAGGTGGACTTCAACTATTTCATTGCCTCCCTGGCTCAGCCCTATGGCTAGATTGAGAAGGTATGTTGATACTCCCCCTATATGTGGGTAAAATGACTGGCTTGCGAAAAATATTTTCATCGTTAGTTTAAAGGCAATTGAATTTTACTCTGTATTCTACATGCTGAAAGCCTATTTTCATTCAGGCTGTTGCTTCCATTCCCCCAACTCATGCAGTGCTATACTGAAATTTTTCGGTTATACCTATACTGCAGCTCCAGATTATTTAAAGCAGTGTGGTGATATAAGGTTACCACAAAATTTAAGAATTGGCAAGCTGTCCAATATGTATGCATGATAAAATTTTGTCTGAACTTGGATTGACCAATAGCGAGTCTAAAATTTACATGGAACTATTGGGCCTTGGAACTGCCGGGATAGGGCAGATTATGGAGAAAACTGGAATGCACAGGAGAAATATATATGATTCCATTGGAAGATTGGTTGAAAAAGGGCTCGTCAGCTCTGTTATAGTTAACAACAAGAAAGTCTTCAGCCCTGCAAGCCCAAAAAGGCTGATTGGGCTGGTGGAAGAAAGAAAGTTCAGGCTGGATAACCTAAAGGAGAGGCTTAATAAAATCATGCCAGAGCTGGATTTAAGGACAAAATTTGAAGAAGGACATGACGTGAGGTTTTTCAGGGGAGTTGAAGGCTTAAAAACAGTATTTGACCATATCCTGAGAACAGGAAAGGGTTATATTGGTGTCAGCCCAGGCTATCAGCTTGAGAATATGTTTAAGCATTATATCAGACATTTCGCCAGTAAAAGGGCTAAGGCAAAAATAAAGAACAGGCTAATATACAGCGAGAAGGCAAGAAAGGGTTTAAAGAAGCACCCACTCAGCAAAATAAGGTATATACCTGAGCACTATTCTTCCATGGCTGCCCTAAGGATTTATGGAGACAATTCAGCCATCCTGCTACTTTCTGAAAAAGAGCCGATTGCGGTTGTGATTAAGAACAAGTCAATTGCCGATGGCTACAGAAAATACTTTGAGCTTATGTGGCAGGCTGCAAGTCCATAAAGTAAGAGCATTCCCCTTCGCTTTATTGCTTATTTGCACTGCCAATGATGCGCTCCTTTATCCTCTCAAGAATCTCTTCCGCATCATCATCACCCTGTTGTTTTCTGGGCACCCAGTTGAATGAAAATTCCTCCTTTATTCCTCTCCTGGGTATAACATGAAAATGGACATGATGGACTGCTTGTCCTGCCATCTTCCCATTATTGTTCAGGATGTTAAAATCGCATGAGAATGCCTCCTGCACGGCCTTCGAGACTTTCTTTACAGCCAACATCAGGGCAGGGCATGACTCATCGCTAAGCTCATGCATCTTGGCTGCGTGTTCCTTAGGTATTACCAAGACATGTCCTCTGCTGACAGGCGCTATGTCGAGGAAAGCAAAGCATTTTTCATCCTCATAAACCTTGTGGCAAGGCACCTTGCCCTGTGAGATCATACAAAAAATGCAATCTGCCATTCCAAAGCATAAAAATCCAATATTTTTAAATATTGCTCTATATTGGGTTATAATGTGAAACAAAAAAGGAGGACTAACGAAAAAGAGTTGGAGAAGCTTGTTTTATTTGCACTTGTAGGGATAATAGTATTCTATGTGTTTACTCTCGCAGGAACTTCTGGCCGTTTCTCTGGCACAGGAAGCGCTTATGATGGAAAATACTCGTTGCTTATTGAGACTATCCGGGGCAGCCCTGAAAGGTATACGGCAGTAATTGGCACTAATGCCCAGGAATATGAAAGAGAATATGCGGAAAAGATTGCCTCGCATCTTGGCATCGCGCTTACGGAAGAGAAAGATATCTCTGCTTCCGGAAGCCTAGTTGTCATCGGCTCGCCAGGCACAAACATGCTCATGGATGAGCTAATAGAAGGCACATATTCAGGAGAACCTAGCATTTCCCTTTCTGGCTCCAACATCCTAATTGCATTTGATTCAAGGGAGGATGCTGAAAGGGCTCTTGGCATGGTAACAGGCCAGCCTTCTTTTTCAGACTTTGTTCCATGGACTGTAATGACAATAGTTGTCGCAATACCAATAATATTGCTGCTTTTCGAGGCAAGGAGAAAGCATGGGCTTGTAGGAATAGCGAACAAAAAAACAGAAGCCATAAGGGATTATGTAAATAAGTATCAAAAAAGAGGGTACACAAAAGAGCAGGTAAGGGAAGGGTTGCTGAAATATGGCTATCCTGAAAAAGTAATTGACTCTGTTCTTTCGGAGACAAAAAATGCTTGAGCACATATACAACCTAAGGCTTGTGGAAAGGAATCCTCTGTATGCCCTGCTTTTAGGCATAGGTTATGGAATAATAGGCATAGGCATTGCTGTGCTTCTTTTCCCAGAGGACCCTGCAATAGTTGCAGTGGCAATAATCTCGCTCATAGCTTATCCGACAATAAGCAGCCTCATGACAAGTGAGGAAAAGATTGAATCGAAAAAAAAGGAATTTAACATTCTTGTTTTCATGAAAGACCACAGGAACATATTCATTGTCTATATCCTCTTGTTCATTGGGATTCTCCTAACATTTTCCATTTTCTCTATCATGCTTCCGACGCTTGCAACAAACCATATATTCGAGAATCAGGTAAATGTCCTTTATGGTGATACAACAGGAAAGGCAGGATTCTTTTCACCATTATTTACAAACCTGCTTACACATAATTTTGTTGTCCTGACCGTAATATTCATGACATCTTTCCTGATAGGTGATGGCGGCCTTTTCCTTATTATATGGAACGCTTCTGTCTGGGGTACGATTTTTGGCACATTAGCAAAGACAGCTGCATTGAATGTCAACAATGACCCATTTGCCTATTTCCTGCTTATACTGTCCATCGTAACTCCCCATATGCTTCTTGAGGCATTTGCCTACATTTGCTCTGCGACAACAGCAGGTGTGATATCGAAAGCTTTGATGAGGGAAAGCCCATTCTCAAAGAAATTCAACAGTATCCTGACAAATACCGCAATCTCACTTGTATTTACCCTGGTAATTTTGTTCCTTGCCGCATGGGTAGAATCCTTTGTGCTGGAAAATGTTGATATTTACAAGGAGATTATAAGGCAAAGTTTCCTATAGCAAGCATTCCACATGCAGCCTTGCTGAATTTTTTGTGTCCTCTTCTATTTTTGAGCCAAGAACCTTAAGCGGCTTTGTGAAAAGTGGGCAATTTATAACTAAAGAATCATACTCTCCGCCTTCGCCGCTTATGTTTATTCCTTTGAGTGATTTCAACTTGCGTATCAAATCAAAATCAATTCTCTTTCCCAGCCATTCTTTAGTTAAGCCTTCAGCAGCAATTGACACTATTATTGCTTCAAAGCCATTGCTTGAAATTTCACCCAGAACAGCTTCCTGGTCCTTGTGCCATAAAGGAGAGAATATCTTTAAGCTGAGCCTGTCACATACTCTTTCTATTCTCTCTCTTTGGTAATTAGAGAATATTGCCCCGCTTACAACTCCCTGTATGCCGTATCTTTCCTTTGCCTCGGCAAGGGCATCTCTTAAGTCATCGAGCTCTTCTTCTTTTGTGCCTGCTGTCTCCTTCATTATCAGCGGCACCTTCATTGACTCTGCATGCAGATTTGCTATTCCGACATTGGGTGTATGGAACATATAGGAATCCTTGTTTGCGCTCTTTAGGCAGATTAAGCAGGATATTTCATAATTTTGCTTCTTCATCAGCCATGCTGCATATGCGCTGTCTTTTCCTGTGCTCCATAAGGCAGCAAGCTTAACATTTGGCTTTCTGTAAAACCTTTCAAGATAAGCTGATTTGGACATCTTCTCATTTCTTGCCAGTTTCCCTATTGCCCTGTCAAAGCCTGAGCCGTACTGCGCTGCCTTTTTCTTCCTTTCAGCTATGTCAACTGGAATGCCGATTTTCTTTGCCACATCTCTTAGTATGGCCTTGTTCCTCTCTGTCAATATCTTCATTTCTGCAGGTATTCCTAATGCATACCTTGCAAGAGCCTTGTCAAGGAAAGGAAGCCTGAGCTCAAGATTGTTGTGCATTGTTATCACATCATCTCTATACAAGTCCCTCTCATAAATTTTCAGCAGCCCGGAGAGGCATTCTACATTCACATCAAGAGCATTCTTATGCCTCTCGTATCCTGCAAATAATTCCTCAGAGCCTAATCCAGAGAATATGACTTTTATGCCGTCCTTTCTTGCGAGCTCGCATGCTGCGAACATTGTAATGCCTACTCCCACCTTGACCACGTTGCTGTCCTCTATCAATGGAACTATCTTTGCCAGATATTGCTCAACATCTTCCTTTGAAATCTCAATTGTCTTTAGCTTAAAGCCGAGCCTCGAGGCAGCATCCTTTGCCTGAATGATGTCAAAAGATTCCCTCTCTCCTTTAATTCCTGCTGCATAGCATACGAATTCCCTTCCTGAATCCTTGCATATCTTAGCTATAAATGTTGAGTCTATGCCACCTGAGAAAAGTATGCCGAATTTTCCATCAGGAATCCGCTTACTTACTGCCTCAAGAAGAAGCTTCTCTGTGACAGCAGCATAATTGCTATCTAAGTTAGAACTGGCAAGAAACTGTCTCCTTGTCTGCATTGCTTCTCCTGATTTTGTATCATATGACATGATAATTCTCGGATTAAGCTCCTCTATTTTTTTCAGTCCAAGCTTAACAAGCGCCTTCCTTTCGGATGCAAAGCAAAATCCCTCCTCTATGGAATACCATAATGGCTTAACTCCCAGTATATCCCTCATTATATGCACTTTTCCTTCACCAAGATATGCTACAGCATAAACTCCATCAAGCTCATCAAGTACTTCCTCAGAGATGCCTTTTTTCTCCAGCAAATCCATTAATAGCTCAGCATCATTCCTGGAATTGAAAGAATACTTTTTGTCAAGGATATTCCAGTTGTATATCTCGCAATTGGCTATAAAAATCCCTTTTTTCTTCAGTGGCTGGTTGACACAGCCAACAACAGAATGCAGGAGATGTGCCATGCAGTTTGTAGTTATAGCTGGCAAGCCAGCTATGTCAGGAGAGTAATGACAGTTGCTGCTGTCGCAGATTCCGCAACCATCCCTTCCCCTTTCTGCCATTGATAGCAGCGCTTCCTTCACATTTCCGCTTGCATTGAATATGCCAAGTATTCCGCACATGCTGCTCTGAAATCATAATGTGCTTAAAAATCCAGCGCAGAAAAAGCTTATATATTCTGAAGCAACAACAAGTTTATGTCGCTTATATCAAGGATATCGTCAGGCTATTCAGGCATTGCAGTGCTTGCCCTTGCATGCGTATTCTGCACATCGCACTTTGGAGCAATGGACTATAAGGCTGCCAAAGAGTATTATTCAGAAAGCTATTCAAAGAAGGATTATGGCTCATTAAAATCTACTTATGTATAATCTTATGAATTCTTTTATGCTTCATATTGTAAAATACAACTGCAAGAACTCCAGAATAAACTATTATGAAAACAAATAAGACATTCACAATGTAATCAAGTTTCGTTGGAGATAGCTTTTGCGAAGCATCAGGAGAGCCTGCATTAAGGACAAGTAGCCCCATCCATAAAAAAGCTATTAGCAAAGGCGCAAAAAGTACGCTCCTTGAAAGAAGTGTATCCTTCATAGGTTAAATCATGCAAGCCATATATATAATACTTTCTAGAAAAATAATGCCTTGATTAGTATCATAATTACGTAACATTTCTTTTAGTTTATAAATAAAGTAAGATATCTTTTCTACGGTGAATCAATATGTATAAACTTAATAAAAAAAACGTGAGTGGATTGTTAAACAGATAAAGAAGGGAGCTCAAATAAAGAGCATTGCATTGGCTCAGAAAGTAACCCGAAAAACTGTTTGGGAAATACGGAAAAAATATGAAAACGAAGGCAAAGAAGGTCTTAAAGATCATATCTCTGGCAGACTCTTTGAGCCATTAAATCCCAAATTCTATGATCTTGTAGTACAGACTTACAGAAAATATAGATGTGGAGGGAGAAATCTTCATAATATTCTAACAAAAAAAGGATTTGGCGTTTCTCTTAGGAAAGTGAGTCAGGTTCTCATAAAAGAAGGCTTTCAAAAACCCAATCTTAAGAAAAGAAAGCCAAGAAAATACAAACGCTACGAATGGCCACTACCTAACTATATGCGGCATACCAATGGCCATGTCATTAAGGCTTCGAAATTAAATGGCCAAACGATCCAGATTTATATTGATGATTGCACAAGAAAAGTGATGGGTCATTGTCTCGGCGAGCAGACTACTAGAAATGCACTATTGGGCCTTTACAAGTCTGTAGGTGACAATTTAGTAACTCCCTTTATTCTGAATACTGATCATGGAACACAGTATGTATCAGTAAAAACAGATAAGGATGGAGAGGCTGATCATGAATTTCAAGAAGTTTTAAAGGAGTTGGGCATAATACTTGTTCCTTCAAAAGTGAGACATCCACAGACCAATGGAAAATGTGAGAAGTTCTTTCACATTCTGGATACAGAATTTGATGACCGATTTAATACATTGGATGAATTTTTTGAATACTATAATAATGAGAGACCGAGTGAGGCACTAGATTACATGACTCCTAATGAAGCATACGAAAAACGTTTGTAAAAAACTAGAAAATGTTACATGATTTCGGAACGGGTTACGTAATATCGGTACTATAGGTTTTAACGACGATGTGGTACCTACATGCATCGTTATTAGGTAACATTTAGCCTACTTCAAAAAAGAGGTCTATGAAAAAATTTCGCTTTTAAGATTTGCGAAACGATTTATATAAAGAAATTTCCATAGGAAGGTTACGTGATTTCGGTACTATACAAGTGTACTAGGCATCAAAAGTTAAATAAATCCAATTTGGAAATACAGTTGAATGGTAGAAATAATCCTGATATTTTTTCTTGGACTGTTAATGGGGCTTATAAATGCCATTTCAGGTGGAGCAGGAGTTTTTGCTGTGCCGACAATGCTTGCTTTCGGCATCCCTCCTGTAAATGCCCTTGCCCTGAACAGGGTATCAGATGCAGGAACAGTTACGGGTGCATTAAATGGTTATTTGAAATCAAAAAGTATTGACTGGAATCTTGCATTTATGATAATGGCACCCTTGGTCATTGGCTCATTTGTCGGCACAATAACGGTTGTGAATCTTCCTGACACTATACTTAGATTCGTTGTTCTTGCTGGAGTTTTTGTCGGCATTTTTTTCCTGCTCGGGAAGGCAAGGCCAGTAAAGCACAAAAAAGCAAAAGTTATCGGGTTATTGCTTATGCTTGTTGTTGGCATATGGAGTGGCGCTCTTGCCATGGCAGGCGCAACATTTGCTGTTCTTGTACTGGTTTATTTCTTTGGCAAGGATTATCTGGTGGCAAGGAGCACAGATATAGTTGCAGCCATTCCGGAAATACTGATTTCATCAACAATCCTTGTGTTAAGCTCAACAGTTTCTGTCTTGCTGATTGTTTCAATGTTCCTCGGAAGCTTCATAGGCGCATGGATGGGCTCGCATCTTGCCGTGAAGCACGGCAGCCGATTCATCAGGAAAGCAATGGTTGCAATAGCATTTTTAATGATTGCAAAAGTCATCCTTGACATGTTATAGTCAATATTTTCTTCAAAATGCCTCATCAAAAACTTTATAAGTCGCTATAAAGTCACGCGAAGCATGGAAAAATACGACTTGGTGATAATAGGCGGCGGCGTAACTGGCTTCGGCGCTGCAATGTATGCTGGAAGGTTCGAGATGAAGACCCTTCTATTGGGCGATGTAATGGGAGGAGTGATAATGACAACTAATGAGGTTGCAAATTATCCAGGCTTCAAGATGATTACCGGCACAGAGCTTGCTGAGAAGCTAAGGGAGCATGCCCTTGATTACAAAGTCGATATGAAGGAGATTAAGGTTGACAAAGTTGAGAAGGCAAAAGACGGTTTCATAGTCACAACAAGGGAATCAAAGTACTTTGCAACATCTATAATACTTGCAACAGGAACCGAATGGAAGAAGCTTAATGTTCCGGGCGAAAAGGAATTTGCAAACAAGGGAGTCCATTACTGCGCGTTATGCGATGGCGCATTCTACAAGAACAAGGTTGTTGCCATAATAGGCGGCTCTGATTCTGCTGCCAAGGATGCCCTTGTGCTTGCCGAATACGCTAGCAAGGTTTACATGATTTACAGGGGCGACAAGATACATCCTGAGCCTGTCAACTTAAGAAGGATAGAGGCCAACAGCAAGATAGAGGTTATAAACAAGACAAATGTTGTTGAAATAAAAGGGGACAGGTTTGTCAATAAGGTGATACTTGACAAGGCTCACAATGGCTCAAAGGAACTTGCGCTTGATGCAACATTCATTGCAATAGGCCATATACCCCTATCCAGTTTGGCTAAGGACATAGGCATGGCGCTTGATAGCAAGGGAGAGGTAATAATAGACAGGCATGGCTTTTCAAATGTAGAAGGGGCATATGCCGCAGGGGATGTTGTCAATACTGATTTCAAGCAGGCAATAACAGGAGTTGCTGAGGGAGTTACAGCTGCATTTAATGCTTATAATTATGTGTCAAAGAAACGTTTGGGCTGATGCAGCAATCTCTATTAATGTTCATTTTCATACATTCTTGTTATTTTTGATGCAGCGTTAAAATAAACACCATGTTGGTCAGATATTTCGGTTTCCAAGAAAGAAAGATTAGGGTGTAATGGTATCACTCTTCTACCAGGATCATTAACGAGCGTGACCAAATCGACTCTTTTCGGGCGTCCTAGTGCAAACAATTCTTTGATGGCACCCAATAGCGTTAGGCTATTAAAAGTGTCTGCAGCCACAAGGACAGCATAACTTCTATCTACATCAGTAGGTAAATGTGTAGTTCTATCAACTCCGAAAACTTCTTCACTAACTAGGTGGTATCCTGATAAACTTGTGTCAACAAAGCCATAAACAGCACCATTAAGAGTTTCCATTAAGTACGGTTTCATGGCATCCAGAACTGCTTCCCCATTATTACCTATCCCAGCGATGATGACCCTTCCGTTATAACTGGAGTCTGCTGGCAATTCCTTTCTATGCGTATTAATTAAAATAGCTGCTTCTATACTCTGTTGCATAAACTGTGCAGGATCAAGTATAACCCTTCCATTGACTTTGTCCGAGATTTTTACAGATGGCATTTTAATTTATATAAGTTATATAAATGGGAAGTAGCACTCATTTAAATATTTTAGGGTGAAGGAAAGAGAATGAGCATTTACGAACCAGCAGAAGATTCTTACCTGCTTGAAAAATACGTGAAAAAGTATGCAAAAGGCATTTGCCTTGACATAGGCACAGGAACAGGCATACAGGCTCTTGCAGCCTCAAAAAAAGCGGATTTCGTTATTGCCGTTGATATCAACCAGGAAGCATTGACTTACTGCAATGGGCACATTCATTCTGACAAAATACTTCTTATTCATTCTGACCTTTTCTCTGTTTTTGAGAAAAAGGAAGTCATAATAGTGGATGGAATTTTCAAGGGCATACAGCCAAGAAAAAAAGGCAATAAGTTCGATACAATAATTTTCAATGCACCTTATCTTCCTGAAGAAAAAGAGCCAGAGCTTGCATTGGACGGCGGGAAGGAAGGGCATGAGATAATAGACAAATTTCTTAAGGAAGCAAAGGCATACCTTTCTTCGGCAGGATGCATATTGCTCATATTCTCATCAGCAACAGGAAAGGAAAAGGTAGGCTCATTGATGGATGAATATGGCTACAAGGCAGAAATGCTTGAATCAATCCACATATTTTTCGAGGATATATCTTGTTACAGGCTTGCAAATGGATAAAAGGCTGCTTGCAAAGGGAAAGAGAGGCATTGCGTATTTAGCAGAATACAATAAGGAAAAAATAGTAATCAAGGAAAAAAACCCGAAATCAGAGACGCATAGGATAGATATTGAGGCGCAGTTTCTTCCAAAGCTGAACAAGAAAGGCATAGGCCCGAAATTTATTTTCTTTGAAAATTCAAGTTTGGGAATGGAATATGTGGAAGGGGAGCTTCTTGAAAAGCATATTCTGCATGCTGAAAGGGGAGAAATAATGAGGATACTTGCGGAAATAGTAAAACAGCTTTATGATATGGACATGATGGGTATCGGCAAAGAAGAGATGCAGAACCCATACAAGCACATAATAATACGGAATGGAAAGCCAGTCATGATTGATTTTGAGAGATGCCATCACACTCAAAAGCCGAAAAATATCACGCAGTTCCTGCAATATATCTCGAATGGCAGGATGCAGAGGATTCTCATGGCAAGGGGAATAATTCTGGAGAAAGAAAAATTGATTCTTCTTTCAAAGGAATATAAGGAAAAAATGGAAATCATGCCTGTCCTGAAATTCCTCAAATCTTTGTAAATCCGAACTAGAAAACTTATATATACATTGAAAGCTTAATGGTACTATCTAAAATGGTCACTGTTTCATTTGAGAGCAAGGTATGGGAATTGTGCAGAAAAATACCTAAGGGTAAACTAACTACCTACAAAGAAATCGGCAAGGCCCTGCACACAAAGGCATACAGGGCAGTGGGCCAGGCCTTGAAGAAAAACAAAAATACCCATGCCACTCCATGCCATCGTGTCGTAAATTCAAATGGCTCTCTCGGAGGGTATTACGGCAAGCTAAACTCAATAAGAAAAATAAATCTCCTTGAAAAAGAAGGCATTAAGGTAGAGAAAGGCAGAATTGCAAACTTTAAGGAAAAGCTTTTTTCCTATCCTTGCTGATATGTTACTGTGTGGAAAGATACTTTGCGCTGATGAAGCATTGCATATGATGCTAATCCTGACATTCTGTCCGATCGAAAATCCTTCAGTTCACCAACTGAGCCGGGATTTGCTATAAATCTTTCATTGTCAGCATAAGGGTTTGAAAATACATTAGCATCAAAGATTTGCCCATCCTTTATTATAATAGCCGGGATACATGTATGGCCGACAAATATTATATCTGCATCTGCACGCTCGAAAGCTCCTTCAACTGCTTGAGCAAAATTAGTATTCTGCGCAGGATGGAGGGATATGGTAGGATAATGCTTGTCAGTCCCATTAGGAAGCGCAAGCAGTTCCCTCCTAAGAGGGGTAGCATGTGTGAAATATGCATAACCGACATTATAAACAGCCTGCAAATCTCTGAGATAACTTACTTGTCTGTTATTTAGCTCTACGTCATCCCAGCCAGATGCTCTCTCAAGTTTTGCTCTTGCGGCAGATATGTCATAATTGCCCCTAACAGAAATGATTTTTCTTTCCATTGCCATTTCAATACACTCTGTCGATTCTTTTCCACCTACCAAATTGCCAAGGTTGACAATTACAGCAGGATTACGGGTTTCAATATCTGCAAGGACCGCCTCAAGCGCTCCTCTGTTGCCCAGAACATCAGATATAACAGCAACAGGCTGCTGATTTTTGAGAGCTTTATTTATTCTATGGCAATTAAACCAATAGCTCAATTTGTTGATTAAAGACATAAAATCACCTAAGAATTATTTCCTCTTCTTGGTCTTCTTGATTTCCTTCTCAAGCTTAAGTTCTTCAAGAAGCTCCTTGTACCTGTTCCTTATCGTCACCTCAGTTACACCAGCCACATCCGCAACTTCTCTCTGCGTCCTCTTCTCCCCATGGAGAAGGGCTGAAACGTATAAAGCAGCAGATGCTATCCCAGTCGGTCCTCTTCCGGATGTAAGCTCAATCTTCTGCGCCTTTTCAAGTATCTCTATTGCATTTGACTGCGTCTCTGCCGACAATTTCAGGGCAGATGCAAACCTTGCAATGTAATCGGCAGGATTTGAAGGCAATATTGTCAGGCCCAATTCTCTCGTTACAAACCTGTAAGTCCTTCCTATTTCCTTCTTTTCTATCCCGGAAGCCTCGCTAAGCTCATCAAGCGTCCTTGGCACTTCATGGCGCCTGCATGCAGCATATAACGCGCCCGCAACAACGCTTTCCATGCTCCTTCCCCTTACAAGCCCCCTCTGCACAGCAAGCGTATAGATTCTTGCTGCCTCTTCCTCAACAGATTTAGGCAATTTAAGGAATGAAGAAACTCTTTTCAGCTCAGCCAATGCCAGCTTTAGGTTTCTTTCTATTGCAGTTGATATTCTATACTGCCATTTCCTGAGCCTGAAGAACTTGTTCCTGTCACCGCTGTCAAGCTTGAATAAATCCGATTTCTGGCCTACCTCTGTGCCCAATCCCTGGTCATACTGGGTAAAGGTCATAGGTGCTCCTGTCCTTCTCCTGCTCTCAGACTCATTAGAATCAAACTCACGCCATTCCTGCGTGAAGTCTACCATCTTGTCCTCAATGACAAGCCCGCAGTCTCTGCAGATAATCTCGCCTTTTTCGCGATTCCAGAAAAGGTTTATACCGCCGCATTCAGGGCATTTTTTGACCATATCAGCCATTCATACCACCTTGCGAATCAAGAACCCCCCTTATTTTTCTTGATTATATCCATTTCATTATATAAAAATTTATAAAGAGAAATCAAAGAGTGTATATAAAGCTTTCTATAATTCGGCTTTGGCTATAAACTCCCACATCGGACATAAACTCCTATAAGTGCAAAATTTTGAAGAATTAGAAGGTCAATTTATAAGGGTAGATAAAAAGCTCCAAAATTGGCATTTAAACCATAACAGCTACTACTGGCAGGTTAAATGAAAGCTTATAATTTTATCAGCCTTTAAATATGAAGACGTTTATCGTTAAGCCCGGAGATGATAATAATGGATATATATAAAGCGGTTCATCACAGGAACAGCTACTATGGCATTCTTGCTATTTTTCCTCTTTTGGGCTATACCAAAGATTGTGCCATACCTGAGACCTTAGCAGTCCTGCGAATTATCCACATTATTCGTAAACATGCTAGACATATACTTTTCATTATGTAGATTGGTATACCCTTTACTACCTTTTTTATAGTAATATTTTAATAGTAGTATAGTACATCTATTTAAAGTATAGTATAACCATACTTAGTATAGTATAAGAGTAGCTAATAAAGTATAGTTTAGTAAAGTGATTTAATATGTTAATACCTGAAAAACTTAATGCATTGATAAGGATTCTTCTAGTCAATGCTCTAGAAGATGGTTCAAGCCTTCAATTGAGCACTTTAGCGAAAAAAGCTGGAGTTACTCCAGCTATGGCAAAAAGGTTAGTTTTACGTTTAGAGCGAAGCGAATACGTTACAATAAGCAAAGGAGTCAAAGTTATTGACCCAATAAAGTTAATGACTGCTTGGGGATACACATATTCCATTAGGGAGCTTGAGCGTCAAGAATTTGTAGCTGCCGAAAGACCACAATATATTATGCTCAAAATAGCAAACGAAGCACGACAATTAAAATTGAAATACGCATTTACTTTATTTTCAGCTACTGAGCATGTTAGTCCTTATGTTGCACCTTCGGATACTCATCTCTATATACTTAAGAAGGATTTAAAGAGATGGGAAACTTTTTTCAGAGATGAAAATATGCTCCCTATAGGAAAAAATGGGAGTATTATCTGTCTTTTGATAGATGAAGAATATTTTGAAGGAATCATGAATGTAAGGGATGTAAATTTAGTTTCATTACCGCAGCTATACGCAGATTTATTTTCCTATGGAGGAAGAGGGGTAGAAGCATCAAAAGAATTGTTAAACGTTATAATGAGGAAGTATCATAAATATGTATGACCCTACCGAAACCGAGTTATCTTTAAACTTGCTAAAAGAAATGTCTAGGGAATGTGATAAAAAAAATATCCGTATTGCTATAATTGGCGGTTGGGCAACTTTTTTTTATGTTGATAATACCTACTCCAAAGCGTTTGGTAAAAATTATATGGGTTCTCGTGATATAGACATTAGCTTTGACCATTCTAAAGAAGATGAATTTCACAAACTAATAAAAGATTTAGGTTTTACTCCTAATGGCATGTACTTTCGGTGGGAAAGAATTTACAATAGGGAATCTAAAAAGTATATTTCACAGAAGGATGCGGAGAAAGAAGAAATTTTCAATCTAATTCATATCTTTTTAGATTTATTTTGTGATAGGCAAACAAATGCACTAAAGAGTTGGCACCTTGAACCGTTAAAGCATATAACCTATTTTAATATGAATGGATTTAGTTTAGCAAATATTGATACTTTAATTGCTTTAAAATGCATCGCACTTTTCTCACGTGATAAATCAGATAAAGAAAATAAAGATGCTTGTGACTTATATGCATTGATTGCATATAGCCAGCAAAAAATTAAACATTCCAAATTATTGAAAAAAGCCATAGAAAAAATAATTTACCGTTCAGATTTGCTTTATGTTATAGCACAGCATGTACTTTTGGACCCGGCAAGACAAAGTATTGTACAATATGCATTGACTGCTAAATTACGAGAGTTTGAAGATGAAAATTAACAAATCACAATAAAAAAGTCTCCTATCCATAAGTTGTTGTTGCTTTCTTCTGAGAGAATATAAGTAACTCTAGATTTTTACATATAAAACATCACCAGAAAAAATAGTAGTCCGCTAGATTATTCATATCCAGCAGACAAATCCCCATCCATAAATGCTTCTTTTCCGGATTAGCTGCACATGTAAAAGCAGCATTCATCACTCTGGTCATGCTCAAAGTCCCAGCATGGGTTTTTCGCTCCGCCCTGGTTGCTTCCTGTATAATAGCAGCCTTGTGTACCATACTGGCTTGATTCTGCAGGACACGAATCGACAACGCGATTTGTCCCGACAGGGCAGGAAGATGTGCCTTCCCTCCAGCCCCATCGTCCTCCAATGTCGCAGTGGGTGAAAGTACCGGCTGCTAATGATGTAGATGTCGGCGCAGTCTTGAACTCGCATCCCTCAAAGCTATAGTTCGGGTAATCTCCAGACATAACTGTTATAAAGCTTCCATCCGCAATTGAAAACGCAAACCTAGCTCCATGAATAATCATATCAAAAAACCATGGTCTAACTAACTTCTCTGTCATATCGTACACCTTTCGACCTTCGTAATCAGTCAACCCTATAACCAATTTATTTCCAGAATAGTCAACATCCAGAATAGCACCGCCTTTAGGTGTAGGCAATAGTATCAAGTCATTTTTAGTTGCTCTAACAAGCGATTTCAATATGACGTTTCTGCCTGCCTTCATTTCTTTCTTTACTAGGGACTTAATCTCATAGGATATCAAATCGCAATAGCCTAGTTTATCAAATCCGCAACTCTCGAAGTTGTATCCTTTGTACTCTTCAGCCAAGGGTGTGAAGGTCACATATCTTTTTATATTAACTAAGTCATGAAAATAGGAGAACTGATACTGTATCCCATTAAATATGGCTGTCCCTTTTCCAATAACTCCCTTCTTGCCTCCAATTGATGCTTCATTTTCATTGTCTACCCGAAAAGTATATTCTTCCCCATTGCCGTCTTTTACATAGATGCTATTTTCATCATCTAAGAAATCTATTAACAAGACATTAAGAAGTTTGCCTCCTTTCGGTGTAGGCAACAGTACACTATCATATATGTTTACCTCATCACCTTCTTTTAGTCTTACATTATTTTTCGAGTGTCGAATTTTGGCATCTGCTATATCCGATACAACATCCGCGGCTATCAGGCTACAATCCAAAGCAGTAGCGGATGAACCCTCGCCAAAGCCACATCCCTCGAAATTATATCCTTTGTAATTTTCTAGAGCGGCGTTCAAAATTACATAATTTGTTTGCTTCGCTGTGTATTCTGTCCCATATTCAATAAAGTACCACTCACCGTGAAGATATAATGTAGCTTTGCGTTCCTCATTTGGGTATAAAATCAATTCCTCCCCTGTTGCAACATCCTTAAATATTGCAAAGTCACCAACGAAATCTTTTCTTTCATTGTTGTAGTTTTCAATGCTTACAACTTGTAAAACAAATCCGCCTCTGGCACTAGGCGCGACAATATAGTCACCAGTTATTGCCTTTACGCCTTCTTTTAGGATAATCTTGCTGTTGCCGGATTTGACCTCATTAGTATTGCGTAAATTTGCTACTGTTGAAGAAAGCTCCGAAATAACTGTGCATGACAAAGACCCGCTACCGGATAAAGAAGATCTTGAACCATAGCTAATCCTTCCGCCCTCATCAATTGCCATGAATGTGCCCCTCAGCTCCTTTGCATTGGCAACCACACTTGCTGCCTTATTCACTCCTTCCTTTGTTTTTCCTGTAACGATAATAGCGGAATAGAGGCTATTTTCAAGCAGGTGAATCTCCCCATAGTTGCTGACGCTTGAGATAAATTTCTTTATTAAGGGATTTGAATCAAGAGTGCCTATTAATACCAAATTCTGCCACATATACACATCCTTTATGCCAGAAGCCAGAACAGACTCAGTTTTGATTTTTGTTAAAGTATCTTCTGTGCCACCCGTATACTGTACAGCCAAAATTACATCTGATAGAGAAATGACATCATCTGCCGGCGCATTATCACCAACAACAAATAAACCTCTGAATCTGCCACTAGATACAAGCCCTCTAGGATATTCCGATAAATCTTTAATTCCTAACGGCACTTTGTTAATTGCCTTTGTGCTTGACGGATATGGTGTCAAATAAACTTTAGCCTCAACATCATACTTTGGCATCTTTATCTTCCATGCATCCTGCTTGTCCATATTGTAATGCTTTATATGGGTGCCTTTGCTTGAGACTCCTTCCTCAGCGTTATCATCACTGTCAAGAGTTGCCATTCCTACATTGGTTTCCAAACCATAATCCCATAGATTATATCGCAAAAGCTTGAACCTTTCATCGCTGTCAAGCTCAAATCTAAAGGAGTATTGGCCAGTTGCAAATAAATTGATGTTGGTTTCGTTTATGGTTATAGCGTATTTGCCACCCAGTGAAGGTTCGGTAAGGGATATAACGCCATACTTTGTCCAGAGGTTTGCACTGTTTGCATACGGCGAAATCTTCCTCAATAGCACGCAATTTTCCTCATCCTCATCTATAGCAAGCTCATAATTCTCGCCATCCATCGCTACCTTTGCTATCTGGTACTTCCCAGATTTCCTGTAGCTGTAATCATATTTTTCCATTGTCCCAATGTCCCCGATTGTGACAAGCCTCGCATCAGTATTAACATCAAGAAGCCTTAGCACCCTTGAAATGCTGCTCCGTGATTCAACTATAAAAAGGTCATTCTCGCATACCCTGTCTCCTGCCCTGAACTTTAATGGGTCTTCCCTGCTCTCTCCCCAGCTGATTTTTAGGGGGCTTGAGCTATCATAATAGCCAAGCGTAAAATCATAGAGTGTTCCTCTCTTGTTAGTGAAACTAATTCTATATGGGTCACCATACCCGCTTGAGCCGGAAGACAATATATTAATCACATCATCTCCTTCGTTAGTCAATCCCTGAAAATAATAATCTACTCCAAGTGACTTGAGGAAACGGGAATAATCATTATGGTCCTTTACCTGCTCTGAAAGCCTTCCGTCTTCAGGTATATAATAGTCATCAGTCGGAACCCAGTTGATTGTCAGGCCATTCCAGGCCACATTCCCTATACCATCCGTTGTCGCAGGCATATTAACCCATACATCATCTATTGTTTCGTCATTTATTATCAGGCGCTTGTTAAAGCCGTCCAACTCTACAATATTATCACTTAAAACAAATGTTACTTTCTTATCTGTCTTAGCGACTCCCGGCACCTCGGACTCACTTATGGAAATTATTTCAATATAAACTCCATTCTCAAGGGGATATGACTCGCCTTCAGACATTAGGGTAATAAATTTCCCACTTTCTCCATCAAATATTTCTGCCTTTTTTGCTTCTGCATCAATCGCGTTAATCTGGACAGTATAAGCATTCCCATTCACAAAGTATCTCCCTAAACCATATTCCTCGAGTGTATCGCTTGCCTTATTCTCCACAAGCCTCATGTAAATGCTGTTATCCTTGTTCTTTTTTGCCGAGGTCACGTAATATTTCTTGCCTAAGAGAGTGATTCCAAAATCGCTGTCTTGGTCAACAAAACTAATAAAATCATGAAGAGTGCTGCCATCAGACAAGGAAGATGAAGGAAATTTATCGCCAAATGTAAGCTTGTAGTACAATCCTTGCTCTCCATTGTTGAATCCGAGGTAATAGGCAGGGTCCTCAGGCGATGAGTCCGGGTCAACATCCCATGCAACATAGGCAGATGGCAAAGACAGGCTCTGCTTATAGCTTGCAGATGAAGATATCCCCATAAATTTGCCATCCTTCAGCGCAGCAAACTCTTTTCCTCCGACACTGTTGACTACGCTATTAAGCTCTTCATACAAATTCACCTTGTTATTGCCGCTCTCTATCAGGAATCCGCTGATTTGGCTATCAGCTGCCTTAGGTGCGAACATAGCAGCTCCTGTTTTCACACCAAGGCCATCATCGGCCTCTGCGGCATCCTTTTCCCCGCAGGCATAAAGCATTATCGACAAGACTAGCAATATAACGAACATTTTTTTCATTTTAAATCCTCCAATTTGGTTTATAGCCTTAGAAATAAGCCGGTATATAAATTTTATCATTTTACTATACTAGTATCTAAAATAGGATAATTGCATTCTCGGCACGAAGTTAAACAGACTTAAGGTGCAATTCAGTAAGTTTTATATATTAGTATACACTTTCAGCTACCCACTAAACAGCGAGGATGAGGGATAAAATGAGAAAAATCTGCGTGATAAACCAAAAGGGCGGTGTTGGCAAGACAACAACTGCAGTGAATCTTGCTGCAGGGCTTTCAAGGAATGACAGAAGAGTTCTCCTTATTGACATGGACGCGCAGGGCAATGTCGCGGTTTCGCTGCATCATGAGGTAGAGAAGGATATCTATGACATGCTTATAGACAATGCAGACCCGGGAGAATGCATAAGGAACCTCGCGAAGAATTTCGACATAATACCAAGCAAGGAAACTCTCACAAAAGCAGATGCACTGCTGTCAAAGAAGGGCAATGCGCAATTCACTCTCTCTGAAAAGATGAAAAAAGTAAAGGGATATGACTATATTATAATTGATGCATCCCCTTCTTTAAGCATACTCAACCAGAACGCGCTTATTTATTGTGATGAAGCATTCATCCCTGTGCCGACCGATTACTTAGGCTATCATGCCCTGAAGAAAATAATGGAGGCAATAGTCACTATAAACCATACATTCGGCACATCCACAAAGATAACGAAGATAATTCCGACTTTGCATGACAAGCGCAATAAGATTTGCAGGGAGAGCCTTGACAAGATGAGGAACGAGTTCTATGACATGCTCTCTGAGCCGATAAGGGTAAACTCAAAGCTGAAGGAGGCGCCGAAATACGGCAAGTCAATCTTCTCCTATGACAACAGCTCAAGGGGCGCAAAGGATTACATGAAGCTCGTGAAGTCAGTGATTAATGACGAGAAGGGCGCAAGGTCAGTAGAAATCGCAGGCCCTGCAAGGGCAATGGCATCCTGATTTGTAGTCACTAATAAATAGTAATAATAGAAAAGATTAAATACTCAAGGGAGATTATATTCTGCTATGCAAGCTAAGAAAGGCAGATTGGCATTGATGTCATTGATTATTGCAGTCTGCGGCATAGTATTCCTTCTTTCACATTCACCTGACATAACTGCTGCAAATGAGCCAAGCGTAATTGGCGCACATAGAGGCAGCTCAGTGCAGGACACTGAAAATACACTCGAAGCATTCAAGGATGCAGTAACTTCTCCGGAATTCACATTTATTGAATTTGATATCCAGTATACAAAGGACAAGAAAATAGTTGTCTACCATGATTATACACTGCTAAGGCTCCAGAAAAAATTAAGATGGATTTCTGCAATGAGCTATGATGAGCTAAAGGAAACAGAGTCTTTCTACATTCCCACTTATGAGGAAGTTATGGGCATAATAGGGAAGTCAAAGCCAATAAACATAGAGATCAAAAGCCAGGGCAATGAGGCAGATGACAGGCGGCTTGTTGATTTTGTTGTCAAGGACACAGCCGAAAGGGGCGTTCTTGAGAATGTCATGATAAGCTCTGTTTCACCAGGTGTTGTTGAATATGTAACAGCAGAATATCCGGATATAAGCACAGGCCTAATCTACTGGATACATCCTGTTTCCTATTTCCCTTCTGAGGAACTGGTTGAGGGATTCTATGATAAAGTCGAGGCAACCGGGGCAGACTATGTCATGCTGCATGGCGTAAACATGAACAATTACAAAATGCTAAGGGAAAAGCTCCCAAGCAGCCTTAAGCTTGCTTTCTGGGACTTCAATGACAAGATTTATGTTTTTGACGATGTCCTTGAATGGTAATCCTCAGATGTTGTAAGATTCCTCGTTTATGATTTCCTTTCTCCCCATGTCAATGATGGCCTTCTTTGCGTCGCTCATTAAATTGAACTGAAGGTCATAGGAGTAATAATCCCCTTTCTTTGTTTCTATAGTAAGGAAATAGTAATTCATCCTTTTTACAGGAATCCCTAATTCAGTCAAGGCACCATCTATAGTTGTGGCTCTTTTGTCTCCCATGTACAAAGTTACCAAGGATGAATACCTAAGCCACCACCTGCTCCATTCACCTATGTGGACAGCATCAATCTCATCCCATGCAATAAAGAGCTCTTCTTTATGCCTCTTTATTCCTTTCCATATGCTAAACGGCCCTTTTTTGTTGAAAGGCCCATAATATTGCCGTCCGAAATTTATCCCTTTTTCATCTATTTCGAGCTTCCTCGCCCTGCCGAAAGTAAATACATATGTAGTTATTCCAGCAGGGATAAGAATCAGCACAATGCCAAAGAATATATCCTGGAAAGGGTTGCTTGTGTTAAATTTAAGGTAAACTCCATTATAGATTAAAAAACCCCCCAGGCTGCCAAAAATCAGGAATTCCAGCAGAAGGAAATACTTCAGTCATTTTGCAGGCACAATGCGTACCATAAGTAAAATGAGAGTTCTTCATTTATAAAAATTTTGCATGGGGCAGTAAGATTTTTATTGGAGGATGGGTTAGCAAAATAGGAGGTACAAAATGAAAATAGGCATTTTAGGTTCAGGTGATGTAGGGAAGGCATTGGCAGGAGGCTTCATGAAGCACGGCTATGAAGTGATGGTGGGAACAGGCAATCAGCAAAAGCTTTCAGAATGGAAGTCAAAAAACAAGGCAAAAACAGGAAGCTTTTCAGAAGCAGCTTCATTTGGGGAAATAATTGTGCTTGCGGTTAAGGGCACAGCAGCAAAGGATGCTCTCAAGGCAGCAGGAAATATCAATGGCAAAACAATCATTGATACTACAAATCCAATTGCAGATGCTCCGCCGGAAAATGGAGTGCTGAAATTCTTCACCTCGCTTGACAATTCGCTTATGGAGCAGCTGCAGGAAACTTTCCAGGATGCCAATTTTGTGAAGGCATTCAACAGCATAGGGAACGCCTTTATGGTAAATCCTGATTTTTCAGGCTCAAAACCAACAATGTTCATCTGCGGCAACAGTGATAAGGCGAAAAAGGAAGTAAGCAGGATTCTCGATAAGTTCGGCTTTGAAGCTGAAGACATGGGAAAGGCAGAAGCGGCCAGGGCTATAGAGCCATTGTGCATGTTGTGGTGCATCCCGGGATTTTTGCGAAACGAGTGGACGCACGCATTCAAGCTGCTCAAAAAATAAAGGTAGACGGCAATGAATTTCGCAATGTATGCAGTTTCAGTTTTAGGGATAGTTTTGTCGCTTTACATCCTTTATGTGGGAAGGAAGCTTGCAAATGATTCTGGCTATAAGGCGGCTTGCGATATTTCTAGCAAACTATCATGTACGCAGGTTATCTCAAGCAGTTATTCCCATCTTTTTGGCATTTCAAATGCCATAATTGGCATTGCATATTACTTTCTTGTAATTCTTTTCGCATATATTGGCCTTTACACTATTGTCTTCGGCATTTCACTGCTTGCAATGCTTGCCACAATCTATCTTTTTTACCTGATGCATTTCAGGATAAGAAAATATTGCATTGTCTGCAATGCAGCCTATCTGGTCAATTTCGCAATATTTATTTTGAGTTTCCTTGCATTGTAATTTATCTAAACAAGGCACAATTCCCCGGATTTCTGAGGAAGAGGCTGTAGCCATTGCAAAAAAGGCATTTCATGGCGCGTTGCAGATGTATTCATTGGGGAGAAATATGGAAGGATTGCATATGTTGTTGAGATTCATGCTGGAGATGGTACAGATGTTTTTGTTGATTCAGAAAATGGGAAAATTCCTGGCATATATAACCTAGTGAGCCTGCCGCTGACCATTTATCAGCGGAAAGCACTTGTTGCTATTAACAGCATCCCTTTGATTTTCCCTTACCCATCATTTCTCACCCCGCTCGAAAGGCATTTTTGCCTTTTATGCCAATGAAATTAATTCTGTCATGCTCAATGCATACTGCCGGAAGTTATATAACTAATGGAAATGGCTTCCGAAAACTATATATAAATATTGCCTGAAGCAACTGCAGGCTGATTTAAAATGGAAAAGAAGGACATAAGGGGCATAACCGTGAACAAGGAGCAGGACATGCCTGAATGGTATGGCCAAGTCGTAGTCAAGGGAGAGCTTGCAGATTACTCTCCAGTCAGGGGGACAATGATAATACGGCCTTACGGCTACTCCATCTGGGAAGGTATCATGGGGTATTTCAACGGCATCCTTAAAAAAAGGGGAGTCCAGAACGCATATTTCCCTGTCTTTATACCAAAGAAATTCTTTGAGAAGGAAGCAGAGCACGCCAAAGGCTTTGCCCCGGAAGTCGCATGGGTCAAAGGAAAGGATGAAGAGGAAAGCCTTGCCCTCAGGCCTACATCTGAAACTATAATCTATGATTCATATTCAAGATGGATAAGAAGCCATAGGGATTTGCCTCTGAGGATAAACCAGTGGTGCAACATAATAAGATGGGAAGTTAAGGATGTCAAGCTTTTTTTGCGCTCAAGGGAATTCCTCTGGCAGGAGGGGCATTGCGTCTATGAAAGCAGGGAAGAGTGTGACAAGGAAACCCTTGGCATTTTAGATGAATATGAAAAACTGCTGCAGGAGATACTGGCTGTGCCAGTAATAAAAGGCATGAAGTCAAGGATGGAGACATTTGCAGGCGCAGAATACACAACAACAATTGAAGCATTCATGCCTGACGGGAAATTCCTGCAGTGCGGGACATCTCATAATCTTGGCCAGGGATTTGCAAAAGCATTCGGCATAAGCTTCCTAGGCAAGGATAAGGAAAGCCATCTGCCATGGCAGAACTCATGGGGATTCTCGACAAGGCTCATCGGTGCAGCAGTCATGCAGCATGGCGATGACAAAGGTCTCATCCTTCCTCCAAAAATAGCGCCCATACAGGCAGTTATTGTCCCCATAGTCTTTGACGAAGGCAAGGAAGAAATACTGAAGGAATGTGCCAGAATAAGGAAGGCATTGGGCTCATTCAGGATCCATATTGATTCAAGGGAAGGCTATTCACCTGGCTGGAAATACAATGACTGGGAATTAAAGGGCGTTCCTTTAAGGATAGAGATAGGGCCGAAAGATATAGAGAAGAAAAGGGTAGTTATCGCAAGAAGGGATACAGGGGAAAAAATTGATGTAAAGGACTCTGCAGTAAAAGCCAAAATTGCCGAAATCCTTGATGATATCCAGAATCATTTGTTCACCCGGGCTCATGAGAAGCTGAAGCACAGCATAGTTGAAACTTCTTCCTGGGAGCAGTTCCTCAAGGCTATTGAGGGCAAGAAAATTGCCTTCTCGCCATTCTGCGGCAGCGTTCAGTGCGAGGAAGCAATTAAGGAAAAGACAAGCGCCAATTCAAGGTGCATCCCATTCGGCCAGAAGGAAGAGTTGAAAAGATGCATCCATTGCGGCAAGGACGCATATTCATCAGCTTATTTCGGGAAATGCTACTGATTTCTTTGTAACTTAAATTTGCCCAACAGATATTTATAGCGGATTTTTCATCAAGCTTCACAAAGAGGTGATGCTTAATGGAAATATTGGACAGGAGAGAGAGGAGAAGCTTCTACTGCACCAACAGGATGTGGGAGTAGCTTAAGGAGAAAGCAGGCACATCGGTAAGCAGTTTTATCAGGGAAGCCATAAAGGAGAAAGTTGAAAAAATAAAATCAAATCTGCAATCCTATGACGCTATTATCAATGGAATTTCCATTTCCTTCCTTTGGATTGGGAATCAGTTGCCTTGATAGGTCAGTTATTTCCCTATAAGCCCTTTCTATGACTGTACGCTTAAACCACCTCAGCCGAAGCTCGAGATCTTCTTTGCTTTTGGCAGTTACTAAATATCCAGGATCCTCATAATGTATTGGCGGTGATATAGGGGAGGCATTATTAGCGGGGTCACACTGGCTTATTGTAACCTTATTCTCAGCCATGACCTGAAGCAGTCTTGCCTTGACGGCATTGGGATTATCAGTAAAACAAACAAAGGAGCCATAGTTAGGGAAGTCATTTGGCCTTACTTCATTTACAGTCAAAGCATATTTATCACAAAAATCAATCAGGAATTCCAACCTATACTCAATACTATTTTTACTATCTCCCATTCTGCGCAGAGATTTAATTTCACTTAAATATTTTTTTGCGTATATTATCTTATGTTAGATGATTCAAGCGGCTCAAATATATATCCCTTATCGGCTCCCTTAGGCCAATCCCTCTTCTTCCGCTTGTTGAGAATATGGAACCTTTCACCTTCATGCTGGTTTCATGTATATTCATGTTGTTATGCATTACAAAATCCAAGTATTACATAATATTTATATTTTTAGCTAATATAATAATAAGTAATAATAATATAATAATATTTAAATATATAAACTACCTCTCCAAATATGCAATGATGAAGAGAAAAGTAGTCCAGCAGGGTCCATGCACCCACATGATAAGCTTACCTGCAAAATGGATAAGGCTAAACAGCATAAAGAAAGGAGATGAGTTGCATGTCATTGAGAAGGGCAGTTCTCTATTCATAACTCCCTCTGAGAATGGTGATAGTGCAAGGGAGATATCAGTGAACTATGAATCCTTCTCCCAGTTTCCAAAAAGGCTTTTTGTCTCACCCTATGTTAGAGGCTATGACACGATAAGGCTTAATTTTAAGGACCCTAGTGTTATAGACTCTGTTGAGAAGAGCATGTTCATGCTCACAGGCTTCGAGATAGTCGAGCAGAAGGAAGGCTCAATTACCTTGCAGAACATAGTCAAGATAGACTCATCAACCTTTGACCAGGTATATGAGAGAATATTCAACATAGCAGTAAGCATGTTACAAGAACTTGCAGATGTTTTCAGGTCAGGGGATTTCTCAAATCTGCAGGGAATCATAAAGTATGAGAGCCTCATGAACAAGCTTGACTTGTATTGCAGAAGAATCCTTAATATGTATGGTTACAAGGAAAGGGACCTTACGAATTCAATCTACTCCATAATAAGGAACCTTGAAAGCATGAGCGACATAATGCGGGACATGATAAAAGAAATGGAAGTAAAGGAAAAGAATAATGCTGCATGCATAGGCATGACTATACTGATAGAATTGCTGAAGCTTAACCAGAAAGTCCTCTTTACGCATAACAGGGCATTGATAAGCGAGATAAAGGAAAAGGAGCAGGAATATCTTAAGGCGATAGAAAAATCAAATGAAGCCATAAACCCATATCTTCTTGCCTTATTTTATCCTGTTCATCACATAAGCGAGGAAGTGCTTTAAGGATACTTCTCGTAGATTACTACCTAATTTAATAGTGAACTTTATAAATTATATAATAATTACCTCCTTTTATCGATTATACAGGGAGCATACATGAAAAGAAATGGCAATGGAAAATTCGTGGAACAGGATCCGGCCTTCAAGTACGAGAGGTTTGATGAAAAACACGGAAGTAAAATAACCTTTCAGCCATCGCATAGGCGTGCAGCTGCATGGTATGATGACAATGGTTTTGCACCGTCACCAAGTGAAATGATGAGGGCAATATTTAGCACCTTTGCACAATTTGATTACAGAAGCACAATTGACCCAAAAGATTATTACTCTTTAATCTGCGCAGAACTGGAAACTTTGGGGGTCACAAATTTGCCGCCATATAATCCTCAGATAGGTTCAGCTATCAGGGACATTATTTCTGAAGGGACTAGATATGAAGGCAGAAGTGACATATACTCTCGCAGAGAGAGGTTACCATTAGACGCTTTGGCAGAAGACCCAGTATGGTTAGAAATGAATAAGGACAGGATTACTCCATTTCTTGCAGACCATCTTGACAAAACACCAGATGAACTGAGAGGTGTAGGCGGAGGCGTCAGGCTGGAAAAAAGAGTATACTCATTAATTTTTAGCAATAGGGAAGGAGTCCTGCCATAATATTTTGGCATACATCTTTTTGCTCATTTCAAATAAAAGGCAGATTATAATTAATAATTTACCATTATCCTATATTTTCCATCAAAATAATTGAAGAACTGTCAAAGTTGGGTTGCATCATTTTCAAGCATATCCTGGCACAGAAGGTTATCATTATCAATATTAAAAATAATTAAGTATCTTGATTTTTCTTCTATACATAATCCTTGGAAAGATTAATATACCACTACTCAGTTACTACAATATATGGCAGCTACCGTACTTGCGAAGCAGTCACCAATTGTAACATTGGAAGCATTCTTGTCTACTTACAAGAATCCTGACCTGCCTCAGGCCAGAGAATCGAGGCATTTTCTTGAAGCTAAGGGATTATTGCCTCTTCTATATACATCTCCTCTGTTTACTGAGTTTAACAAGCTTGTTTCAGCAGCCATATGGTCTGGAAGTATTTCGTACGGAACATCCCATAGGCCATTGATAAGCCTTGCAATTGATGAAAATACATTGGGGAGTCTCGATGGCACTTTGCAAACATTGGAAACGACATTAAAATGGTCTGAAAAGGGCTCTAATCTCGGGGAGCATGGTAATGCCTATTCAAGATTGGCAAGCTGCATTCCGGGCATATTCTACTCAAGTGGAAGCCAAGAAAGTCCAGATAAGAAAGCAAGGAGGCAGGTAACACTGCCAGAATATTATTCATTCCTTGTAAAGCATTATCGCTATATAGGTGGGGCAGAAAAAGACATCGCAAGGAGTATTATAGCTGATAGCCTAAATCTGTTTTTGCAGCTGAAAGTTCCTGAAAATGACAGGCCACTGCGCTATTATCTGCATTTACCTGAAAATGAGTCTGAAGATGTAGGCAAGAATTTAGGGGGAGCATAGCAAAGAAACCTGCGGGCTTCAGCCCGTAGATGAATTTGCGATATATGCGACCCTCGTCGTTTTCGCAAACTTTAATAGTTCAG
>JAGVYS010000006.1 GCA_018303125.1 Candidatus Woesearchaeota archaeon | reverse complement strand
GGCCATTAAAGCCTAAATTAGCTCCTTTATTTATAAATATTACCTATAAAAACAGTTATTTAATAAAATTATTATTCATAAAATATACTTATATAAGTAAACAATATCTTATTAAATGCCTAAAATTCAATTATTGTATGAGATCATTCAGGAAGGAGCTCTGGATGGAAATCCCATCAAGAAGGGCATTTGTTAACTTAACAGGAGAAGTGGAAAGTGCAGTTAAGGAATCAGGGATAAAGGAAGGCCTATGCCTTGTTAATGCGATGCACATATCTGCATCTGTCTTCATAAATGACGATGAATCTGGACTGCATCATGACTTTGAGAAATGGCTTGAGAAGCTAGCACCAGAAAAGCCATACAATCAGTACAGGCATAACGGTGCAGAGGACAATGCAGATGCCCATCTTAAAAGGACTATTATGGGAAGAGAAGTAGTGATTGCTATAACTAAGGGAAATCTGGATTTTGGCCCATGGGAGCAGATTTTTTATGGAGAATTCGATGGCAAGAGGAAAAAAAGGGTGCTGGTAAAGATAATCGGTGAGTAAGATGAACAAATCAGTTTTCAGCCACAGAGTGATATATGCCGACACAGACCATTTTGGGGTTGTTTATTATGCAAGATACCTTGAATGGATGGAAGCAGGCAGGTCAGAGCTTCTAAGGAAAGGAGGAATCTCATATGCTGATTATGAGAAAATGGGATTTTTTGTGCCTGTAGTTAAGCTTGATATCGAATACCAGTCACCAGCAAGATACGATGACATTGTTGATGTGGAAACAAGAATAGAAAAGATAGGAAACAGCTCCATTCATTTCACATATGATATCAAAGTCAAAGATAAAATAATAGCGACAGCAAAGACAGTAAATGTCTTCATAACAAGGGATGGAAAAAAAGTTAATGTGCCTGATGAGGTAAGGAATATCCTAAAGTAGCATCTCCCTCTGTAAGCTTCTTTACTCCTTTATTTGTTTCCAGTATTAAATTACCCTCGTCATCTATTCCAGCAGCTTTTCCATAGAACGTTCCCTCCAAGGTAGATGCAGTCACCATTTTTCCGAGCATGGAGCATTTTTTCCTGTACATAGCTATTATGGAAGAGATGCTTAACTTTGAAATTTTTATGAAATTTTCAACTATTTTTCTAAGAAGCTCATCAATGTTGATTTCATGCCCCATTATCTCCTTAAGGGAAACACCCCCAGAAGGAGCATCATTATTCACATTTAGGCCTATGCCGACAATTACCTTCTTTACGGTATTTCCTGAGGAATGTATCTCTGTAAGTATCCCGCAAAGTTTTTCCCCTTTGTAAACAAGGTCATTTGGCCACTTTATCTCAGCTTTCTTGCCTATTGCATCAAGGACAGCAAGTGAGGCTATGAAGGTATACTCGCAAAGCTTCCTTTCAGGCTTTAGCACTATTGAGAACCATAATCCGCCAGAATCAGATACCCACTTCCTGCCAAACCTTCCTACTCCCGATGATTGAATAGCAGACCTTATCACTGTTCCTGGCTTGTACTTCCTGGCAAGCCTGTTTGTAGAATCAGTTTTCCTTATATTGTGTATATGCATTATTCCTGGAACACGGCTTCCTGCCTTGCGGCCTTGACCCATGCGCCTTGCTTGTCATTGAACCTGTTCTTGTTCATATAACCGGATACAGCAGTTGTTATTATGACAGCCTTCTCTTCTTTAGTGAGAATCTTCTTTTTGCTTTCTTTCTTTACCCTTTCCATGATATGGTTCTTCTCTATGAATGATGTTGTTATGTCACCTTTTATGAATGCTGGTGTTGTCAATACCACTCTATGGAATGGAATTGTTGTGTCAATCCCCTCTATTATGAATTCGTTAAGCGCCCTTTGCATCTTATCCATTGCTTCTGTTCTTGTTTCTCCCCAGCACATAAGCTTTGCGAGCATGGAGTCATAATGAGGGTTTACCTCCTGTCCTGCATGGCAGGATGAGCATACCCTTATGCCCGGGCCACCAGGCGGAAGATAATTTACTATAGTTCCTGTTACAGGGCAGAAGCCATCTGTTGGGCATTCCGCATTTATCCTGCACTCAATTGCCCATCCGCTTATCTCTACATCAGCTTGTGTCCTTGAGAGTTCACCGCCAGCAGCAATCTTTATCTGCTCCCTGACAAGGTCAATACCTGTTATCATTTCTGTTATTCCATGCTCAACCTGTATTCTTGTATTCATCTCTATGAAATGGAAATTATTGGCATTGTCAAGCAGGAATTCAATAGTGCCTGCACCCTCATAGCCTATTGCCTTTGCAATTTTCAAGGCAGCCTCTCCCATCCTTTCCCTAAGCTCTGGATTCATCGCAGGGCTTGGTGCTTCCTCAAGGAGTTTCTGATGCCTTCTCTGTATGGAGCAGTCACGCTCTCCCAGATGGATGACATTTCCTTTGCTGTCAGCAAGTATCTGGAACTCT
Source organism: Candidatus Woesearchaeota archaeon (assembly GCA_018303125.1). Taxonomy (GTDB): domain Archaea; phylum Nanobdellota; class Nanobdellia; order Woesearchaeales; family WJIZ01; genus JAGVYS01. The sequence goes on along the minus strand of JAGVYS010000006.1, from coordinate 41,813 downwards.
ATGTGCCTTGGGTCTAATAAATATTTCTCAATGAAAACATCCTTGTTCTTGAATGACGATTCCGCTTCAGCCTGGCATGCCGCAAAGCAGCTTTCAAACTCTGCCTCATTCTTTACGACTCTCATGCCCCTGCCCCCTCCTCCTGCAGCAGCCTTTATTATTACAGGGAATCCTATGGATTTTGCAATCTCCATTCCTTTTATTGCATCAACAATAACATGGTCAGTTCCCTCAAGGGCAGGTATGCCTTCCTTCTTTACAAGCTTCCTGGCATTTACCTTGTCTCCCATTGCAGTAATTATCTTATGTGATGGCCCTATGAACTTGACCTTGTTCTCTTTGCAAAGCTTTGCAAAATCAGCGTTCTCTGAAAGAAAGCCATATCCAGGGTGGATTGCATCAACCTTCAGCTTTTTTGCAATTTTGATTATCTTATGCATGTCAAGATAGGCAGAAGCCTCATTGCCCAGCTTTACAGACTTATCAGCGAACTTGACAGAAAGTGACTTTGCATCAGGCTTTGTATAAACTTGAACAGTTGATATGCCCATTTCCCTGCATGCCCTTATTACCCTTAACGCAATTTCTCCCCTGTTAGCTATCAGTATCTTCTTGAACAGCTTCTCCTTCTTTATCTTTGTAAATTCCTTATGTTCCCCCTTTCCCAAGCCTATTGTTAGCATGTCTAAGAATGAGCTAGAGGATTTGTCCATGATAATTTTATCCAGCTTCCCTTCATCTATGTAAGGTATCTTTTTTGCAATGTTTGCAGCTATAGTCTCAGACAATTTGCCAAAATTAGGGCTGTTCCTTAAGCTCTTTCCAGATTCAATGCTTATGAAATGGTTTTTCAGAAATACCTCTATCTCGCTGAAGACATTTGGAACCCTGTTCTTTGTTTTCCTTAAAACATCTTTCAGCTTGCGATAAGCCGCCTCTACAGGTTTTAGGGAGGCGTTGAGAACCCTTATTATCCTCCTGACCATATACCCTTCAAAGGATGCCTCCTTTTTTAAACATTTCTAAGAAATTCGATTATTTACTATATAGAAAATAATTGCCTCACATTGTCAATTAGACATATCATGCTCATAAAATTTATAAAGCAGCAGCAGACAATAAGCACGTGGTTCTTATTGATGACCTTAAGGATGGGAATGGCCAGCTAAATGAGGAAGCCATCAAGAAAATAATACCTTATGAGCACCCTTTCCTTATGATAGATAAGGTTCTTGAGCTTGAAAAAGGCAAGATTATAGCAGTGAAGAAGGTCAGGCCAGAAGAAGAGTTTTTCAAAGGACATTTTGTTGGTTTCCCAATCATGCCAGGAGCACTTATAGTTGAAGGAATGGGGCAAGCCGGAACATTGCTCCTAAGATATAATATAGATGGGCATGAGGAAAAGGATATATTGGCTTATAAGATGAAGGGCATCAAGTTCATGTATCCTACCCTGCCAGGGGATGAGTTGAGGCTTGAAGTAAGCCTTAAGAGAAAAAACAGCAAAGGCGGGGTTATGAAGGCCATTGCTAAGGTACGGGACAGGGAAGTAGCCAAGGCATCCTTTACTTTGGCAATAGTTGATAAAGCAAGATTCAGGTCAAAATTTTCTTCCAGGTAATGCTAAAATGGTTTCAAAGAAATATGTGCATGGCGTAGGTATGACTAAGTTCAGTGTAGATGACAGAACAACTATGAGCATGGCCTATGAGGCAATAACTGATGCCCTTAATGATGCCAGTATGGGCATAGATGATATGGGTGCAATAGTAATCTCCAACTCAGATACTAAGGTGAATGATGAGAGGCAGAGGCACTATTCTCCACTGCTTGCATCCCTGGTAAGGCGCAAAATGCCCATAATAAGGGTACCTGCAGTATGTGGTGGTGGCGGAACAGCACTTTGGTCTGCCCTAAGGCTAAAATATGATAATGTCCTTGTTGTTGGTGTTGATAAAGTTGCGGCAGCGCCAACAAACCTCATAACAAAGGAGATAATGGCAGCAGGGGAAAATATGTGGGAGCAGGATGAAGGCCTTATTTTTCCTGCACAAAATGCTCTGGTAGCCCAGCAGCACATTCTAAAGTATGGTACAACCCATGAAGACCTTGAGCTTATAGCGTATAAGAACCATTACAACGGAAGCCTTAACCCAAAGGCACCATTTTATGGCAAAAAGGTTTCCCTTGAAGATATAAGGAAAGGCCCTATGATTGCAACTCCCTTTAATCTCTTTGACTGCTCAATGACTGTGAATGGTGCAGCAGCAGCGGTTATATCTTCAGACCCATCTGATGTTGAGGTTATGGGTTCAGGTCTTGCAACAGACTATATTGCGCCGTTCGAAAGGGATGACATGACAAAATGGGATTCCACTATAAATGCAGGGACGGATGCATTTAAGCAAGCAGGTATTGAGCCTTCAGACATAGATGTAGTTGAGATTCATGATGCATTTTCCATAGTTGAGCTCATAGCGTATGAAGATTTGGGATTCTGCAAAAAAGGGCATGGCAAGGACATGATAAGGAAGGGCATAGTGAACCTTGATGGAAAGCTTCCTGTAAATACCTCAGGAGGGCTTAAAGCAAGAGGCCACCCAATCTCTCCAACCGGATTGGCGCAGATATATGAGATAGTCGAGCAGCTGAGAGGAAGATGCGGTGCGAGGCAGGTCAAATCCGCAAAATATGGGCTTGCCCATAACATAGGGGGCGCAGGAGGAACTTGCGCCGTAAACATATTCAGGAAAAGGTGAGAAAATGGTACGCATAATTAGATGGAAATGCAGCAAGTGTGGAAGGAAATGGATACATCCTGTCGAGAAGTGCATATATGACGGGGAAAAAATAGCAAAGGTAGTTACTAATAAAGTTAAAGTAGTGGGATTTACAAAAATATTCATACCAAATCCACTTCATCCCATTGTTCCTTACAATGTCATCATGCTTGAGGATGAGCTTGGCAACAGGATGCCTAAAAAAACAATGAAGGATTATAATATAGGCGATGTTTATCAGGACATACCAGATTCATCAGACTCTGCAGTTGCGATTGTTAAATTAAAATATGATTTTTATGAGGCTGTGTCCGAAGCCATAGAGCTTACAGGAGGGCTAAAGCTAGGCAAGAGCATTCTAATCAAGCCTAACATGAGCATTCCAGGCCATTCCTACCTGGGAATGTGCACAAACCCCAAAGTCATAGATGCCTTGCTCCAGTATCTCATTAAGGATAAGGGCGCAAAGCCTGAAAGCATAACCATAGCAGAGCAGAACTTTTTCATGCCTTTCGAAGAGTCTATTTCAAAATCAGGCCTTGTTGAAGTAGCAAAGAAGCACAAGGTAAAGATTCTTGACTTATCAAAAACAGAATTTATCAAGAAAAAGGAAAGGGACTTTGAGTTTGAGATATCAAAGGCAGTTTTTGATGCTGGCCTCGTGATAAATGTGCCTGTAATAAAGACCGACATGGTGCTTGGCATTGATGGTGCTTTTGAGAACATGATAAGGTTCCTCTCAAAAAAGACTTTTGAAAAATATTCATCAGACCCACAAAAAGCAGCATTGGCACTAGCAGTATTCCCTAAGGTATTCCCTCCTTTCTTTACACTGGGAGATGCATCAATAGGCTTGCAGGGAAATGGGCCTGCCAATTACGGGGAGCCGGGATTCTTTAACCTAATCCTAGCCGCCAGGAATCCAGTTGTGCATGACACGGCAGTTAAGGAGATATTCTGCCTTAGAAAAGTTCCTTATGTGGAGCTTGCAGCACAGCTTGGCTATGGCCAGTCTGATGCGAGCAGGATTAAGTTTATCGGAAATGAGCTTGAGGCCTTAAGGAGGGACATAAAGCAGCCCATTGGCTCAAAGCTTATTGGTAAGGCAGCATGATGTACATCAAGGGAGCCGGAATGACGAAATTTGGGATTTCAGATAAGTCTTCCCACCAGCTTGCATACGATGCAGCACAGGAAGCACTGGATGATGCAGGCATTTCTTTCTCAGAGATTGACGCAGTGGTATGCTCCTCCATAGAATGGTTTTTTTCATTGGAGAAGCAAAGGCATTTTGAAAGCATGCTTTCTTCTATTTTCAAGACGCACAAGCCAATTGTAAGGATTCCGGCTGCATGTGGGAGCAGTGGCGCAGGCCTATGGTTTGCACAGCAGCAGGATTTTGACAATGTCCTTGTTGTGGGCGCAGAAAAGCTCATGACCTGCAAGTCTGAGGCCATAACAGAGGAATTCATGATGGCAGCAGAGTCAAAGTGGGAGCAGACAGAAGGCTTTAATTTTCCTGCCCAGAATGCCATGGTTGCCCAGGAATACATGCTCAAATACCCAGAAACAACTCATGACCATCTTTCCCTTATTGCATTCAAGAATCACAATAATGCATACTCTAATCCAAAGGCAAAATTCTATAATACCAAAATAAGCCTCGAGAAAATAAGGTCCTCTCCGCTTGTATGCTCTCCCCTTAGGGTTTTTGACTGTTCTGTTTCCGCAGATGGCGGTTCTGCTGTTGTCCTCTCAAAAGACAAGGCAGACATAAAAATTATCGGAGCAGGGCTTTCAACAGATTACATGTCAACCTTTGAAAGGGAAGATAATACTTCATGGAATGCATCAGTCACAAGTGCAGGCACAGCATATAAGCAAGCAGGTATTGACCATTCAGACATAGATATAGCTGAGATTCACGATGCATTCTCCATAGTTGAGCTCATAGCCTATGAAGATTTGGGATTCTCCAAGAAAGGCACGGCATACAAGAAAATAGAAGACGGATATTTCGAGCTTGACGGAAAACTTCCCGTTAACACCTCAGGAGGGCTCAAGGCAAAAGGCCATCCTCTTTCTGCAACAGGGCTCGGCCAGATTTATGAATTGGTGAAGCAGCTCAGGAAAGAAGCAGGAGACAGGCAGGTTAGCAAGGCAAGCATAGCAATGGCACAGAGCATAGGGGGTGCGGGTGGCACAGTTGCCAACCACATACTTAAGAAAGCATAATGCAAAACATTTAAAAGAAGCTTTCCTTTCTTTCGCTCAATGGCAGATGTTGCTAAACCATGGGGCCCCACAAAGCCGGTTTCAAAAGGCGCATCAGGTTACCATGATGCTGTTGTAGATGCAGAATACTATATAGAGAATCTTAAAGAGCTTGCCAAGATTGTAAGGGAAAAGATAAAAGACAAGGATATAGTTCTGGATTTCGGCGCAGGGACTGGTGCGTCATCTATTTGTCTACTAAATGAGATAAAAGTGAATTTCAAGCTCTGGCTTGTTGACAACTCTGCAGCATGGCTAGGGAAGGCATACGAGATTTTCAAGGGAAATCCAAATGTCGAGCTATTCCTGCTAGAAAAAGTAGGCAACGGCTTCGCAACACTTGCAGAGACAGTGGGAACAGGAACAGTCAACCATGTTATATCTGCAAATACGCTTCATCTTGTTCCTGACCTTCATGGAACGTTTTCTGACATGCGGAATGCACTCAAGGAAGATGGAACAATAACTTTTCAGAGCGGCAACATACTTCGCAATGGGAGGAAAGAAGGCGTGCTTATGGTCGATGACACAATAAACAGGGTGCATGACATAGCCCTTGACATTATAAGGAATAATGATGAGTTCAGGTCATACAGGGCAAAGCTCCAGGAAAATATAGAGAAAGAGAAGGAGCAGAGGAGTTTTGTTTTCCCTGCGCCAAGAAACCTTGAAACATACCTCAGCACACTGAAGGAAGCTGGCTTTCGCAACCTGACAACTTTCTACAAGCTGATAAAAATAAGGTACACTGACTGGCTGAATTTTCTCAGGGTTCACAGGCTACAGGCAGGGATTCTTCCTGAAGTAGGCGGCAAAGAGGCCTCTCCTGAGGAGGAAGCTGCAAGGGACAAGCTGATAACGCTTGCAGCATACAAGCTTTTCAAGGAGCTTGAGGAAACTAATGCCATGGCAGACTCATCCAGCTTCACATGCGAGTGGGTGTATGTTTCAGCTATCAGGTCTTAAGGAGGTCATGCAGATGAAAGGGAAAAAGGCATTGGTCACAGGCTCTACAAGGGGAATAGGCAGGGCAATAGCTCTTGCTCTTGCTAAAGAAGGCTGTGATGTCATAATCAATGGCACAGAAAAATCAGCAGCTCAGGGAAAGGAAGTCGTAAAGGAAATAGTTGCATTGGGCGTCAAGTCCGAATTCATAGCTGCAGATGTTTCTGATTTCAAAAGCTGCGAGACGCTTGGAGCAGAGGTCAAGAAAAGTTTTTCACATATTGATATTCTTGTCAACAATGCAGGTACAACATGCGATCGTTCTCTCAAAAACATGTCTCTTGAAGACTGGAGCAGGATTATCAACGTAAATTTAAATTCTGTCTTTAATGTTACCAGGAACTTATTGGACATCATAAAGGATAATGGCAGGATAATAAACATAAGTTCAATTATAGGAATTTCTGGCAATTTCGGCCAGACAAACTATGCAAGCTCAAAGGCAGGAATCATAGGCTTCTCAAAATCCCTTGCAAAGGAGCTTGGCAAGAGAAAAATAACAGTCAATGTAATCGCTCCAGGATTCATAAAGACAGAGCTTACAGACCAGATGCCTCTTGAGATGGCCTCAAAGATACTCATGCTAATACCTCTCAAGGAGATGGGAATGCCTGAAGACATTGCTAACCTTGCAGCTTTCCTCGCATCAGAAAAAGCAAGGTATATAACAGGCGCTGTTATAAAGGTAGACGGCGGAATTATGTTTTAGTCGAAATTGTAATGCTTCTTTATCTTTTTGTTTACCTTCCATGTGCACTTCATTCCCTTCGGGAATATGATATAGTCTCCTTTTCCAAAAGAAAATTTTTCATTGCTTTCATTTGTCACATCTGCCTGTCCTTCGAGAATAAGGCATATTTCCCTTGAATCATATTCCCACTCGAATTCGCTCACTTCCTTTTCCCATATTGGCCATGCTCCTGCTTCTTTATTTTCTGCTTCAGTGGGTTTTCTTATCTCAGGCTTCATCCTTTTTGTATTTCCTGCAAATATTTGAATGCTTGGGATATCGCATCTTCCCGTGGTACATTAACTGGCTGTGGCATTTCTTTTTCTATGATAATCGCTCCTTTGTAACCGACACGTTGTAATTGCCCAATGAGGCCTACCCAATTATACGCTCCTGTTCCGATAACTACTTCTTCGCAGCCATCAGGCCAATTGCCATGCGGCTGTTGATACTTGAAATCAGCAGGCTTCGGCTTTGCCTCCTTTGCATGCACTCCGAAAATAAGCTCAGGAGTCATTACCAAGTCTGCAACAGCAGCTCCACTGCGTTGTGTTCCATACAGCTCGAGGTTTGCAGGGTCAAAATTTAATCCTAATCTGCCTTTCACTCCGCTTTCACTCTCAACTTTTCTGATATACTCAACCAAATGATTCACAGGCTCAGTCCCTGTTTCAACTGCCAGATAAGTATCGTTCGACCGGGCATATCCTAATATATCACAAAGTGAAGCAGTAATTTGCCCTTTCTGCTGCTCTGTGTCATCAGTAAAACCAACATGGGTAGTTACTATTGCTTGCTCAGTTAGAAGCCCTATATCACGAAAATAAGCAGCAACAGCGAGAGTATCCATTATATTCAGTTTCCTGTTTTTCACAATTTTTTCTGCATCATCTCCCATATAACCAAGGCCGCCTGTTCTTCGGATAGCACCAATGGAACTATAATCCTCTCTGCCAACAATATTATCGCCCGCTTCAAAGCACGCATTTAGAGTTGCAACTCTCGAATCAGCATCCTTAAGTGCCTTAACAACATTTTCAAGCCTTGCAGCATCAAAATTTCCATTTGGAAAATAGTCAGGTGAAAAAGGCCCGACCTGAAATAATTTTATTCCTAATCTAGCTCCTGCTTGAATTTTCTCAACTAATCCATCCCCCGGTAGAGAATGAGTAAAAACACCTATTGGAATTGCTGATGCCATTTAATCACCTATTTTCATCTTTCTCTGGAATCCTATTTAAATTTTTTTAATTGCTATACGATAAAAATAGTTTTTTTGATACTTGTTGGTGACTAAAATTAGACATTTGTCACAATAGCTCTTGAATCAAAGTTTAATGAAATGTTCAATAATGCTGAAAGCAGATAGGACTCAAAACAAGGAGTGCAAATATTTATAAACTTTTTAAGGCGGTTTTGCTGGAATGGTATACCCGTTCGGGAGGTTTTTTCTGGGAAATTTTGTAAGGATGTACACAAGGAAGATAGAAGGCCATGAAAACATTCCAAGAGATAGGCCGTTTATAGCAGTGGCTAACCATTCATCCTACCTTGATGATTTGGCCATTCCTTACCTTATCACAAGGTTTGCGAAGAAGAAATTCCATATTTTCGTAAATTCAAGGTATTACAGCAATGTTTTCTTTAAACTTTTTCTTGACCATTTTGGCTGCATTAAGGTGGATGTAAGCAAGGATGTGAAGGATGCCGAAAAAAGAAACAAAACGAATGAGAAGGCAATTGAAGATGCAGTAAGGTTTCTTGCACGGGGAGATATATTTGGCATCTTCCCGGAAGGAGGCAGGAACAATGGCACTTTAAGGGAAGGAAAAACAGGAGTGGCAACTGTAGCTCTGAAATCAAAGGTCCCTGTTCTTCCTATAGCTATCATTGGCTCGCATAATGTTTTTCCAAAGGGTGCAAAGTTCCCGAGGTTCAGGAGGTTTGACATAAGTATAGGGAAGCCCATGACATTTGAGAAATACTACGGAAGCAAAGATTATAATACGCTTAGAAAAATAACAGACGAAATAATGGGGAAAATATCCTTTTTGATAGCAAAATGAAATATCAGATAATCTCTTTCATTGTGAAGCTGGTGCTTCTTCCTTTCACAGGAAAAGTAAGGGGCATAGAGAATGTTCCAAAAAAAGGAGGAGCAATAATAGCCGCCAATCACTCATCCTATCTGGACCACTTGATAATTGGGTGCGCATTTGTGAGGAAGGCAAAAAGGCCGTTCAGGACTCTCGCAAAGAAAGAGCATTTTTATTCTCCTTTTGAGAGGATGTGGCACAATTACCTAGGCGCCATACCTCTAGACAGGCAAGCAGGAGGCGAGGATGCATTGCATAAGGCAGCGGAATGTCTCAGAAAAGGTGAGCTCATAATGATATACCCAGAGGGCACAAGGACCCTTACAGGAAAGATGAGCAGGGCAAAAACTGGCGTGGTAAGGCTTGCTTTGGAAGCAAGGGTTCCGGTAATTCCAATTGGTCTTACAAACACTTTTTACATACTCCCAAAAGGCAGGAGAATTCCAAAGTTTGGTAAAAAAGCAGATTTAAATATAGGAAAGCCGATTCATCTTGATAGTTATTATTCAAAAAATGCCGACAAGAGGCTGTTAAGGAAACTAACAACCGAAGTTATGGTAAATATAGCCAGCCTCTCAAATCAGGAATATACTTTTGACAGGGATTGATTCTATGAAGATAGCAGTGCTCGGGGCAGGAAGCTGGGGTACAACTCTCGCTAGTATTATTGCCGATAACACAGGAAAGGAAGTCATCCTTTGGGCAAGGGAAGAGGAGATATCCAGTTCAATAAGGGAAAAAAGGGAAAATACAAAATACCTGCCAGGAATAAAGCTTTCTAGGAATGTCTCTCCCACATCAGATGAAAGGGCAGCAGTTTCCGGTGCAGGGCTGATAGTAACTGCTATTCCTTCGCAATTCCTCAGGGAGAATTTGAGGAGCATAAAAGGAAATGTGGCAAAAGAATGTATCGTCATCAATGCTGCAAAGGGGCTTGAGCTAAATACAATGAAGCTAATGTCCCAAGTAATAAGGGAAGAGCTTAATATCTCTATGTTGGGGGTGCTTTCTGGTCCGAATCATGCAGAGGAAGTAAGCAGGAAAATCCCAACCGCTACTGTAATAGCTTCAAAAAACATCCCTGAAAAAATAATTAAGAGCACATTCGAGTGCAGCTATTTCAAGGTGTATCCGCATGATGATGTCATAGGTGTTGAAATATGCGGTGCCATGAAAAACATAACAGCAATTGCAACCGGTATAATCTCATCTCTTGGCTTGGGCGACAATGCATCCGGCGCAATAATCACTCTTGGCCTCAGGGAAATGGTAAAAGTAAGCAGGCACTTTAAAGGCAAGCAGGAAACCTGCTACGGCCTTGCAGGAGTCGGTGACCTTGTTGCAACATGCACATCAGCTAAGTCAAGGAACAGGAGAGCAGGAGAGCTAATTGCAAAAGGATATAGCCTGGAGAAGATAAACGAGGAGATGCATGGCATGGTAGCCGAGGGGATACCAACATGCAAGGCTGTGCATGAGTATGCTGAAAAACATGACATATCATTGCCATTGGTAAGGCAATCCTACAAGGTCATTTTCGAGAATAAAAAGCTTCAGAATGCTATTGAGGACCTCAAGCGCCTAATCTAAAATCATTCTTCTGTAAATGCGTCTATTGTTTCTTTGAGATCTTCTTTTTCTCCTATTACTCCTCTTTTCCTGAGGTATCCCCTTGCAAGAAGCCAGAATATAACTCCCAGGCTTTTTTTGCCTTTGTTGTTGCATGGCACAACAAGGTCAATGTCATTCGGCTGGTTATTAGTATCGCAGAGAGCAATTACCGGTATTCCTACTTTGTTGGCATCAGCAATCGCAAACCTGTCAGGCCATATGTCTGTAACAAGAAGTATCTTGGCTTCTATGAACTCCCTTAGCCTTGGGTTCGTAAGGGTTCCAGGAGTGTATCTTCCCGCAAATACCGTTGCCCCAGTAACCTTTCCGAACAACTTTACAGGTTTCCATGAGTTTTCCCTTCTGGAAGCAATAAGTATTCCTTTTGCCTCATACTTTGAGAGCATGTTAGCCGCGAACCTTATCCTGTCATCTATCTTCTGCAGGTTAAGGACAGAGAGCCCATCAGGTCTTGTCTTGTATATGAAGTCAGCCATATACTTTGTCCTGAACTTTGTTCCTATATGTATCCCGGACTTTAGATATTCTTCCTGTGGTAAAAGTAATTCTCCTTCTGACATATTGGTCCTGCTTTTTTATTACCTCATCAGGATATTTGCACAACTCCAAGCCAGAGCAATGCGGTCGGTAATGAAGAAAAGAGTAGGCTATCAATATATAAATCTATTGGAGCCTGAAAGTTTTCAGTGTTTCATAAGTTACACTGTCAGGCATAAGGGTGCTCTTGATTAAAGAGAAGCTCTCTACTCTCACCTTTGTCCTTTCGACCTTTATCCCAGAAATCTTCTTTAGAAAAGATTCATTGTCAGTAATGGAATTAACCCTGGCAAGAGTCACATGCGCATGAAAATCTTTATCTGGCTGCGAATAGGGCAATAACGCAGAATCTATGGCCTCATGAAGCTCATTTATGCTTTTACTCTCTTCAAGCCCTACCCATACTACCCTTGCATGCCTTCTGTCAGGAAAAACACCTATGTGGTCAAGTACAATCTCAAAATGCCCTCTTCTGATTTTTCTCAGTGCATCTGCTATTGGCTCATGCCTCTCTTTTTTCCCGAGAAATTTCAAAGTAAGATGGTTGTCTGCAGGAAACCTGAGCTTCGCAAATCCAGAATCAATATATTTCCTAATAAGATCAAAAAAGGCTCTCTTAGTGTCCATCTGAACAGCTATGAAGAGCCTCATATGAAAGAAAAATTTATTCCTTATTTGGGTCCTCTGTGCTCTCTGATTCTTCCTCTCCGAAGTTATCAGAATCAGCATTGTTCTCTTCAGAATAATCTCCGCTGCCGCTATCTGAACTCTCTCCTGAGCCGCTGCCTGCAGAACCTATGACTTCGGCAAAGCCAACCTTTGGAAGAACTTTTGTCACTCTTACCCTTACTTCATCGCCTTGTTTTACGCCAGGGATGAAAAGGACAAATCCTTGCGACTTTGCAATTCCATCTCCCTTCTCTCCTATTGCCTCTATCTTTACATCCAATTCCTGGTTAACCGATACCGGTACTTTTCTATTCATCATTTATTTCCACCTTCCTTATTCATTTGCCTGCACTATAACAGGCATGAAAAAGGAGTATCTGGCACTATTTAAATATATTGCATCGCCTGTATAAATATTTTTAAAGGAGTTATCTAAACATCAGCTATGGTAACTTACAGGATAGCGCGCATACCCGGAGATGGGATAGGAAGGGAAATAATATCAGCGGGTTCTAAGGTACTTGAGAGGGCAGCAGAGCTCAATAATTTCAATATAAAGTGGGATGATTATGACATAGGTGCTGATAATTACATTAAATCGGGTGAACTTGTTTCAGAAGACACTCTTGAAGAAATAGGGAAGTGCAAGGCTATCTATCTGGGAGCATTTGGCGACCCAAGGGTCAAGCCAGGCATACTTGAAAAGGGCATCCTGCTAAGGCTCAGGTTTCATTTTGACCAGTATGTAAACCTTAGGCCAATTAAGCTACTTGATGGAGTTGACTGCCCGCTTAAGGGCAAGAAGCCGGAAGATATAAATTTTTCAGTTGTAAGAGAGAACACAGAAGACTTCTATGTCGGAATAGGGAACAGGGTTAAAAAAGGCAGAAGCAAGGATGAGCTTTCAGTTGTTAGGTCACTTTACAATGTAAAATTCAACCTTGACATAGATACAGAAGGTTCTGAGATAGCATACCAATTGGGAGTAATAAGCAGAAAAGGTGCTGAGAGGGTCATTAAATACGCTTTTGAGCTTGCAAAAAGAAATGGCGTGAAGAAGGTCAATGCAGTTGACAAGGCTAATGTCCTCTCTGATATTTATTCTCTGTGGAGAGAAGTAGTGGAAGAGGTTTCAGCCAAATATCCGGGCATAGAGTACGAGTTCAATTATGTTGATGCTGTAACCATGTGGTTCGTTAAGAATCCCGAATGGTTCAAGGTTGTTGTCGCGCCAAATATGTTCGGTGACATAATAACTGATTTAGGCGCAATGATACAGGGCGGCCTTGGCCTTGCACCAGGCGGCAATATAAACCCTGAGGGGATTTCAATGTTTGAGCCCATACATGGCTCTGCCCCCAAATATGCAGGAAAGAATGTTGCAAATCCTCTCGCTACAATATGGGCAGGCTCGATGATGTTTGACGAGATAGGAAAGCCAGCAGCAGGAAAGCAGGTCATGGACGCAATACAGAAAGTCATAAATCAGAAGAAAACACTTCCGCAAGACATGGGTGGCAAGAGTTCAACATCGCAAGTAGGGGATGCAGTTGCAAAAAATCTTTAATAATCTTTTTAAAATAAACAAAAATAGCTGCACTAAGGTGATATGATGGCAAAAATACTTCATGATAAGGATGCCGATTTATCGGCTTTGGAAGGAAAGACAGTTGCAGTAATAGGATATGGTGCACAGGGAAATGCGCAGGCAAACTGCATGAGGGATTCAGGCATAGATATCATAATTGGCTTGAGGAAAGGGCCATCATCAGAGAAGGCAAAAAAAGACGGCTTTAATGTTCTTTCAGTTGCAGAGGCATCGAAGAAAGCAGATATAATCCATATACTCTTGCCTGACGAAGTACAAGGCGATGTTTATGAAAAGGAAATAAAGCCAAGCATAACAGGCAGAAAGGTTTTGAGCTGGAGCCACGGCTTCAACATAGTTTTCAATAGGGTAATTCCTCCTAAGGATGCAGATGTTATAATGGTAGCCCCAAAAGCGCCAGGAACAGAGGAAAGGAAAGCATTTCTGGAGGGCTTTGGCGTTCCAGGATTGATTGCAATCAAGCAGAACGTTTCTGGAGAAGCAATGAATATTGCTTTAGCAATGGCAAAGGCTATGGGCTTTACACGAGCCGGAGTCTTGGAATGCACCTTCGAGCAGGAAACTTATGAGGACTTGTTTGGCGAGCAAACAGTATTATGCGGGGGACTTGTCGAGCTTATGAAAAACGGCTTTGAGACTTTGGTTGAAGCAGGCTACCCTCCCGAGATGGCTTACTTTGAGTGTGTCCATGAGATGAAGCTTATAGTTGACCTTGTTTACCAGGGCGGAATAAAAAGGATGGCTGAAGTAATCTCCAACACAGCAGAGTATGGCATGTGGAGCACAGGCAATAAGATAATTGGCCCTGAGGTAAAGCAGAGGATGAAGGAAGCCCTTAAAAGAATTGAATCAGGGGAATTCGCCAAGGAATGGATAGCAGAATACAAAGCAGGCATTCCAAAGCTCAAGAAAGCAAGGGAAGACATAGGCAATCATCAGATAGAGAAAACAGGGGAGAAGATAAGGGGCCTTTTCCAGAAGAAATAGCTAAACAGCTATGCTTCTCTCTTCTTTCTGAGTGAAGTCGGGTAAATATAGTTTGCTATAGTATGTCTCTTTTTTATGGGTACTCCCCAGTAACCAGATACCTTGAATAAGTCTGTCCATATTTTGCCAAGTCGGCAAAAATTTAGGAAAATAGAATCTTCCTGCTTCGTTTGCCCTTGTGTCAGCAGGAGTCCACCAGTCTCCGTAGATATCATCAAGGAATCCAACTACTTCATCTCTAGGCATTCTTAAAATTGTCTTTGAAAAAAGTCTTAAGTCATCCCTCCTGACAGGATTCAGTTTACTGGTTTCATCATAGGACACATGCGGGTATGGCCTTGCCGATGCATTCTCCCACCTTTCAACTGATTCTCCATAATTTGGCTTGAGCTTGAAACTCCTCACATTAATCACGGGCTCTTGGAAGTCGGAAATTCTTATTTTTCTATGCCAATAAAGGTCAACTGCACAAGCCTCCTTGTCTTCTCGCAGCGCATAATCGACACCAAGCTGGCCGCATACCTTTCTTACAAGCTCATCTGGTGCATCTTCATATATTGCAATATAATGGTGCTTTCCATCTTCTCTGAAAGCCTCTATGAGGTTAGTTTGTGCATCAGTTGCTCCGCCAGAGCCCCTTAACAGCCCAACTACCTTGCCACCTTCAAATAGCCCCGCTATTTCATCGTTTGTACCTGTGGAGCCTCTCACATTTATGGCACCGCCAACAAAGTTCACGTTAAGCCCATCCCTCATCCTGAAGTTTCCGAAATCGCTGTATATAACCACATCATGTATCCTTCTAAAAGCGTTATATGCTTCCGAGTTGTTCATTGTAGCTTCTCTTAAGTTACCACCTGGTGATATCCCTATTATCGGAATACTGTCATCATTTTTTTTCAATTCAGCAGCGATTATAGAAGGTAATGAGTTATCAGGACAGGCACCTGTAACATATACAAGCCTCCCAGCATACTCAGCTAATGCTCCAGCCACACCTCTTGCCAGATTTTCAGCATGGGCGATAGATGTTTGCGCAGAATTCATCATTTCAAACGCAGAGCCAAAGCCGCCCACTATAATCGGTGTTTTCGGGAAAGGCACATTCCTCATTATCTGCGCAGTTGTAGAACCCTTATAATGCCTTGGATTAAAATCGCGCAAAGAATTGTCTGCACAAAATCTTGTTAGCTCCTCAAGATTTAATTTTTTTACAGACATACTATTGCTCCCGCCTCTTTTTTCAAGTATAGTTTATATAATTTTTATAAATTTTTTGTTCAGGCAACAAGTATCTGGCTTGGCCTATCCCTGTAGGCAACGCATGTGTTCAGGTGTGAAAGGTCTTTTCTTTCAGAAATGATTGACAGGAAAGTTTTCATTGCTATTTTCTCTGTATTGTTCTCTTTGCTTAAGTGCGATAGCATGACATGCTTCAGCCTGCTTTTAGCGCATTCCAGCACCAATAAGGCAGCCTCATAGTTTGACAAGTGCCCTTTTTGCCCTATTACTCTCTGCTTGAGCTCTTTAGAATACCTTCCTTCCATGAGCATGAATGGGTCATGGTTGCTCTCAAGGACAACTATGTCTGACTCAGAGACAGATTTCCTTACATTGTTGCAGCAGCACCCGACATCAGTTATTATGCTTGCAGAGGTGCTTCCGTTCCTGATAAGGAATCCAACAGGCTCAGCAGCATCATGGTTTATTGAAAAAGGAAGTATTGTTAGGCCGTTGAAAGCAAACTCCTTGTCTTTTTCTATTATGTTGAAATCTCCTATTGTCAGGGCAGAATTCTCAAGCGTTCCTGCAGTCATGTGAATAGGTATGTCATATTTTTTGGCCAGGGCATCAACACCCAGTATATGGTCAGAATGCTCATGAGTTATGAATAGCCCCCTTATGCATGACATTTCCTTTCCTATGCTCCTTAGCCTATTCTCTATCT
Source organism: Candidatus Woesearchaeota archaeon (assembly GCA_018303125.1). Lineage (GTDB taxonomy): Archaea > Nanobdellota > Nanobdellia > Woesearchaeales > WJIZ01 > JAGVYS01. Next base: position 25,546 of record JAGVYS010000006.1, on the reverse strand, counting down.
CCTTTCTTGAAATTCCTGCGTCAACTAATATTGATGTATTTTCAGAACCTACATAATAGCAGTTCCCAGCACTTCCGGAGGCAAGTGAGCACACTTCTAACATCAAAAAATTCACGTGCTCTTTATTATTAAATTTATTGGTGCTACCTGATATATGTTACCGGGCTTTTAAATTGCCAGTTTCCTGCCTTGCATAAATCATTTTGATGCTCTATTTTCAATTCATTTTTGCTTGATAGCTGGATAAGTATCCTGCCTTCTGTTTTTCCTTTTTCATAATTTCTGTATTCTTCATCGCCTTCATTGTCATAGCAGTATATCTCATAATCCTTTACCTCTCCAAAATCCCTGTTTTTCATTCCTGATTTTTCTGGCGTGATAAACCATTTGGTTGGCCGCTCTACAAATATTCCGCTGGCAACGATTAGTAGCTGCTCCGGGAAATCATTGTCATGTCCAAGAAACAGTAGCTTGCCCCAGTCACTTGGCCTCATGATTGTTGCATCTCCTATGAACCAGTCTCCCTGCAATGTTCCCGGAATATCATGCAAGACAGTCCCGCATCTACCCTCATCCTGCCTTTTTATCTTGCCCATCAGTTGCTCCTTCAGCGGTGAACCATAATAGTCGAATGGGCATGTTGAATGCAATGAGAGTTGTCCATGCCTCTTAGGGCTGATATACGCATGATTAACCCTTAAATCCCATGTTCCAAAATTAAAATTCCCCTGCATTCCACCGACTTTGCCTAAAGGAGTTCCTGCCTTTACAGGAACCATAGAAAGAATAGGGCACCTATCATCTCCCGGCTCGGTATTTTGGTCAGGGCATTCAAAATTATCCACAATTTGCTGCATTTCCGGTGAGAAACCCTTCACATGGTCCACCACACCATAAATATCCTTGCACATTGCATACTTGATAACATGGTCTTCCGGGTCTTGCGTAACTCCATACCTTGGCTGTATGAGTATAATCCATATGTCTCCTGGCGCAACAAGCGTTGTTGTTTCTTCGACTGCAATATATGTATCCGAGCTTATGCTTGCCAATGTGTGCTCTGGTGGATTTGCCTCTCCGATTGGCTCAATATTCGTTATGGAATCAATTGGAACAGGAGAGAAGCTGAAAAGAACATCATTGCATTCAGAAAGCATTTTTCTTTCTTTCTCGGTAAGTATCTCCCAGCCGCGTCGCTGTTCAGGAAAATTTTCTTCCTGCCTGTAAGGCTGAGTTTGTTGTTCAGGCACAGAATTTATATAATCTTCTCCTGTATTTATTTGGTAAACATTGTTATCTTCGGCATAACCATCATTAATGGTATGATTTTCTCCATTGCATCCTAACAGAAACAGGCTTAATGCAAAAACGATTAAAATTCTCAGATGCATTAATCTATACGCCAATCCACAGCTATAAAAATATGTCTATTGCTAAAGAAATACTTTTATAGTAGTCAACCCGCATAATATCATGCACACTGTAATTGACTTAAAGCAGAAAATTAAGGAGTTTGGTGGAAAGCCTTATTCTCCGATTGATGTCAGCAGGATAAATGACTATGTTGTCAGAATGGCTCTTTTTGATGGTGAATACCACTGGCACAAACATGCTAATGATGATGAGCTGTTCTTTGTTTACATCGGTGAAATAGAAATACAGTACAAAGGCAGGAAAAATGCAAGAGTAAAGGAAGGGCAGATGCATATTGTTCCAAAGGGCACGGAGCACTGCCCAAGAAGCATCAAGCCATCGTATGTTTTGTTGTTCGAGCCTTTTAATGTAAACCCTAAAGGCGATTGAGAATAATTAAGCTTTGGATAACTATTTATTATCGTTATAAAAATACAGTAAGCATGGCATCTATTCCACTTGTTGTTGGCACAATAGTCCCTGTTTTCCTTCTTATCTTCCTTGGCTGGGTCATAGGGCTCAGGAGAAAGGATGATATAAAGAGCATAATTGATTTCATCGTTTATTTTACTGCACCTGCCCTTATTTTTAATTCCCTTGCAAGCTCAGACATAGACCTCTCTGCATTTTCTTCAGTGGCTCTTGCAGCTATTGCCATAATAGCAGTTCAGGGCAGCATAGCCTATTTTATGTTCAGGAATAACAAAGGAATGACGCTTCCTGCAACAATAGGCAATACAGGCTATCTCGGATATCCTTTGGCGCTATTTGCCTTCGGCAGCGAAGGATTATCGATGGCTATTGCATACGATGTTATCGGCTCTTTGTTCCTCTTCAGCCTTGGAGTGTATATTGTGCATCACAAAAACAACCTCACAGAGATGTTCAGGATGCCCTATATATACGCAATTTTTCTCGGCTTGCTTGTAAATATTACAGGCATTATTATACCAGAGCCAATGCTGAAAGCAGCAGAAATGCTAGGCAGCATAACCATACCTGCTGCTTTGATAGTTCTTGGCATAGTGCTCTCAAGGCTCAGGATAGATTCATACGCTCTGCCATCTCTCGCCTCTTTTTTCAAAATATTTGCAGGCTTTTTTCTGGCTTTTGTCATAACAAATATGCTTGGTTTAACAGGCACAGAGAAGTCAGTTATCCTTCTTCAGGCATCAATGCCATCTGCTGTCATGTCAATGGTCCTTACGCAGAAATACAAAAAGGATGCGGATTTGGCTGCTTCCACTGTTCTAATAAGCACTGTTCTTGGTATGGTGATTATACCGATTCTTATTCTTTTTCTCTCCTGAATTAGATACAAAACTTTTTAAATCTGCAATAAATTCGTCGATATAGATGGAGACAACAAAATACATTTGGATGGACGGGAAATTTGTAGCATGGGATGATGCTAAGGTACACATCCTCACACATACTCTGCACTACGGTATGGGGGTATTTGAAGGTATAAGGTTTTATGAGACAGCAAAAGGCCCTGCTATATTCAGGCTAACCGACCATGTTAACAGGCTGTTTGACGGCGCAGGAAAGACATTTATGAAAGTCCCTTTCAAGAAAGCGGATTTCAGCAATGCAATAGTAGAAACAGTAAGGAAAAACAGCATACACTCAGGTTACATAAGGCCAATATTATACTATGGATACGGGAAAATGGGGCTTGACCCTACGGGAGCTCCTGTTAACGCATCAATAGCTGTATGGCCATGGGGCTCTTATCTTGGCGCAGAAGCAGTAAGCGTCATGACATCTTCTTTCATAAGGCTCCATCCAAAGTCAACTGATGCAGGCTCAAAGATATGCGGCCATTATGTTAACAGCATATTTGCATCTTGCGAGGCCAAGGCAAATGGATTTCAGGAGGCATTGCTCCTGGATTATAATGGCATGTGTGCAGAGGGTCCTGGAGAAAACATATTCTTCGTCAAGAATGAAGTTCTTTACACTCCCAAGCTAGGCAACATACTTTCAGGCATAACAAGGGATTCTGTCATGCGTATTGCAGCGAAAGAGGGAATAAAGACAATTGAAAAGGACATAAGCCCGAAAGAGTTAAAGCAAAGCGACGAGGCTTTCTTTACAGGCACTGCTGCCGAGATTACAGCAATAAAGAAAATTGACAGCACTGTAATAGGCAATGGTAGCATAGGCAAAATAACCAAGAAAATCAGGGTTATATTCTTAGATTCGGTTAGTGGGAAGAATAAGGAATATGAAAGCTGGCTTACATATGTCAGATAAGCCATACTGCCAGTGCCACAGTAAACCCAAGCATTACCCCGCTTAGTACTTCAATCGGCCTGTGGCCAAGCGCATAGTGCACCTTATGTATCTTTAATTTTTCAAGCCTTATTATTTTGTTTAGGGCTTTTGCATCTTCTCCTGCTGTTCTTCTTACTCCTATTGAGTCAGTTATTACAATGATGAAAAGGACAAGGGCAATAACAGATACGCTAGTCACGGCCTCCTCAAGGAGGATTATAAGCAGCATGGAGCTTACAAATGCAGAGTGCGTGCTTGGCATTCCGCCTGTCACAAGAAGGTCATGTATGTGAGGGATTTTTCGGTCCTTAAAAGTGCTAAGTGATACCTTTATTATCTGCGAGACGATGCCTGCAAGCATTACTGCCAGAAAAACCTTTTCAGACGACATACATTGTTTATTCCAGATAGGACTATAAAAATTTTTGGAAGAAGCAGGCAGGCCCTAAAATGGACACATCGTAGAGTTCCAGCTTTAATCCCTCTCCTTCCTTAATTCCGCTACCCTCTGAGCACCAATGCTAAAGCTTAAGGCTGCCTAATGTAAGTTCTTCACTTATTTCATTCCTGACCTGACCTGATTCGCTGAAGCACTAGTCCCAAAGGACAGAATATCATTGTCCGGAAAGGGACTGGTCCTTGTAGATATGCCTCTCCTAGGGCTTCGGCCCCGCCATGAAGTCCGTTTGCGGTGACAATGCAGGACTGATGCACCGGCCTAGCCTGCATATGCCTAGAATTTACTATCCATTTTAAATCTAACGAAAAATTTATTAATTCGGCAGCTTCCACAAGTGGGGGATTAAAATAGTTTCATCCATAATTTTCTTAGGTACAGGTACAGGGCCTTCCGTTGTCGGGAAAGGCAAGTTGTCTTCCGGTGGATTTATACTCCAGTCAGGAGATAACCAATTTCATGTTGACCCGGGAATAGGCGCACTTTCAAAGGCAGGGGAATACGGAGTTAATGTAAGGGCCACAACAGCAATTCTCGTATCACATGCGCACCTCAACCATTCAAATGATGCAAACGCAGTTATTGATGCCATGTCGTATTCAGGCCTTGATAAGAAGGGCGTAATGATAGCCAACAAGACATCAATCATGGGAACAGACGACTATTCTCCTGTTGTTTCTCCTTATTTCAGGGGCCTCTTGGAGAGATTCATAGTTGTCGACCGCCAGCAAAGAATTGGGGTAAATGACGTTGAAATAAGGGCCATAACAGCCAGGCATTCAGAGCCAAACAGCCTTGGCTTCAAGTTTTTTGCTCCTGAGTTCACACTTACGTACAGCGGAGATACTGTTTACTCTGAGGACATAGTTGAGCAGTATAAGGATTCTAACATACTCGTACTTAATGTTCCCTCCAGGAAAAGAACAGAGTCAAACCTATGCATGGAAGACGCAACAAAAATCATAGATAGCGTAAAGCCAAATCTTGCAATAATAACTCATTTCGGGCAGGAGATGGTGAAGGAAGATCCTATGTACGAAGTCAGGGAAATTCAGAGGCAGACAAAAGTGCAGGCAATTGCAGCAAGGGATGGCATGGCCATAAATCCTACTTCTTATTCTTTATCTGGCCAAAAGACGCTCCAGAAATTTAAATAAATGATATTACCATATATCCAGCAAGGCATCCTGCTGATATGAACGGCATGGCAGGATAAAATTTGTTTTTCTCACCGAAGTAAAACAATGCAGCCAATGATAGGCAGCAAAATACAGGTATTATTAGGGCAGTTAGAAAGCCAAATTGAGGGGAAGATTTCATAATCTCCTTCATTATAACTCCTGTAAAGAGCAATGGAAAGCCGATGTCTCCTCCGCCCAAGAGGGCATTCCTGCCCTTATTCTTTGCTATTTTACCTATTTTCAGCGTCTTTTTTCCGTATGGTATGGATATGCCTGCAAAGACGTTTGACTCTGAAGTGAATTCTGCAAGTTTTATCATATGCTTGCTTTTCCAAACAGCATAGATGTCATAAATAGATATTAGGAAAAGTAACACAATTGCAGACATCGGATTCATTATTGGTACAAATATGGCTGCCAGGCCACCGTATACAAAAATCTCTGTCAGGTTATGTATGGCAACATTAGGCCTAAATACTTTGATATACCCGAATATGGCAGCAAGTGCAAGTGCAATCCTGCTGTCGAGAAAAGCAGCAAAGGCAACTCCAAGTGTTATAAAGACGCTCAGAAAATACCATATCTTCCACAGGAGCACCTTTCTCCACTTTATTATCATGAGCAGCAGGAGCGTGCCTATTAGGACCGCCGATACTATATAGACAGAAGAGTATCTCTCTTCTACAGGCGGCCTCTCTATTCCATATGGTAGCTCACTGAACTCAACTTCCCCAGTATCACTCAGGGCAGCATGGTCTATATACCTGTCTATTATTAGCAAGCCCATAACTTGGCTGGCCATAAAAACAGCAAGGAGTATTACGGTTATCCTGACTGTATGCTTCATGGTTGTTCTGTCTTTGGCACTTTTATATAACTTTTGGGGTAGGAAATAAATACTTTGATTGAGTTGCAGCTTCTATGAAATATGCGCACAGGCTTGACCTAACAGTATACTCAAAGCCAGAAGACAACGAAAATGAAATAGTATCTGGCCTCAGGAGATTCTTCCCATATTCCCTTGCAGATGAGAAAATAGCAATAGAAAGGGGTATAGCCGGAAGCCGGGAAGAGAAAAAGATAACAATCCTCCGCATAATTCTCGAAAAATCATCGCATATAAACAAGATGCTCTCTCATCTCTGCTCTAAAATTGGCAGCGAGCAGAAGGACACAATTTTTGAGCAGATAGAATCAAGGCTTGACAGAAGGAACGATTTCTTCCTTAGATTTGATAAACACAATCTTGCAAAAAATAATATTTTTTCACTTGAGGACAAAGGCGACTGCTATCATCTGAGAATATCAATAGCATCATTTCCTAAAAAAAGGGAGAATGCCATGGAAGTAGTAAGGAATATCTTTAATTCCTCAATGCATTGATTATCTCATATGATTTTAGGACATATTCCTCATTCACATAAACGAGCAGCTCAGGGCTTGCGGTAAGCAGTTCTGTTATGTTTACGCCATGTACAAGCAGCTCCCTCGTTATTACGGATATTATCCCCTTGGTTTTTATTGATATGTCTGGGAACTGCATGCTTATCTCGCTGATGTTCTTGTCCCTGTGCAAAACTTTATAGCCTGAAAAAAGCTCATCCATTATTTTCTGCTTTTCTGCGTCAATGAAAACTTTCAGCTGCGTTGACCCGACAACAACTTTCAGAGTATCTCCCCTGTCATAGTTTATGTGCGCCATTATCTGTGGTGCTTTCCTTACAATCTCCTTGCTCTTTTCAAAGCTTGCAATTAGAATGTTGTTCTTTATCGTGACCTTAACATTCTTGAAAATTCCCTCACTTCCTTTTTCCTCCTTTCCATAATCAAACCTCCTGAGCATTGCTATTGCCGCGTCAAGCTGGTTCTTGTTAGCTATTCCATCATCTATGATGCGCCGTGCAAGCGACCTTCTGTTGATTAGTCCATTCTGGCAGCATTTTTCAATCTCAGGGTTTCTGGAGAGGAAAAGCCTGAAATTTTGTTCTATTTGTGACATTTATATAACAGATATGACTTAAATTAATAAATATTTCTATTTATGACCAATACTTTATATACCGCTGGCAATAGGCAGTATTATGGCAAAAGAGTCAAAAATACCATACCAGGACCATTTCCAGCTTTACAGGAAGCTTACTGATAACGGAAGGAATATCAGCCTTCTTTTGGAGTCAAGATCCCTTAACATGAGATACGGGAAGGAGAGCATTATAGTTCCAAATCCCGCTGTCAGGATATCCGGCAAAAACGAGAGATTTACAATAACAGCATTGACAAAGGCAGGAGAAAAGATACTTGCCAGGCTTACAGATGATGATTTCCAGTATGCTGTTGAAGTAACCAGAAAAGGCAACACAATAAATGGAAAAGTGCCGAGGGAAAGCAACAAAAATATCAGGGAAAATGAGAGGACAAGGCTCAGAAATGTTTCCTTCATTTTCCGCTCCCTTATAAAAAAATTCCACTCAGACTCACCCTATAATGGGCTTTATGGCCTTGCTGCATATGATTTTGCGCGCAATTACTATTCCATAGGTAAAAAGCACAAGAATGATGAAGGGGATGATTTTATTTTTTTCATACCCTCAGAGCTATACGTTTTTAATGACATAACAAAAGAGGCAAAGCACATAGTTTTCTTTGAAGGGGATGCAAAAGCCAGCAAAGGATTTGTCTTCAGGAAAGGCAAAGGCAGAATCCGTCAGGACATAAGTGATGAGGATTATCGCTCGCAGGTAAGCAAGGCAATAAAAGACATAAGGAAAGGAAGGGCAATGCAGTGCGTGCTCTCCAGGCAGGTTGAGGTGCCGCTAAAAAAAGACCCGATGGTTTCATACAATGAACTTAGAGAAATTAATCCATCTCCTTATTCCTTCTTCTTTAACCTCGGCAATAATGAGATATTTTACGGTGCCTCTCCAGAACTGCACATAAAGGTGGAGAAGGGCGAAATAGAGATTAGGCCGATTGCAGGTACTGTAAAAAGATCCAGCAATCCTTTCGATGACGCCCAAGCAAGGATTTTTTTGCTTACTGATGATAAGGAGAGGAGGGAGCATTCCATGCTTGTTGACCTTGCAAGAAACGAGATCTATGCGCTTTCATATCCTGAATCAGTTGTTGTATCCGACCTTTTTACAGTGGAAGCTTATCCCAACTTATACCATCTTGTTTCAGGCGTAAAAGGCAAGCTAAGAAATGGCATAGATGCTTTTGATGCACTCTTAATCACGCTTCCGGCCGGAACGCTTTCAGGTGCCCCTAAGCAGGAGGCAATGCGTATGATAGAGGAATATGAAACATCAAGAAGGGGATTTTATGGCGGAATAATTGGCTATTTTTCCTTCAATGGCGACTGCAATACAGGAATAGCCATAAGGTCAGTGCATGTAAAGGGCAGCAAATCATATATCCGTTCAGGCGGTGGAGTAGTGGCGCTTTCAACACCTGACGGAGAGCTTAAGGAAAGCAGGCTCAAGATGGAGAAAATGCTTAAGGTGGTTTAAGATGAAGGCACTCTACATAGACAACTACGATTCATTCGCCCAGATGATTGGAGCTCATTTCCAGAATGCAGGCTGTTCTGTTGTAATGTACAAGAGCGATTGCTCACTCTCTGTAATAGAAAAGGAGAAGCCAGATTTCATAATTCTCGGGCCAGGCCCTAATGGTCCGAGAGAAGCAGGCAACTATCTTGACGTCATCCACCACGCTTTCCACAAGGAACTGCCTATTTTCGGCGTCTGCCTAGGCTTCCAGGCAATCATGGAGTATTTCGGCACAAGAATATTTCCCCTAAAGGAGATAGTGCATGGTGCCTCTTCCAAAATAGAGCATGATTCAAAAACTATCTTTGAAGGCATACCAAAAAATGCAAGCTTTGCGAGGTACCATTCCCTCGGCACATATACTGTGCCTTCATGCTTTGAAGCATCAGCAATGGCAGGAAACATAGTCATGGCAGCCAGGCATAAGAATCTTCTTATAGAGGCAGTGCAGTTTCATCCAGAGTCCATACTATCGATGCATAATGACAATGGTGTCAAGCTTATAAGAAACGTGGTGAGGCATTATGAAAGACATATTGGCAAAAATAGTCACAGGAAATAAGCTGTCAGGGCAGGACATAAGTTCTGTAATTAATGCCATAGCAGGAAATTCATTCAGTCATGCGCAGCTTGCAGGCATACTGTGCGGAATGCAGGCAAGAGGTATAGCTCCGGAAGAGGCAGCGCATTTTGCATCAATAATAATGGAAAAGGCTGTAACGATTGATTTGCCAGGTGCCATTGATGTCTGTGGCACAGGAGGGGACAAGAGCGGCACATTCAACATATCAACTGCGGCAATGTTCGTCATAGCAGGCGCAGGAGTCAAAGTAGCAAAGCACGGCAACAGGGCAGTATCCTCAAGTTCAGGAAGTTTTGATGTTATTGATGAGCTCGGTATAGGGAAATGCGCTGAGAATCCCAAAGATTCTTTTTCCAAGGCAGGAATAGCATTGCTTTTTGCCCCTTCATACCATCCTATAATGAAGAATGTAGGCCCACTAAGGAAGGAGCTTGGTGTTAGGACTATATTCAACATGCTCGGTCCATTGATGAATCCTGCGAGAGTGAAGAGGCAGGTAGTGGGCGTATTCGACAATGAGGCAGTTGACATAGTGGCAAATGCCCTTTCAATTCTCGGGACAGAGAGAAGCATGGTCGTCCATGGAGATGGCTTGGATGAGATTGCCGTATCAGGAATATCCAAAGTAGCAGAAATAGAGAAAGGGAAAATTTCTTACTCTGACTTTGACCCAAGGAAATACGGCATACAATTTTCCCAAAAAAAGAATTTATTAGTATCCAGTGCCAAGGAGAGTGCAGAAGTCATAGTAAGCATACTCAATGGCAAGGCATCTCCTTGCTCTGACATAGTTATCATTAATTCAGCAGCCGCATTGAAGATAGCAGGAAAGGTCAAGAGCATTGAAGACGGAATATCTCTGGCAAGGCAATCAATCTCATCTGGCAGGGCTAAAAAAGTTTTGGAGGAGATGCGCAAGCTATGAGCATACTTGAGAAAATCGTGGAAGCAAAGAGGAAAGAGATAGCCAAGAGAAAAGCTAGCCTTAAATTGAGCACCATGAGAAAAAAATTAACCAATGCAAGCCATAATTTTTACAGGTGCCTTAAGGGCAGGAACAACATAATTGCCGAGATAAAATTTGCCTCTCCTTCAATGAAGGAAGTAAGGGGCAGGACAGTAAAGGAAGTTGCAGAAGCATATGATTCCTACGCAAATGCAATATCTGTGCTTACTGACAGGGAATTTTTTAAGGGCGATGTTTCATATATAAAAGAAGTCTCCAAGCATACCAAGGCACCGATTCTCAGGAAGGATTTCATAATAGATGATTATCAGGTTTATGAGTCAAGGTATTATGGCGCAGACGCAATTCTTCTTATTGCGCAGCTGTTGCCTGAAAAAAAACTTTCTGGCCTGATTTCACTGACAGGCAAGCTAGGCATGGATGCATTGGTGGAAGTTCATACAAAAGATGAATTGCAGAAGGCAGTTTCCTGCGGCGCGAAAATAATAGGCATAAACAACAGGGACATTTCATCTGAAAAAATGGAAGTCATCCTGAGCATAACAAAGCAGCTCATTCCACACGTGCCTAAAGGAATAATTGTTGTTTCAGAATCAGGATTCTCAAGCAGGAAAGACATACTTGATGTTAATTCAAATGCAGTCCTTATAGGTAGTTTCCTCATGAAATCAGGAAACATAACTGCATCATTGTCTTCCATGCATAGGTGCAAGGTAAAGATATGTGGCATAACTTCCATGGAAGATGCAAAAATGGCAATAGGGCATGGCGCAGATTTGCTAGGATTTAATTTCTATAATCTCTCAGAGAGAAATATAAGCACAGCAAAAGCAAAAGAAATAATAAGCTCTCTTCCACTTTCAGTGCAAAGCGTTGGCGTTTTTGTTGATGGTACGGTAGAGGGGATAAACAGCATGGCTGAATCAACAGGCATAGATTTCATACAGCTACATGGCAATTACATCAAGGGTAAGTATATCAGGCCGGTAATTCATGTAAGGAAAGTCGGGGAAAATGGCATAGAAACTCCTTTTCAAAAGGAATATATCACTCTTTATGATACAAAATCAGCTAGGCACGGCGGTTCAGGAAAGTCATTCAACCCATCCTTTCTCAAAGGGCAGAGCGGAAAAATAATCATTGCTGGCGGTCTGACGCAGAAAAATGTTTCACAAGCACTTAAACTACATCCTTATGGTGTGGATACTGCATCTGGAGTGGAAAAATCACCCGGCATAAAAGACGGCAGGAAGGTGAAGGCCTTCATTGAGGCCGTTGTAGCATGAAGCTCAGGACAAAATTCGGGGCATTCGGCGGAATCTATATTCCGGAAATGATGGTAGCTGCAATGGAAGATGTTGAAAAGGCATTCATAAGGTGCAGGAAAGATAGGAATTTCAACAATAAGCTATCTGGTTTGCTTCGAGACTATGCTGGCAGGCCATCTCCTCTCTATTTAGCTGAGAACTTTTCCAGGGACATAGGCTGCAAAGTTTATTTCAAGAGGGAAGATTTGCTGCATACAGGTGCGCATAAGATAAACAACACTCTTGGCCAGGTGATGCTTGCAAAGCAGATGGGGAAGAAAGAGATTATAGCAGAAACAGGCGCAGGCCAACATGGCGTCGCAACAGCGGTAGTATGCGCTCTTTTCGGCCTTTCACTTAAGGTTTTTATGGGTGCCAAGGACATAGAGCGCCAGAAGCCCAATGTCTACAGGATGCAGCTTTGCGGCGCAGAAGTAGTTCCAGTAACAGCAGGCTCACAGACTTTGAAGGATGCTGTAAATGCAGCGCTCAGGTATTTTCTTGGAAGAGTAGACACTTGCTATTATGTTCTTGGTAGTGTTGTTGGTCCACATCCTTATCCAATGATGGTTCAGCATTTCCAGAAAGTCATAGGCAACGAGGCAAGGAGGCAAATTCTCGCAAGGGAAGGCAGGCTGCCAACACATGTAATCGCCTGCGTCGGCGGAGGCTCAAACGCAATAGGTATTTTTGACGCTTTTCTCAGGGACAAGGTCAGGCTTATAGGCGTAGAAGCAGGAGGCAATGGAAAGAAGCACGGAAAGACTCTTTCACAGGGCGAAGTAGGTATATTCCAGGGTAGCAAGTCATATGTCTTGCAAAACAAGGACGGCCAGATAGAGGAAGCGCATAGCATATCAGCAGGTCTTGATTACCCGGGTGTTGGGCCTGTGCACAGCTTCCTGAAGGAAAGCAAAAGGGCCATGTACACGAGTGCAACTGACAAAGAAGCCCTGCATGCGTTCCATTATCTTTCAAGGAAAGAAGGCATTTTTCCAGCTCTTGAATCATCACATGCAATAGCATTTGTCCTGAGGAACAGGAAAATGTTTTCAAGTAACGATATTTTGCTAATAAGCCTTTCAGGGAGGGGTGACAAGGACATTAATCAGGTACTGTCTTTTGGAAAATGAGATTCGGCTCTAACTTTGTAATGCCTTTTCTTGTGCTGGGCGACCCCAATTATTCTACCTCTCTCAAGCTGTTAAGAATTGCAGCAGAATCAGGCGCCAATGCGCTTGAGCTCGGCTTCGCATTTTCAGACCCTATAGCAGACGGCCCTATAATCCAGGCTGCGAATTACAGGGCCTTAAGCTCAGGCATAACAACAGAAAAATCCTTCATGCTGCTAAAGGAGTTAAGGAAGCATTCTGACATTCCCATAAGCATCATGGTCAGCATGAACATGGTATTTAGGTATGGTATAGCTAAGTTTTACAATAAGTGCAAAACTCTTGGCATAGATGCTGTTCTTTGCCCTGATTGCCCCTTGGAGGAAATTGGAGAGCTTCTTGCAGAATCAAAAAAGAACAAGATTTATCAGGTTTTCATGGTTGCTCCTTCAACCTCCTCAAAAAGGCTTGCAGAGATAAGCAAGCACGCATCAGGTTACATCTATCTCGTTACAGTAAGGGGAACAACAGGCATAAGGAAAAGCATAAGCAAGGAAGTCGCTGGCCTGATAAAAAAGACGAAAAGCAGCATTAATCTTCCTGTTTATGTAGGCTTCGGAATATCAAGCAGGCAGCATGTGAAGCAGGTCATTGAAATGGGAGCTGATGGTGCAATATGCGGCTCTGCCATTGTTAAAATGATAAAGGCGAAAAATCCTCCTTTAGAGAAGGTCAGGAAATTCATAAAATCACTATCGCTGGATTAAGAACCAGTTTAGGCAGATGCTTCTGGAATGGTAAATGAAATCATAGATTAAGTTTTTATAAGGAATCTTTAAAAATCCATGCACTATGTCAGCAATCATGAAGCTCGCACCTTCTATATTATCGGCGGATAGGAAGATGCTCCAGAAAGAGGTAAGTCAGATAGAGCCTTATTCAGATATAATCCATGTGGATATAATGGATGGCAAATTTGTCCCGCCTGTTACTTTCTCTCCTTCAGAAATAAAAAAAGTGAAATCGGGCCTTCCAAAGGACATACATCTTATGGTGAAGCACCCTATGAGGGACGGATACATAGAGAAATTTGTTGATTCAGGAGGCAAGATTGTATCTATCCATATAGAATGCGATGACAATATAGATGAATGCATCAATCTGATAAAAAAACTTGGTGCAAAGGCATCCATAGCAGTAAAGCCTGACACTCCTCTCGAAGCAGTTTTTCCATACCTTAACGGGCTTGACATGGTTCTAATAATGTCTGTCTATCCAGGCTATTCCGGGCAGAAATTTATTCCAGAAGTGCTTAAGAAAATCAGGAAGCTAAGGAAGATGAAGCCAAGGCTTGACATAGAAATAGACGGCGGCATAAATCCTAAAACGATTAAAAAGGCAGTTGATGCAGGCGCAAATGTTATCGTCGCAGCTTCCGCAATATTTAATAATCAAGACAGGGTGAAAGCAATTAAAGAGCTAAGGGAAGCGATTTGCTGATATGACTACAATAACTCCATGGGAAGTAAAAGGGAATGTAGACTATGATAAGCTTATCAAGGAATTTGGCGTTTCAAGGATAGACGATGCCCTCATTAAGAGGCTTGAGAGGCATTCAAAAAATCTGCATTGCCTTGTAAGGAGGAAAATATTCTTTGCGCATAGGGACTTAGACTTTATCCTTGACCAATATGAAAAAGGAAACGAATTCTTTCTATACACAGGAAGGGCACCTTCAGGCAACACTCATATTGGTCATTTAATCCCATGGATGCTCACTAAATGGCTCCAGGATGTTTTTGATGTAGAACTCTGGTTCCAGTTCCCGGATGAGGAGAAATTCCTTTTCAGGGATGATTTGACACTGGAAGAAACTGAGAAATACACATATGAGAATATGCTTGATGTCATTGCACTTGGCTTTAAGCCGGGAAAGACATTTTTCCTTATTGACACAAAGCATGCAGGCATCATGTACAAGGAAGCTCTCAAGGTATCAAAAAAGATAACTTTTTCTACTGTAAAATCATCATTTGGCTTCACAAACGAGCAGAACATAGGTGCAATATTCTATACAGCAATGCAAGCTGTTCCATCCTTCCTGCCATCTGTCCTGCATAAGAAGAAGATGCCTTGCCTTATACCGCACGCAATCGACCAGGACCCTCATTTCAGGGTAACCAGAGATGTCATATCCAAGATAGGTTATTACAAGCCAGCATCTATACAATGCAGGTTTCTGCCAGGCCTCGGAGGCATGGATTCTGACGGCAAGATGTCAAGCTCATCAGGCGATAATGCGACTATATTCACGACCGATGATGCAAAAACAGTCAAGAGCAAAATCAACAAGTATGCATTCTCAGGAGGCCAGGCTACTCTAGAAGAGCATAGGAAACTAGGTGGGAATCCTGACATCGATGTTTCTTACATCTGGCTGACTTTCCTTGAGGAAGATGACAGGAAGCTTGAAGAAATATACGAAGCTTACAGGAAGGGCAGGATGCTTTCAGGTGAGCTCAAGGCACTGCTCATAGAAAAATTGAATTCATTCCTTGCAAAGCACCAACAAAGCAGGGAAAAGGCAAGAAAAAATATCGATAAATTTATATTCAAAGTATGAGGATAGGATAAAGATGCTATACAAAGTTGTGCACCTTTCGTCAGGCTTTATGCTTACTAGCCTTGTTGGAGCAATTATCTCTGTCTTTTACGTATATCCTAAGTCAAGGTCGTTCGGCTTTGCTTTCCTCCTCTTTTTTGTGCTTATGCTTGTTGCCGCGCTTATATCTATGGCATATGCACCGATAGAATCACATTTTGATGTAAAAAAGGAAAGGAAAAAAATAATTTAGAAATCAAATACCTTCTTTTCTGTGATGTACGCTTTTGGCGATGAGCCTCCATGCCATGTTATCCTCGGCCTTATCATCATTGGGTACATCTTCTCGTTGTTGTCATCGAATGCTATGGCAGAACCCTTTGTGCTTGGCAGATTATTCAGGTATTTGTCCAAGCCTTCTCTCATGTAGCTCTGCATCAGCATGCCCAGGGCAGACACGTCTATATTTGCAGTTATGTGGTGCGCTATGACTATGTCAGATTGGGTCATCACATCAGTATGTATTTTTCCTGGCTGCTGGCTGGCAAGAATAAGGGATATGCCCGGCTGCCTTCCCTCACGAAGCAAAGTAACAAGCGGCAAAGTAGCCGTTGTTTTCCCTTCATTCGGCAGAAACTCATGCGCTTCATCGACTACCAGCCATACAAGAGGCTCCCTCCTCAATCCTCCCTCGTGGTAAATCAGTGAGCTTTCACTCCTTATGGCTTCGTGCTCCTCTTTTTTCCTCGCAATCATCCTGTCAAGAAATATCTTCTGGCTTACAATCCCTATTACTAATGCCCTTATATGGGAAGCTCCTGCTGTTGAGGCATAGCAGCTGACGTCAAGCACAGTGACCTGGCCTCCCTTGATTAGGTCATGTATCGGGGTGCCTTTTGAATCAAAGAGCCCCCATTTTTTGGCTGCAAGGAACCTGTTGCATGCAGCTTCCTTAATTCCAGTTGAAGAGCCAGAATCGCGTATTCTTGAGATTATTGCATCTATGTCATAATCAGTGCCTTCCTCCTGCAGGTCATTTATAATCCTGTCTATGACCGAGCCTATGTCAGAATTAATGTCCATGTCAAAGCTGGTGCACCAGTCGCTAGGTGACAGCTCGCTGGGTTTCAGGGAAAATGGGAAGTCCGTCGGTATTCCTTCTTCCTTGTGCTTCTCAAAGTATCCTGATGGGGTGTATATTACTATGTTAAGCCCGGCAGGCTCGAGTCCCCATTCCTTCAGCTCGCTTTCCTCTCTCTTGTTAGGGTACTTCATTGTCCAGTAAACACCCATTGTGTCAAGCAACACAACAGATATGTTGCCCTTTATTTCTTCAGGGAGGTCGCTTATCCCTTCTGCTATTACTCCCATTGTGTAGCTCTTTCCTGAGCCTCGCTTTCCGCATATGAAAACAACATGGCTGGACATGACATCAAGGTAAATCTCATTGGATAATGAGGTTGTCTGGCCCATCTTCACATAATGCTTTCCAAGAAGTATAGTTCCTTTTGTTCCATACTTTTCAATTTCTTCCTTGCTCCTGCCAATCACTATATCATACATCCTGGTGAATAAGAGGACTGCATTATATATAATTTTAGAAACCATTCTAAAGTAGTACAATTATAGAAAAGTTTATTAATCTAGCAGGGTTTTAGACGAGCCTGTAAGGGGGTAGGGATAATGGCAAAAAAAGACAGCGGAAAGCAAAAGGCAATTATAATCGGTTCAATAGTTTTTGTTGTGGCTCTTATATGGGCAATTTACTATCTGTCTTCTAGCACACCCAAGGCATCTGCGGAGCAGGCTGCTGTCGTCAATGGAGAAGTTATTACCATGGATGAGCTTAAGGATGCATATTCCAGGGTTCCGGAAGCGTACAAGGAAATAATATCTGAAAATGATGTACTTGACCAGATTATAAACCAGAAGCTGCTTATCCAGGAAGCAAAGAAGGCAGGCATGGTTGCCAGCAGCGAGGAAGTATCGGATGCTGTAAATTCCATAAAGGCACAATTTATTTCCACTGAGGAATTCACTGATTATATAGCAAGCCAAAATATAACTCTTGAAGAAATAGAGAAAAACGTGATAGACCAGCTTATGATAACTGAACTTATCAATTCAACAGTTCTTTCAAAAATAACAGTTTCAGAATCCGAAATATCAGAATTTTATGCAGGCAACAGCCAAGAATTTTCAGCAGGAGAAGGACAGGTGAGGGTAGCGCATATACTTTCAGATACTCTGAATGAATCAATGGAAGTGCTTTCACTTCTTAATAAAGGGGAGGATTTTGCAGAGCTCGCAGTCAGGAGGTCAAAGGATGATTCAGCAGTGAACAACAACGGAGAACTTGGCATAATATCAAATGGAACGATGATTAAGGAATTCGAGGATGCAGCATTTTCTCTTAAGGAAGGAGAGCTGTCAAAGCCGGTCAATACGAGCTTCGGGTACCATATAATCAAGCGCCTCCCTAATATAATCCCATTGAGCGAGGTAAAAGATGCCATAAGGGAAGAATTAATCTCTCAGAAGCAATCAGGCGAAATAGAGGTATACATTTCATCTTTAAGGAGCAAGGCTACCATAACAAAAGGAACTCAGCCATCACAAATAGAAGCGAATGATTTTGCCAGCACAGGTGACGAAGTGTGCAAGGAGGCAGGCAAGCCGATAGTAAGGATGTACACGGCATCCAATTGCGGCAAGTGCAGTGAAGCAAAGCAGGCATTCAGGAAGGCAGTGGCTTCATATGATGTTGTTGTCAGAGAGATTGAGCTTGATACAGGGGATGACCTCGCAACAATAGCCAAGGAAGAGTCCCTCTCTGCCGAGGAATTTGCAGTTCTAATGAAATACGACTCCAAGTTGGCAGTACCTGCTTATGTCTTTGGATGTTCCTATTCCAGGACAGGAAACGCCTTTGATGCTTTCAACGAAGAGTCTGAAATAACAGAATTCAGTAAGATTCTAGATGAATTAATATGAATCCTGATATAGAAAAGCTCAGAAGGGAGTCCAAGTTCATAGAAGAAAGCTTTAGCTCAGGCATCATTACAAAGGAAGAGTATGAGGCAGCTAAGGCAAGGGTTCAGGAGAGCATTGCAAAAGAGGAAGTCAAGGAAGAAAAAATAACAGAAGAGCAAGAGAAGAAGGAAGATAAATCAACAGTGCATGAACCACCTGCAAAAAATGATTTAAGAAAGTTCTACTGGATTTCAGCTATAGCAATTGTAGTTATACTCTTGCTAGTATTATTGCCGCACGACAAAAACGAAGAGGCCATTCTAAATCAGCCAATTCCTGAATGTGCAACTGACTTAGACTGCCAGAAGGATGGCTTTGTAGGCACATGCCTTAACGCATCATGTGGATATGTAGAGGCAAAAGAAGTTAATGTCACGATAGTGAACTTCGCAGGCTGTGAATTATGTGATTCCGGTAGGATGCAGAACACTCTAAAGCAGATATATCCTGGAGCAGTTTTCAGGTTAGTAGACAAGGACTCTGAAGAAGGCAAGAAGCTTATTTCCGATTATGATATTGGAGCTTTGCCTGCTTATATTATGGGCAATGAGGTTGAGTCAGATTCAAGGTTTAGCTCAACAAAATCAGCGTTTGAAAAATCAGATGATGGCTATCTTATGAAGCCATCAGCATCAGGTTCGGCATATTTTCTAGATGCAAGGGAAATGCCCGGCAGGATAGACATTTTCCTTACCCTAAACTCCGCGCCATCAATGCAGGCATGGGAGAGCCTTATAGAATTCGCAGGAAAAAAGAAAGTTACTGCTTTTCCAAGATACTATGTCAGGGGCTCTCCAGATGAAGAGACTATGAGACAGATCTGCATACGAGAAGAGTCTTACTCAAAGCTCATGGCTTATTCAGCATGCATACAGGATTCAGATTTTTCTGAGTGCCTTAGCAGCTACGGCATAAACGAGGAAAATATCGATGACTGCATGGATAACGAAGCAGAATCACTGCTAGAAAAGGATATGAGGACAGCATCTGAGTTCTATATAAACACAGCCCCTGTATTTGTATTTAACAACAAATACAAAAAAGGCGGGGCACTCTCAGCAGATAATATAGAAGAACTCTTCTGCCTAGTTAATGAGTGTTAATCCTCGAGAGATTTATGTATCTCCGCACAGGGATTTACAAAAAATCTGCTTAGTGAGTTCAAACCTTGTTTGCAGTGAGTATCCCGATTTTAGTCTCCCTTGGGTTTACTTTTGAATCCATGCCTACAAGGAATTTCACATCAGCTTTTTCAGCAGTTGTAATAACGCTCCTTTCAATTATCCCATCAAATACAATGGCATGAACTCCCATCCCAAGGCTCTTTAGCGTTGGTTCTATCTCAGTTACTGGAACCTTGCCTAGTATGTTCAGCTTGGCATCAAGTAGCTGTGCCCCTCTTGTTCCAACAAGATTCTCCAGCATGCCGAGCAAAACTCCTTTTTCACTCTCGTTTATGTCACTTCTGGGCTTTTGCTGGAAAGGCGGAGCTCTGGGAGGCAATGGCCTCGGCGGTGGCAGTGCAGGATTGAAACGCGAAGGCATCCTTTGCACAGGCTTTGGCTGTTGCCTATTCGCAGTATCCTTTCCGGACTCAAATTTAGCCTGCTCGGCTGAAATCTTGGCCCTAAGCGCGTTGTGTATCTCCTTCTTTGTTATCTCTTCTACCTCTTTACCGTCAGGGGCCTTTGCAACAAAATCAATTTCAGCCCTTTCGGTCACTTCCTTGATTATAAGGCTACCTCCCCTGTCGCCATCAACAAACAAGGTTACAGTCTTCTTTCTGCTTAGGTCAGCTATGGTTTCCGGCATGTTTGTGCCGTTCATAGCTATGGCATTCTTGAAGCCGCATTTCAGCAAGTTAATAACATCTGCCCTTCCTTCCACAACTAAGATGTCATCTGATTCATCTATGGCAGGCCCAGCAGGCAGCCTCTCGCTTCCATACTCTGTTATCTCCATTACCCTTACCGAATATGCAACCTCATCAGCCAGCTCCTGACTGTCAGGTATTGACTTGTCCATGAGGTCTTTCAGCAGTTCCTTTGCCCTGTCAACAACAAATTTCCTCTTGCTTATCCTGACATCCTCAATCATTTCTGTTTTTACTTTGGCATTGCACGGTCCAATTCTTTCTATTATTTCCAGTGCAGCTGCAATTATCGCGGTTTCAGCTTTGTCAAGGGAAGAAGGTATCAGTATCTTTCCTGATGTTTTCCCTGTTTTTGTCTCTGTAAGAACCTCTATTCTTCCTATTCTTCCGCTTCTTTGGAGTTCCCTTAGTTCAAGGTCAGCCCCTAAAAGCCCTTCAGTCTGGCCAAAAATTGCCCCTATAACGTCAGGCCTGTCCACTACCCCTTCTATGTTGATAAATGCATGAACTATATATTTAGCCGAAACAGGACTTACTTTTCCCATTGTTATACCTCCGTTTTCAAATTAAGCCTATAGGCTTTAAGAAAGAAGTTGAAACTCAATTTATTATGCCTATCTATGATTTATGATTGAGTTATTGAATGTAAATTAGATTCTCAACTTTCTTCCTAATATAATTGAAGCCCGTTGCACTAACTCCCAAGCTCATCGCCTGCTTTTAGCGTAGCTCCATTGAGTACTCTCGTGACGGGCGTGATTATTGCCTTAGGTCATTTAATTTAAATCTAACGATTCAGAAATGTTCTTTAGTATAAAAATATATCTTTTGATAGCAGATACACTAAAAATTCATGGTTTTTAGAACACAGTAAGCAAGAATTTAGATAAATCAACTTTCATCGATAATTGAGCATAAAACCCTAGAAAGGCCTCGTTTGAAGCCTAGCTAGGGAAAAAGAGGTGATTACTCCAGAGTAGTATGCATCTATATAAATGTTTCTATTTTATAACTATTTTAGAGTAGTTAATCCAACTTATGCTACATTTATAAACGCAAATGCCAATCTTAGTTCATGTCCGGCAGGGAAAAATTCAAAACAATGCATTCTGTGTTTGATAATTTCACAAACAGGACAATATTCAAGCTCATCTCTGAGGGCCATTTTTTAGGCCTAGAATCACCCGTGGCAATAGGCAAGGAGTCAAATGTTTTCACTGCCAAAAAATCATCAGGCAAGGTAATAGTGAAGATTTACAGGCTTGAGACATGCGACTTCAACCGAATGTACGATTACCTAAAACAAGACACAAGATATTGCTTCCTCAAGGGCAAAAGAAGGAAAACAATCTTTGCTTGGGTCCAAAGGGAGTACAGGAACCTCCTTAAGGCAAGGGAGGCAGGCGTTAGAGTGCCATTGCCGATAACCTTCCAGAACAACGTTCTGGTTATGGAACACATTGGTGACGTAAGCCCGGCACCAAAGCTTAAGGATAGCATACCAGAAAACCCTAAACGGTTTTTTGACAAGGTAATTATTGGAATGGGGCAATTATACAAGGCAGGCATTGTTCACGGTGACCTTTCCCAGTTTAACATCCTTAATAATAATGAGGAGCCGGTATTCATAGATTTTTCACAAGGAATATCATTGGAAGCACAGATGGCAGCAGAATACCTTGTTAGGGATATAAAGAACTGCAGTGATTTCTTCGCCAAGCTAGGCGTTAAGGAAGACAGGGAAGAAACAAGGAAGAAAATATTAGCCTATCACAAGTTATAAAAATCATGTATTTTTCTGTGAAATCATGGACGAACTCCAATACGAGCTCAAGGTGCCGAAGGAAAGGATAGCGGTAGTTATAGGCAAGCAGGGAGAAACAAGGAAAGAGATTGAAAAAACAACCAATACTACCTTGTCAATAGATTCCAAAGAAGGAGATATAATTATCAGAGGCATGGATGGGCTTGGCATATACACTGCCAAAGAAGTCATATCAGCCATAGGCAGGGGGTTTAACCCTGAAATAGCAGCCATGCTCCTGAAGCTCGACTACACATTTGAGGCAATAACACTCTCAGATACATCAAAGTCAAAGGACGCCCAGCTAAGGCTTAAGGGTAGGGTAATAGGCAGCGAAGGAAAGACAAGGAAAATAATTGAGGAACTCACAGAATGCTATGTTTCAGTATACGGAAAGACCATCTCAATAATAGGTCAGACAGAAAACTCGCAGATAGCTCGCAAGGCAATAGAGATGCTCATATCAGGCAGCACACATGCAACTGTTTACAAGTGGCTTGAAAAAAGGAGAAGGCATATAAATAATCCACATGGAGGCTTCTGAATTGGCAACAGCCCACGAACTGGCAAAGAAGCAGCAGGACATAGGCGTTGCTGAATTTTTCTCCAGGAATAGGCATCTTTTGGGGTTTGACAACAAGCGCAAGTCACTCATGACAACAATAAAGGAAGCAGTTGATAACAGCCTTGATGCATGCGAGGAATCAGATATCCTGCCGGAAATAACTATTGACATAATCGATTTGGGGAATGATAGGTACAGGATAATAGTAGAGGATAACGGCCCAGGCATAATCAAGCAGCAAATACCTAAAATATTCGCTAAGCTTCTTTACGGCAGCAAGTTCTTCAAGATGGCGCAGACAAGGGGGCAGCAAGGTATAGGTATCTCTGCTGCTGTAATGTATGCCCAGCTGACAACAGGCAAGCCTGCTAAGATCACATCAAAGATTGAGCCATCGGCTCCTGCACATTATTATGAGTTGCACATAGACACGCAGAAAAACCTGCCTGAGATTGTCAAGGAGGAAACAGTTGATTGGGCCAAAGATCATGGCACAAAGATAGAACTCGAGCTGGAAGGAACATATCAGCAGGGCAGCCAGAGCGTAGATGAATACCTCAAGGAAACTGCCATAACTAACCCGCATGCTTCCATTGTATACACCAATCCAAAGGCAGAGCAGCTTGTGTTTGCCCGTGCCTCCGAGGAAATGCCTAAGAAACCGGTCGAGATAAAGCCGCACCCATATGGTGTTGAGCTTGGAGTTCTGCAGAGAATGCTGAAATCCACCGAATCAAAGACATTGCAGTCATTCTTAATGACAGAATTCTCAAGGGTCGGCCCTGGAACAGCCAAAGAGATATGCCAGAATGCTTCTCTTCTCACATCAACAAAGCCATCCGACATGAGCAGGGAGCTTGTTGAAAAGCTTGTGGAAGGAATAAAGAATACAAAGATCATAGTGCCTCCATCCGATTGCATCTCTCCTATAGGTGCAGAGCTTCTTGAAAAGGGATTGCGCAAGGAAATAAATGCAGAATTTTATGCAGCAACAGCCAGGCCTCCTTCTGTGTACAGGGGCAATCCTTTTGTTATTGAGGCAGGCTTGGCATATGGCGGGGAACAGCCAGCAGAAGAGCCAATTAGGCTGATGAGGTATGCAAACAGAGTTCCTTTGCTTTACCAGCAGGGAGCATGTGCGGCAACAAAAGCCCTAACTTCAATGACATGGAGAAATTATGGCCTTAACCAGAGCAAGGGTGGGCTACCAGCAGGCCCTGTCACTGTTGTGATAAGCATTTCTTCTGTCTGGGTGCCTTTTACATCAGAAAGCAAGGAAGCCATAGCCCATTATCCTGAGATAATAAAGGAAATAAAGCTTGTCTTGCAGGACATAGGCAGGAAGCTCCTTTCATATGTCGGCAAAAAGAGGCGTATACTATCTGAATCAAAGAAAAGGGATTACATCCAGATATACATGCCGCATATTGTGGAATCGCTAAAGGAGATACTCGGCAGCATAGATGAGGAATCAACAAAGGAAAGCCTTGTTGAAATACTGGAAACGCACCGCGGCACATTGGAAAAAATAGAGGCAACTAATGAGGAATTTGACCCAGAATTTGCAGCAATAGGCAAGGAAGACAAAAGCGAGGACGATGAATGACAGGAAAAAATCCGGTTGTTGAGGGCATAAAAGGAATAGCTGGCTCTATATACACTTCAATCATTAAGAAGAAGCAGCCCAAGGTAAACATGCCTCTTCGTGCACTTTCAAATGTAAAATATGACTCCAAGGACGGATATTTTGAGCTTACTGGAAAGAAGAAGGAAAGGACTCTTACAGTCTCTTCGGTAAAAACATTTGCACAAACTCTGCATATGATGGCCCTCTCCAAGGAGCTTGTCGAGTCAGATGACATAGCAACAAAGAGGGAAGCATACTATGTTAGCAAGAATTGGGATGAGGCAAGATTCCTTTCACAGCCAGAATCAGACATGATCATGGATGATGTAGAGGCAATGATGATGGTTAACAGGGAGCAGCTTGGCTTTATTCCAGAGGAGAAAGGCGGAGACATAGCAGGCAGGCTAGTTGTGATTGATAAGGACCCGGAGACAGGAAAGGAAATAAGCATTGATTGCACTAAATTCGGTTCAGGGGCATACTCAATTCCAAGTTCAGTTGAAGGCCTGAAATTCGAGACAAAGGCAAAATTCATCCTGGCTATAGAGACTGCAGGTATGTTCCAGAGGCTGCTGAAGCACAATTACTGGAAGAAGGCAGACTGCATACTTATAAGCCTTGGCGGAGTCCCGACAAGAGCATGCAGAAGATTCATCAGGAGACTCTCGGATAACATGAAACTTCCTGTTTATGTGTTTACTGATGGGGACCCATACGGATTTGCCAACATATACAGGACATTGAAGGTAGGCTCGGGAAATGCTGCTCACATCAACGAGTTTTTCTGCGTTCCAAATGCTCAGTTCATTGGCATAACGCCACAGGACATCATAGATTACAAGCTGCCGACGCATCCGCTTAAGGAAGTGGACATTAAGAGGATTAAGGATGCAGTGAAAAACGACCCATTCATACAGCACCATAAGGAGTGGCAGAAAGCCATGAAGCAGATGGCAGACATGAAGGTAAGGGCAGAGCAGCAGGCTCTTGCAAAATGGGGCCTCAACTATGTTGTTGACAAATACTTGCCTGAGAAGATAGGCAATCCAAAGACATGGCTGCCGTAAATTTTTGAGTGCTACTTTCTGCGATAAACGGCCCTGCGAGGATTTGAACCCCGGACCTACTGCTTAGAAGGCAGTCGCTCTGTCCAAGCTGAGCTACAGGACCATTTGTCTTCGGACTACTCTG
>JAGVYS010000031.1 GCA_018303125.1 Candidatus Woesearchaeota archaeon | reverse complement strand
CTGGCTATCTTTTCTATTGTATCTCCAAGGTATTCAGTATGCTCAAGCGATACGTTCGTTATTACAGAAACGAGCGGAGTTATGACATTAGTTGAGTCTGCCCTGCCGCCAAGGCCTACTTCCATTATGGCTATGTCAGGCTTTTTTTCTCTGAAATAGAGGAATGCCAGCGCAGTGCAAACCTCAAAGTGGCTCTGACCTGAATAATGCTTTCTTATTTCGCCAAGCAGCCTTTCTATGTCATGTTTGGATATGCACTCACCATTTACGACTATTTGTTCGCTAAAAGTAAAGAGACAGGGTGAAGTGAATCTTCCTGTGCTGTAGCCAGCATGCCTCAAAACAGAATATATCATGGCGCAAACGCTTCCTTTTCCGTTAGTGCCGCCGACATGCACATAATTTAGGCCAAGATGCGGGTTTCCAAGGTCTCTGAGAAGCCTCTTAATCATCCCAAGGCCGAGCTTCCATCCTGCAGGCTTGAGGCTCTCAAGCCATTCAATGTTTTTCACGAGCATGACCATCTGCAAAGATTTAAATAGTTATTTGCAAAAGGGAAGCTAATGATTCTTGACAACCTGAAGTCAAGGAAGCCGAACATCCTTGAATATACTCTTCTTGCTATGGGCATTGCAACAGTGGCAATAGGCTACTATTTTGTCCACAGTGTAACCTTAAGGTATGGATTTGGGAGCTTTGAGTCTTCAATGTCTCTCCTTGCATGGTTCGGCATCGTAATTCTTGCAGTAATAGCGGCAATAAGCGAGAGCTCAAAGGAAGAACTTAAGGTCATAATAAACCAGCAGCACGAGGAAATGAGGCTTCTCAGGGAAGACCTGCGAAGGAAATCTTAGTCCTTTATATGTAAAAATCCCTTTACATTCTCTGAAAATATAATCAGCAGGAATATTACGTATCCTATAGAGAATATAATCAGGCCTATGAACAATGGCCCGCTTTCTACAGGCGCAAGCATCTCTCCCTCAGGTGCAGAACTGTAATAAGGGGATAATTTAAGGTAAACAAGCGTTAGCACGCTAATTGCAAGTGGCAAAAGGAGCAATATAATTGCTGTTTTCCTGTGTTTTTCCTTAATCTTCAGCATATTCTTACCTCCTCAATCTCAACTCTCTTTCCTGTGCACTTGCTCCCTGCTATGTAAGGAACTAACCTTATCTTTGATATGCTCCTTATGCCAATGCTCTGGGTTATGCGCTTATAAGAGCCAGGCATGATTCCTGCTTTTATGTCATAAGACGCTTCACCATCGCTATAAAGCACAAAGGCAAGTATGCCTGCCACTTTCTCAACTCCATTGTTCTCTATTGTGGCTTGGAGTATCTCCCCATTTCTGCATATATCCATGCTTCCCTGCAATGTTGTTATGCCAATTTCCAAATCGCGGCAGCTGTTCGCAGTGAAAGTTTCCGAGTTGCCCCACGACATTACAAGCGTGCCGAGGACTATGGAAAAAGCGATAAGTATTACTGTGCTTATTAATGGTGTTATGGCTTTCTTCATTCTTTGAGGAACTTGTCTATTTTCCTTTCCTCCTTCTTTATTAGCCTCATGTAGGGTATGGAGCCAGTTATTAGTATGATTATGCCCAGAATTATCATTGCATTAAGCATTAGCGGCGTAAGATAGCCAAAGAAAAATCCAAGAACACCTATTATCATGAATATCATATATAGTGCTACGCTCTTCTCAAGAACAAGCCTTGCCTTTTCCCTCTGTATCTTGGATTTCTCTATCTCAAGGTATATCCTTGTGTCTTTTGAGAGCATTGCTTATCCTTCTATGGGCGCTTATTTAAAATTTTTCATTATGCCTAGTCACTGTGCCATTATCTGCATCGAGAATTATCTTTTCACCACTCTTAAGAACAGAAGTGGCGATTTTTGTTCCAACAATGCAGGGTATGCGCAGTTCCCTTGAGATTATTGCCGCATGGCAGACTATGCCGCCTTCATCAGTGATTATTCCCTTAACTTTATCCATTATAATAGTCATTGCCGGATTTGTCATGCCAGTTACCAAAATAGCGTCATCTGGAAGCATCATGGCAATTTTTTGGAACTCAAGAGGGTTATCTGTCTTAACAACAATAGCAATCCCCTTAGTTTTTCCGCTGCTTGCAGGTGTCCCTTTTATGGTGGCATCATTGTTAGGCATATATGGCATAAGGAGCTCATTTTTTTTCTTCAGGGCTTTCTTCCCGTGATAAATATGTGTGCTGTCCCTGTAAAAATGCATGAGGTAGGACCTCTTCCTGCCATCAAGTACAGAATTAGGAAGGGGAATGTCGTTATGAAGCAATGTATGGATGTCCCTCCATGTGTAGAACATGCAAAGGTCCTTTGTACGGCATCTGGTAATCCTTGCAATACTTTCATAAAGCGGAAGCATATGGTAAGCCTCGCCATTCCAGCACCGTTTCAAAAGCAACCGCAAGCCACCCAATTCCTGAATAAATATCGAGATAAATCTAATCTCACAGGAGCATTGCTTAAATATATTTTTCTGTATATCCACAGATTTTTTCCTGCTTTTCTCAAGCTCTTTTATCGACAGGGCTACATCTCTAGAGGATTTTTGCCTTTTCCTCTCATGCGCCCATGCGAGTGCTTCTGTCTCAGAGAAGATGTTTGGAAGTATTATGGAATATTTTTTCATGTGTTCAATAAGTTTTTTCTCGTCATTGTCATTGAGCAGTGCCAGCCAGTCTTTCAATTCATCAAGCAAAAGATAGTTTTTCGGCTCTCTGGTTAGAATCTCAAGGTATTCCTGTGTCTTGTCGCCGAACCTTTCTTTAAGGAGGAATAGCAGTCTTTTTTCCACAGCATAGGTTGCCTTTGGACCGCTGGCAGGGTAGAGTGCCAGCACATTTCTGAAAGCTTCTATATACTTGTCATAGAGTTGCGCCAATCGATACCTTTTAGGTATATTTGCCAACTCTTTCAGGACAGAATTAGCGACTTTCCAGTACTCTTTCTCAACATCTTTGCATTGCCTAAGCAGAGCACAGGCATTTTTAGTCTCCAGAAGCTTTGCGCTTTGCTGGTGCAGTCTTGCAATGTCTTCCTCAGACCAGTACACCCTGCCATAGCCATTCTCAACAAATACTACTATGTCCTGCTGGCCGCAGCTTACAACATCAGGATTATAGAGGTGCCTCTCCATCAGGATAAAATGCTTGTTGATGGGTTGCTCTACTGAGGTGTGTATTTCATAGCTCATATTCTCCAATAGACAGATAATATAGCCTATTCTGGTTCTATAAGAGTGGCATATGTGATTGCCGCTTTTACAAAATTTCTATGACTTTCTATTGCTCTATCCACAAGATTAGTGCGCAAATCCATGTATTGCTGCACAATGTGCCTTGCCTGCTTTAATCCTCCTGCAGGGTCATCCTCAATGCTGCCTTCCAGCCCACAAAATTCGTGCACACCAATTATTTTTGGAAATAGCACTTGTATACTGTTTTCAACATCTACCACACGCTCAGCTGGATTAGGTGCTAAGACATCTACGATACATCGGTCTCCAACTCTCAAAGGGCTTCCAACCTCAGCAGATGATTTATACCTCCCAACAACTTTTTCTCTGTCCACTTCATCTGATAAAAGTATATATTGCAGATTGTCTTGTAGATTAAGTGGCTTGTTAAATCCATGAAAGTATTTTTCAGGAATATGAGCTTCTGTACCCATAACTTGGCATATTTCACGGTATAATTGTTCATGCACTTTTGGCTGAGCCTCAAAAAATGCCTTGCGAAAATTTTCCGCCTTTGACGCATCGCCCGAATTCAAATATGAGTTTATACCTGCAGGGCCGCCGTTTGAATAGGCTTCCGCAATCTCTTTTGCTGCCTAATTTTCATAGCCAACAATTTTGTCCCTCACACCTACAAAAATCAGGCGTGCCTGCTTATCTGCAGGTATTGTGCCTGCCTTAAGCTTCTCTACGTTTATCCCTCCATCAGAGAACTCAACTTTCCATTCTTCATCATTGGCAAGAGCCCCAGATTCTACGCGTGTGGCATATTCCCATCTTGATATTGCGCCACCCGCAACACTCCTTTGCGAATTTCCTGCACATACATGTCTTATTTTTGTTGTCATTCTGATTAACCCCCATGATTTAATTACTGGAGAGAGAATACTGCTTCTCTGATAAATATTTGTCCTCCTTAAACAGGACAACAATATTTATATACACCAGCATGACATTACTTTCGTGGACACTAAGATTCTCTATGACATAGGCCTGACAAAAAGCGAGATAGAGGTTTATCTTGCACTCCTGAAGTCAGGCTCAAGCAAGGTGGGGCATTTAGTAAAGGAGCTATCACTGCATAGGAGTAGGATATATGAAGCCATAAACAGGCTGGCAGACAAGGGGCTAGTGTCAAATGTTATAAGAAACAATGTGAAATACTTTGAATCCGCAGACCCGGAAAACCTGCTATCTTATCTTGAGGAGAAGAAGGAGCATCTTAATGAGGCAGAAAGGAGCATCTTAATGAGGCAGAGAACAATATAAAAAAGATTATTCCAGAGCTAAGGGCAGAGATTTCTCCGCTTAAGCCGCATGCCGAAGCACACATTCTTTTGGGCAAGGAAGGGTTCAAAACAATGAGGAATGATGTTTTGAGGAATGCCGATGAGTTGCTTTTGATAGGTGGCAAGGGCAAAGAATATACAGAGCTAAAGTACTATTTCGCAAATTTTGATAGGGACAGGGTGAAGAAAAAGATAAAGTGGAAGATATTGGTTGATTACACTGCTAGAGCAATAAAAGCGAATAAGAAATTGCAGCTTACAGAAGTCAAATACCTGCCCAAGGGCTACTCAACTCCTACAGTAATAAATGTCTATTCAGATAGGGTCGTCACTGTTCTCTGGCAGGACAATATACCATTATGCTTCATGATAATCAACAAGGCAGTTGCAGATTCCTATAGGAAGTGGTTTCAGCTGCTCTGGAAATTTTCCTCGGATTGACACTAAACTTCATGCATCTTACAGAGCTTTTATAACCTTTAAATGAGACGCACGGGAGCATATTTTACGTGGAAAAATATTTAAAGCCATTTAGGGAAAGCAGATTATGTATATGTCATTTAAACTTTTGCCAATCCTTCTAATAATCGGCATTTTTTCAGGCTGTTCAGCAAGAGAATATGATGATAAACTTTCAGATTGCTCTGATTTGAGCAATACAAACAGGGCAAAGGATTTCTGCATTACATCTATTGCTGTTGAAAATAAGGATGCGACTATTTGCGACAATGAGTTTTTATCTGCCTCAGGCTATAGCTATGAGTGCCGGGCGCAGGTTTTTGCAAATCTTGACAGATGCCTCGAACTAAGCCCGCCAGCTTTGCAAGCATCTTGTTTCATATACATGTCAGAGCAGCAAAACAATGTGGAAGCATGTGACAGGATTGAAGAGATTGGATTGGAAGGCTGGGAGGAATTCCGGGACAATTGTTATCTTAATTATTATGGAATCATCAATATGACTGGCATCCCAAAGAAGGTGAGTAATGATAGGACCATCTGCGAAAAGCTCCTTTCACGGAGAGGGATTAACAGCTGTTACTTTGAGATGGCAGATATTTACGGTGAAGAACAATTTTGCGACAGAGTTGTAGCAGAAAGTGAAGGCGAGAAGAAAAGCCTTGACAGTTGTTATTACCAAATTGCCATGAGTAAAGGAAATGAGGAATTGTGTGGAAAAATCACTGATTATGCTTACACACAGCAACGATGCTATTATTTTTTGGCAAAGGAAAAGTCTGATGCCCTAATTTGCGTTAAAATACTTTCAAAAGAGGAGGTTACTCAAAAGCTAATCAATGATTGCTTAAAAAGTGGTAGCCCTCAATCCACCTGTTCGCAAATATCAGGTGATAGCTTAAGGGAAAGTTGCTATTATAGCCTAGATGAAGCAGCTTCATCATAGTTTTTCAGTAGATTTTTTCACATAACATTTATATAAAAACAATCTTGAGTGTTTTCTATGGAAAAGCCCACTAAGGAGCAGCAGGAAGAATTGAGAAAAAAGATTGCGGCCATGTCTCCTGAAGAGCTGAAAAAATTCCAGAAGGAGAATTGCATTTTCTGCAATATTGTGGCCGGAAAGGTAAAAGCAAAAAGGGTATACGAGGATGAAAGCTGCATGGCTGTACTGGACATAAATCCTGCCAGCATTGGTCACGTTCTTCTCATGCCAAAAGAGCATTACCTTATAATGCCGCAAGTTCCAGATGAGGAATTGGGGCACATTTTTGTTATTGCAAAAAGGCTGAGCAATGCCTTGCTTAAATCACTTGATTCAAGGGGCACCAACATTGTCGTTACAAATGGTTTGTCGGCAGGCCAGAGGGCCCAGCATTTCCTTGTGCATATAATCCCGAGGAGGGAAGGCGACGGAATAAAGTTTGATATACCAAGCAAGGAGTATTCTGAGGATGAGCTTGATAATGCCGCCAGAGCAATCTCGCAGAAGCTTGGGCAAAAACCAGGAAAAAAAGAGCAGAAGATTATTGAAGTTAGGGAAGAAGATATTGCAAAAGCCCCAGAAAACGAAAAGGGAGAAAAGCCTTCAAGAAAGGCAAAGAAGACGGATAAAGGCTTAGACCTCGATGCAATATCAAGGGTGCTGAATGGCTGAATGCGTTATCTGCGGGATAGTGGAAGGCAAGACTGCTTCCAAGACAGTGTATGAGGACAGTGAAGTGCTTGGCTTCCTGGATTACAATGGTGCTGTTCTGGGTCATGCCTATATAGTACCTAAGAAGCATTACCCTATTTTTGAGCAGGTCCCTGATGAGGTTGTTTCTTCAGTATTCAAGGCCGCAAACAAGATTTCAGGTGCATTATTTGACGCTATGGGAGCGCAGGGTACAAATATTTTCGTCTCGAACGGCGTCAGCGCAGGCCAGAGCGTTGCCCATTTCACAGTTAATGTAATCCCAAGGAAGGAAGGGGACAACGTGAATCTTGAATGGAAGCCAATCCAGCTTTCAGAGGAAGAAATGTCGACAGCAGAGCTCAAGATAAAGGAAGTCACAAAAGACATGGGAGCGGAAAAGCAGGAGGAAAAGTATGCTCCCGAAAAGCAGGAAAAAAGGGAATCCCTGGATGCAGATGAGGAAAATTACCTCTGGAAGAGCGTTAACAGGAAAATAGCCTAAATTAGCAGCATGATAAAGTTGCCGTAAAAAACAGTCATTAGCCATCCTGCTAAAAAGCTTGGGACAAAAGGTATCCCTTCCTTGACTTTGATTTTCCCGACATTAAGCTTCTTAAGGGCAAATATCTGATTTTTGCTTATTCCAAGGTCTCCTGGCCCGCATATTTGTTTTCCTTTCCTTCTTATATTCTCTGCTATCCAGTCTCCCTCAGTAAGCTCCGAGACGCTGATTTTTTTGTACATGCAGCTCTCCTCTATTGCCTTTATGGCCAGCCAGAGGTAAAATATTCCTGCTGCAAGAATAGAAAAGCTCAGGATAACTATCCTTAAATAAGGGTCAAGGAAAAAATACAAGACTATTGAAACTGCAATTGCGGCAAGAACTATTTTCATGATAGCTATGGGCTCCTTCTGCTTACAGAGTCCGATGAAAGTTTTAAGGAATTTCTCCCTGTTCCTGAAAGCAGCAAATAAGCTCCATGCAATGCCATATACTGAGCCTGCAAGAAGCAAGTTGACTATGAATGATGTCATGAATGCATATCCATCTCCAGGGCCTATTCCATACAATGCACCAAGGCCCATGAACATCTTTGCATCTCCTCCACCCCATTGTGCGCTGTAATACATCAGCAGAGCAAGTAGCCAAAGCACAAGAAAGCCTAGCACGCTGTAGAGAACATACCTTATGTCATGGAAGGCTATTGAGAATATTGCATTTGAAGCAAATCCCATGGCTATCAAGCCATAGTTTGACCAGTCAGCAACCTCTCTCGTCTTTATATCGGAGACAGAACCTGTCAGAAGGTAAAAGAATGCTATAATGTTTTTTATTAAAAGAACAATCATGCTTACAAAAATACCTGGAAGGTTATAAAAATCTTGCGTCAGCCTAAAGGCAAGCTAAAAGCCCGAGATAAAATTTAAATACATAAACATAAACAACCTATCTATGAGATTCCAGTGCACAAAATGCAGCTATGTGGCAAAGAGGGACAAATTGCCAGAGATGTGCCCTTATTGCGGTGAAGAGAAGACAATGGTTGTAGCCAAGGATGCCCAAGATATCCTTGATGAGCTTATAGATAACTAATCATTTTCTGAACTTTTTGAACAGCCAGCTATTCTTAAAGCCACCAAATACATTCAGTTTGAAATACTGAACCAATGCCATGCCTAGAATTGCCACCACAAATAATGCGATTATAGCATATGTTATGCCCGGCTTCTCCTGTCCCTTGGCAACATTTCCTGCCGGTGAGCCTGAAAGCCATTGGTATGCCTTTTTGAGCATTCCACGATTGTCATCAATCTGAACTTGCTCATATTTCTCGCCGCTTGGCATGGTTATTGCATACATTCCGCCAGGCACCTCAGTTGAAAGGTCAATGAAAGCCGAAAAACCTGGCTTTATGTTTATCATCTTTTCTACATAGAAGGATATTCCATCCCTTTCAAGATAAATCCTGGTGAAATTCTTGTGGTCAACATTTCCTGTATTTGTTATGACCACTGTCTGGCCGCTTAGCTCGAATTTAACCTGCCTGAATTCAGCTATGCTGAATTCTTTCTCAGCAGATATTTCAAGATATACGGACTTTATTGAATATTTTCCAGGTTTAAGCGTATTATTTATTTTGAATGAATAATCATTGTTTACTGTAAGTTTCGCGTCTATCGTTTTCTTGTCTTTTACAAGCATTGTCTCAATCTCCTTCCTTATTACATCTCCTGCCTGATCAAGGATGTGGACTTTTGCATTTGCAATCTGGTAAGGTATATATTCTTCCATATTCATGGTTATGGATATTTTCGTCGGTCTTGCAATGACTGAAAAATCAACAATCTCCTCTTTGTAATTGCCGTTGCTATCCTCAAATGCAAGCATGACATTGTTCCTGCCTGACTTTATGTTTTCGGGGACAGGTACGCTTATGCTGAAATCAGAGTTCACTATGGCGATATTTTCGCTGCTCTCTCCTAAAGTAGCCCTTACAGCAGCAGGTATTTTTTCTTTTCTGGAGTTGTGCACATTACCAGTTATTGATAACTCCTCTCCGGGATTTATTGAGGTCGCAACAGGATTTAAGTCAACCAGCAGCAAATTAGTCACGGCAAATTCACTGGAAGTGCTCTCTTCTAATATTTCCCCTTCAATAGTCTCAAGTGAGGAATGTATCCTGCATTCACCTTTCATTTGTGGGAAGACTTTCAGCGGAGGAATGTATAATGAATCACTTCCTTTTACATTTATAGGGGATTTATAGTAGTTTTTTGTGTAGGAATCGCATATTATTTCAGCAGACTGGAATCCTGAGAATTCGCTGCCTTCATTTATGACAACTAATGCCTGTATCTCTTCTCCAATGTTATAAGAACTCTTTGTGGTTATCTCCATTTCTGCATATGCAAAAGGTACGAGAATAGCCAGCAGCAGTAAAAGGGTTAACTTCATCTTCAATTCTATAAACAATGGAGTATAAATAGTTTTTTATCAGTCAAGCCTTGAATCTATGCTTCTTGCAACTTCCCTCAGGTCATGGAGCGTCCTCTGTATGTCTTTCTCTACCTCATCTATCAGGTCAGAAAGGCTGTCAACCCTAAGCATGTAGGTGCTTCCGTCCCTTACAACAATTCCTGAATCTATAAGGTGGTTGATGTGATGTATCACAGTGCCCCTGCTCATGCTTAAGTGATCCGCTATCTCATCAGAGGTCAACGCCCTTCTATGCTTGGCGCTTTTGAGAAGGTCTATGAATATCCTGAAGCATGTCTTGTTCCTGTCCCTGAGGCTGAATAGTCCTAGAGAAGTTGCAAGCCATTGCAGCTGTTCATTTATGGATGGCAGAGAAGGCTTTCTGACATTTATTATGGTAATCCTATGGCTTATGTACCTCATTCCAATGATGTGCGGATAGGGGTTTAAAAACCTTTTCCGAAAAGTTTAAATATTATTTGTTTACAACAAGCTTAAATGGTTGATTTAAAGTAAACCAAAAAAGAAAACTATATAAATGAGGCAAAAATCCAAATAGCAAAGGGGATTGAATGAAAGAAGAAAAAAAGCCCAAGGAGCAGGACAGCAAGAAGGCAGAGCTTGAGAAGCAGGTAAGTGACCTTACAGAGACTTTGCAGAGGCTCCAGGCAGATACAGAGAATTACAAGAAACATCTTGAGAAGGAAAATGCAGAGTTCA
Source organism: Candidatus Woesearchaeota archaeon (assembly GCA_018303125.1). GTDB lineage: Archaea > Nanobdellota > Nanobdellia > Woesearchaeales > WJIZ01 > JAGVYS01. The sequence goes on along the minus strand of JAGVYS010000031.1, from coordinate 18,281 downwards.
GAAAGCATGTCCTTGCAGAGGCCATATTAAGACTGCTTCCTGTCCTTGACAGCTTTGAGCTTGCGCTCAAGAATGCGCAGAACGCAGAGCAGTTCAGGAAAGGCACAGAAATGATTTACGCCCAGCTTTACGACATGTTGGAGAGGGACGGGCTTAAGGCCATCAGTGCGCTCGGCACAAAGTTTGACCCGTACAGGCACGAGGTCCTGATGACAGAAAAAACAGACAAGGAAGAGGAAGACGACCTTGTTGTTGAGGAGTTCCAGAAAGGTTACATGTTCAAGGATAGGGTGCTTAGGTATTCAAAGGTGAAAGTAAAGAAGAAGTGAGGCAGAATGGAAAACAAAAAAATAAACCTTAGTATTAGTGAAGGAATTGCATTTTATGGGCATGAGGCTTCCATAAATTATGGTGAAGGCCAGTTCATTTTCGACTTCAAGTGCATCACTCCCAGAATTGACCCCAGGAGCAGGGACGGTCCAGTTGTTAACTTATCACATAACGTTGTCATGGTAAATCCAGAACAGGCAAAAAGCCTGTACTCTCAACTGGGTGAGCTTCTTGGAAAATATGAGGATGATGGCGCAATTGTAAAAGAGGAAAAAATCAAAGAATTGGAGGTACCAAATTATTTTGGGTGAAAAAAATGGCAAAGAAAGAAAAAATTATCGGGATTGATTTAGGGACATCGAACTCAGCTGCTGCTGTTCTTCAGGCAGGCAAGCCTATAATAATACCATCGGCAGAGGGCGCTACCCAGTACGGGAAGGCATTTCCGAGCGTTGTGGCATTCACAAAAGACGGCCAGATGCTTGTAGGTGAGCCAGCAAGAAGGCAGGCAACATCCAACCCCGAAAGGACAATAATGGCGACCAAGAGGAAGATGGGCACTGATTTCAAATACAAGCTAAACAACAAGGATTACACGCCACAGCAGATTTCAGCATTCATCTTGCAGAAAATAAAGAAGGATGCAGAGGAATTCATTGGCGAGCCTGTGCAGAAGGCAGTCATAACAGTTCCAGCATACTTTGATGACAATCAGAGGCAGGCAACAAAGGACGCAGGGCAGATAGCAGGACTTGAAGTGGTAAGAATCATTAACGAGCCAACAGCAGCTGCGCTTACATACGGCCTTGACAAGTCAGACAAGGAACTTAAGATTCTGGTGTTTGACCTTGGCGGGGGGACGCTTGACGTAACAGTAATGGAGTTCGGCGAAGGAGTTTTCGAGGTAAAGTCCACATCAGGAGATACGCAGCTTGGCGGCACTGACATGGACAAGAACATCATTGATTATATAATAGCAGAGTTTAGGAAAAAAGAAGGTATCGACCTTACAAGGGACGCTACTGCAGTTCAGAGGATAAGGGAAGCAGCAGAAAAGGCAAAAATAGAGCTCTCAACAACGCTCGAGACAGACTTGAACCTTCCGTTTATCTCCTCTGGCGATGAAGGACCAAAGCATCTCAACCTAAAGCTTACAAGGGCAAAGCTTGAGGAGCTTATTGACCCAATTATAAGGAGATGCCACAAGCCGCTGGAGCAGGCAGTTAAGGATGCTTCGCTGTCTATCAATGATATACACAAAATTGTTCTGGTAGGGGGCCCGACAAGGATGCCAATAGTTAGGAAACTTGTTGAGGATTTCACAGGCAAGAAGGCAGAGAGGGGCGCAGACCCTATGGAGTGTGTTGCACAGGGAGCAGCAATTCAAGCTGGAGTGCTTGCGGGTGAGGTTAAGGACATCTTGCTTCTTGATGTCACTCCACTTACGCTCGGCATAGAAACTCTCGGAGGAGTAATGACTCCCCTTATACAGAGGAACTCAACAATCCCAACAAAAAAGAGCCAGATATTTTCAACAGCATCTGACAACCAGCCTGCAGTTACCATACATGTCCTGCAGGGCGAAAGGCCAATGGCATCTGACAACAAGAGCCTCGGAAGGTTTGACCTTGTAGGCATACCTCCGGCACCGAGGGGTATACCTCAAATAGAGGTTACATTCAACATAGATGCAAATGGCATAGTGCATGTTTCCGCAAAGGATCTTGGGACAGGAAAGGAGCAGAGCATAAAGATTACCGCATCCCAGAAGCTGAACGATGAAGAGATAGAGCGCATGAAGAAGGAGGCAGATGCTCATGCAGAGGAAGACAAAAAGAAGAAAGAAATGATTGAAACCTTTAACGAGGCCGAATCCCTTGTATACCAGTATGAAAAGACAATAGCTGATATCGGCGACAAGGCAGACAAGAAGGATATAGAGCCTATACGCAAGGACATTGAGGGCCTTAAGGAGCTTCTCAAGGACAAGGAGAAGAACTACGAGGCTATAAAGAATGCCAAGGAAGAGCTTATAAAGAAGTTCCAGAAGGTATCCGAGCAGCTCTACAAGAAGGCAGCAGAGGAGCACGCGAAGAAGGGTAAGGAGGAGAAGGGAAGCGATGACAATGTAGTGGATGCAGATTACAAGGTCGACGATGAGAAGAAGAAATAATGGCAAAGGACTATTATGACGTTTTGGGCGTAAGCAGGACAGCCACAAAAGAGGAGATAAAGAAGGCTTACAAGAGGCTTGCCAAGAAGTACCATCCTGACATCAACAAGGAGCAGGACGCAGAGCATAAGTTCAAGGAGCTAAACGAAGCAGCTGCGGTCCTTGGCGATGACGAAAAGAGGAGGCAGTACGACCAATATGGAGACCCTGACACATTCAAGCAATCTGCGGGCTTCGGCGGCTTTGACTTTGGCAGTTCATCTGAGGATTTTGCAAGCTTTGATTTTGGGGACATATTTGACAGGCTTTTCTCCGGCGGAGGCTTCTCTAGGGAAAGAAGGGGGCCAACGCAGGGCGCAAGCATAAGGGCTGACGTGGAAATAACTTTGGAGGAAGCAGCGAAAGGCACAACAAAGACGCTTACTGTGCCAAGGGTCGAGAGATGCCAATCCTGCAACGGTTCAGGAGCCGAGTCTGAGGATTCTATAAAAGAGTGCAGCCAATGCTCTGGTTCAGGCATGAGCAGGAGGACTCAGAGGACTCCATTTGGCGTTTTCTCAACAACAGCAACCTGCAGCAAGTGCTCAGGAAGGGGAAGAGTAATAGAGAAGGTATGCAGGCAGTGCGACGGCACTGGAGTAGAGAGAAAGGTAAGGAAGATTGAAGTTAAAATCCCTGCAGGCTCAGAGGAAGGTACCAATCTTAGGGTAAGGGGCGAAGGCGAATCCGGTGAATATGGCGCAAGAAGCGGCGACCTTTATGTCATAATCCACATGGCCGAGCACGATGTTTTTGAAAGGGATGGCGACAACATAAATGTTAGAATCCCAATATCATTTTCTGAAGCAGCCCTTGGCGGGGAGATTGAAGTGCCAACCTTAGAGGGCAAGGCAAAGCTTAGGATACCTCCTAGTACGCAGACAGGAACCATATTCAGGATGAAGGGGAAAGGCATACCATTTCTTCATGGCTCCGGCACAGGTGATGAGAATGTGGAAGTGTATGTTGAAGTGCCTGATAAGCTCACTCCAAGGCAGAAGGAGCTTTTAAGGGAATTCGACAAGGCGAAAAAGAAGGGGATTTTCGGGCTGTGAGTCGGGATTTAGCAATACGGATTCAAATGCTTTGAATACTTTATGCTAAGTACTCTCTTCTATAAAGAAGTTATTCTAAGGATCATGAATCGTGCAATAGCTCCAAACAGACAATTTAGGCTGTATATTTCAAGTCGAGTAGAAAGATTTAAATATTAGGTTACCTAATAGGTAACTATGTATAAAGAAATACCGAACTATGGGTTACGAGCATATGCCTTGTTCTTCTCAAGGCATGGCTTGCAGGAGGAGTTTGGTCAGTCAGACTTAGATTGGATTATTGGACAGAGTATGAAGAAGAAGGTATTCTCCTTGTTGGTGAATAGTGGATGGATTAAGAAGGTCTCGCCAACTACCTATAAGTGCGTTAATCCCAGAGCTATTTTTAGGGGGTTGTTGGAGTTTAAAGTTCCACATATAATCAAAGAAGCCAATAAATCGTATGCATTTACAGGATTATCAGCAATAGAAATTTGGTCTGATTACTCATATGTTCAGCGAGGAAAGGAGAAATCTCCTTATTATATAAAGGTTTTAAGAAAAGATTTGAAATATTGGAGATCCTTCTTCAATCGTTATAGGGTGCCTAATTATGTTAAGGTAGGGTCAACAATCGGGGAATTTGTCATTTTAGAGCCGGTTGAAATAATACAATCTGTTGAAAAGGAGGGTATGAACGTTGAATCATTGGAAAAGACTATAAAGGCAGCGGAGGAAAATAGTTTTTATGAATATCCTTATAGATATATGAGAGAGAAATATGGAGCAATTGCAACTTAGGGAAAAGGAGATATTTGAGACGCTGAAAAAAATCAGGCGAGCCGAATTTGTAGTTATTGGAGGATATGCAGTCAATGCTTACACTTTGCCTCGGTTCTCAGTTGACTGCGACTTAGTCATAAAAAACCACAAAGAGCTGGATGTTATTGAAAAGTCTCTTTTGGGACTAGGTTATCATCAAGAAAAAGATATATCCGCTGAATCCACATATGGCGGCATATTTGAGAGATATGAAAAAGGAATAAAAAGCAATTTTAAGGTAAGCGCAGACATCCTTATAGGTAAAGTGCTGGACAGAGAAACAAGAGCAACGTTCTCCGCTAGCTGGGTTTTTGACAATTCGGCATTAAGAAACTTGCAGGGCAAAACTATAAGTGAGAATATTAAGCTTAGAATTATCAATGCCGATGCTTTGTTCACGATGAAATTAATCAGTTGCCGAAATACGGATATAAGGGATATTTTTCTGTTAATTAGCCATGTCCTTGACAAAGAATGGATAAAAAATGAGGTTGCAGATAGATGCGACTTAAAAGACAGGCTATCAAAAGTGCAAAACAAAATTAGTTCCAAGCAGTTTAAGGATGAGTTACAAGGAGTTTTCGGAAGAGTTGATGACAAAATATTTTCCAGAAATAAAGAATCGATATCTGAGTTATGGGTTTGAGAATTCTTGTTACGGCAAGAGGTCAAATCAAAGGCAATAAGGGTTCACTCCACATATATCTGGATTTGAAGCACTAATCTTATCTTTTCGCGCTATTCCACATAATCATGTAATAATTCCTGTATGATTCAGCCGCCTCCTTGCTCTCAATCAGGAAGGTGATTGGATTTTCAAGCCATATGAATGTGGCAACCTTGTTGCCGTAGATTATCGTTGAGACAGGGCTTTCATACTCTTTAGGTATAAATCTTTTTTCTCCATAAACGCTTGTTTCAACTTCCGTGCCAATAACTCTCTCAGAGGCAATGAGTTTTGTATGTATCTTTCTCTCTTTCTTTCTTTTCTGGAACTGGTAAAAATAGCTTCCCATTATTTTCAGGAACTTGCCGCTTGAGCCAATGACCCAGTTTTCCTTATAGTTTAGAATATCCTCAAAAACTGTTTTCGCTCCTCTCTTTCCAACGAATATGTTTGCAGTTTCTGCTGTAATTGCATTCTGCTTCATTTTCTCCAGATTCTTGACAACTGCGCGCAAAATATCTTCTTTTTTCTCTGCTTCCTTCTTCTCCTCTTCCAGGACATCAAGCAGATGCTCAGGGCTGCTGGTCTCAAAGTACTTCGTCTTTTCCCTTATTATGTAGGATGCAAGCCCCTTCTCAAGAAGCCTCTTCAAAACATCATATACAGTTGCCCTGTGAAGCTCAGTCTTCCTTACCAAAGGGCCTGATTTTGTAGAGCCTAGCTTAAACAGCTCCAGATAGACCTTTGCCTCTGTCTTTGTCAGGCCTATCTGCTCCAGCGATGTTCTGAGATTCATGCTTGTAGATTTTTTTATTTTTATTTAAATGTTGTCATGTTACATGACTACAATTATTGAAATAGATGGGCATTATTATGGCTCATGGTGATACAAAATGAAATATGAGCCAAAAATTGGTCCGGCGGGATATACCATGTTAGGTGATAGTGCTAAATGGTTTGAGAAGTACTTAGCCCAAGCAGCAGAAAACATAAGCAAAATAGAAAGGTTGCATGCCAGTGGTAAAAACCCTCAAATCACGAATCTTCTTGAGAGGCAGTATTTAGTCCTTAATGAGATTTACAGGGTGCTCAAGCTTGATAAAGCCAATGAACATATGGAAGGATTTGCAAGTGCCTTGAGAAATCTTGAAAAGTATAAGGAAAACTATGACCTATCTGTGCTCTATGGCACATCTGCCCTTATCAGAAGCTCAATAAAGGCTGTTGTTGAGAGAGCAAATGCTTTCAAGGAATTGGATGACAAAGTCAGCGCAAGTGCAGGAAGCACAAGGGTTATGGAAGCAGTGGAAGAAAAGCTCAGGTCAGATAGGAGGCTGCCTTGAATCATGGCGAACTGCATGATGCTATAACCTCGCTGACAAGCAGGCCTTTTTGCAATGCAGGGAATTTTGAGAGTCTTGTACACGAGGTATTGAATTACCAATATGCCAGGAATGGTGTTTACAGGAAATATTGTGATTTTTCAGATAAGCGTGGAAAAAATTCCGGAATACATTACCTTCCCGTGGACATATTTAAGTACGGGTATGTGGCTTGCTTTCCGCAGGAGGATGCTGTAACGGTTTTCAAAACTGCAGGCACATCATTAAGAAAATCAGGCTCGCACTATTTTACCAAGGAAAGCCTTGAACTGAAGAATAGGTGCTTTGAGGGACTGGCAAAAGAGCTTCTTGTTCCTGACAGGAAAATGTTCAGAGTTGTTGTTTTGTGCGTTCCAGCTTCTCTGAGAAATTCAAAATTTCTGCACAATGCCCAATATTTCATAGACAAATTCGGGACAAAAGACAGCGGCTATTTCGTCAATGAAAATGGAGAGTTTGAGAATGACAGGCTCATAAATTTCCTAAGAAGCGCAGCATATGGAGATATTCCGGTATTCATATTCATAAACATAGATTATGCCTACAAGTTTGTTGTTGACTGCCTAAAAAAAGGTATAATCCTTCCACTGTCAAAATTGAGCAGGATTCTCCTATCCGGCTTTAAGGAAGAGAAGGTTGCAAAGCAGGAATTCTACTATCTTCTGCAGAAAGTATTTGATTTGCATGAATACTTCCTTATAGATGATTACGGCATGACAGAGAGCACATCTTCATGGTATGACAATGTCTTGAGGAACAAGTTAAATGGAAAGAATGAGCAAAGATGCAAGATTGACCCGTGCTGGTGCAGAACTGAAATTGTAGATGCATCAACGCTCGAAAAAGTTGAGGATGGCAAAGTAGGCTTGATAAGGTACATCAATCTGGCAAACTTTAACACGTGCAGCTTTATTCTTACCAATGATTTAGGCTACAAAATAGGAGAAGGCTTTGAGGTTATCGGCAAGGCATCCAGGGAAGAGGCGGATGGGTATTATGATCTCCTCGAAAGGTTACTCACAACAATGAGCATATTGTGAACTGCGAAGTAAGCATTAGGTCATAAAAATTTTGTTTATTTGCACTTAAGATAAATTTTGTTTATTTGCACTTAAGATGCATAAAATCAAACCATTTTTTAAAAGAATCTGCCACATTTTTATCATCAATCATTAATGCAGTAGGGTATTCCTCATTCCATGAAACTATTGCCACTTTACTTCCGAAGATATTAACCACAGACTTTGAGCCAAATCCTTTGGGCAGTGATTTTCCTTCAAAAAATTGCCGTTTTACTGTCTTCTGTTCATACTCCTTTACTTTTTTATTATCATATATCAAATGAAATTTTATTCTTCGCTTTAATCTTTCCTTCTCAAAATGTGGTGTAAAATAAGGAAGTTCAGAGAATATCATGCCCTTTGCGCCTATAAGGTAGACATCTTTTCCTTCTTTAAGCATCATTGAGTGGATAGTTTTTATGCCTTCTTTTCCCTTGTAGACTGAAGCATGTAGCTCTTCCTTTTTCATGCCCTCAATTTTTTTCAGATCTGGAATGATTTTGTTTATCATGGCTATCTTTTCCTTTAGAAAATCCACCAATTTTTCAGGAGGTGCAGCCTGAAAGTATTTTTTGAAATCCCTGATGACATAGCTTACAAGGCCAAAATTCTCCAGTTTTTCAAGGCTGTCATACACTCTTGAACTTTGGAGGCCAGACTCTTTTATTATTCCCAATGCTCCAGCAGAACCTAGCTTTAGGAGAGATAAATAAACTGCAGATTGATTTTTTGTAAGGCCGATGGCCTCCAATTCTGAGCTGTTCATTTTAAAGTATTAAAATGATTATTAGTATTTAAATTTTATTATCACACTCCTTAAAAGGAGAGCAATTATTTATCTAGTCAGCAAGCTTTCCAAACAATAAGAATTTGGAGATAGTTGAAATGGTAAAAACAATATTTGTTTGCAGCGCAGGTATACTACGAAGTGGAGCAGCAAAGGCTGTTGTAGATTATGAGGCGCGCCAAAGAGGAATTGACTATCTGGTAACTGAAAATGCGTCATTAAACGCCGCGAACATTCTTGCAAATAACTCGCCTTTGGAAAGGCAACTCAAGATACTGGAGGCAGGATTGCATTTTGGCTTGGTGAGATATAACATTTGGAAAAGAGTAGAAGATATTGTCGGGTTAGGAACAAAACAAGAGTTAACTGATGAAATCAGAGCTTTATATGCTGATGTCAGGCCGTTATTCCATGGCCTGCAGGTTGCACACAGGAACCAAGCATTAAAAGAAGTTGGCATAGAATGTAACCTTCCTCCATACACCCCATTCAATGCTGGAGGCAATTACAATTTTGTCATTGTCATGGCGGAAAAGGATGTTAAAAAGGCGCAGGCCATGGTCAGACAGGGTACTGCTACTATTACCTCATATGGAGCACTTATTAATCAAAATGACCCAAAAGATGATCTTTTAAGTGGATTAGAGGGAGCAAGGGAAGTTGTCCAATATTTTATGTCCACAAGGTCAAGAGCCGTTGAAGCCCTGCTCAGATAAATTATATGGGATGGAAGTTAGTCGCATCAAAGCAATTTCCGATGTTCTCGAGATTATGGACTGCTCAGGCCTTTACAGAAGATATGCAAGATACACTTGGTATGGCATTCACCAAGTATAAGAGCATGTGTTCCGGAGTTTATGCTGATGAAGACGAGTTTGAAAAATTAAGCATATACCTTACTTCTGAGCTAAAGAACAACCCAGAGTCAATTATTGACAGGTGCAAAAATTGGAGGCTGGATTGCCAGGAACTCCTTGATTATGCTAATGCAATTAAGCTAGAACTGTCAAAAAGTGAGAATGGAACTCTGCTTGATTTGATGGAAGGGGCCATTAAAAGGTTAAGGAAAAGCCGTTCCTATCTGCAGATGCCGGCAGTGCTTGAAAACCATGTCCAGGATTGGCTGAGAAAAATAGTGGCCAAGAATGAAGCCGATGAGTCAAAAGCAAGCGTATACTTTCATCTTCTCTCATCCTCAACAAAGTCGACACGGCTGGCGGACTCACAGACAGATCTAGAAAGAATTGTCTCCATAATGCAGCATCAGGATAATGAAAAAGCAGAAGATTTAATCAGGGAGTATACCGCAAATTACAGATGGCTGGGCTACGAGACTGCTATTGGCGAAGATTTGACTGAAGAGGATACCAAGGAGAGATTAATAAGGATTGCGCGACAAAAAATACCAGTTTCTTATGCCATTACTAAAAATGATGCGATTAATGAACTAAATTTGAACAAGGAAGAAATCCAGATGATTACTATTATAGACGAGCTTATTTACCTTAGGTCGTATCTGGCAGAATGCCATATGGTGGCCGGTTCATTATTACGGCCGCTATTCGAAGAAATATCCAGAAGAATCAATATTTCATACCAAGATTTGGTCCAACTGACATTTGATGAAATTAAATTGGTATTCAATACCCAAGAGGTTGATTTTAATGAGATTGTAAGGAGAAAGCATAATTTTGGGCTGTTGACTGATAAAGGCAAGCATACAATTTTTAGCGGTGACCAGGTTGAAAAAATAGAAGAGGCCGAAAAAATACAAATTGGGGTGAGCGAAATAAAAGGGCAGGCAGTAAACCCTGGCATAGTATCTGGCACTGTTAAGATAATTTTGAACAAAAATGACTTTGCCAAAATAGAGCCGGGCGATATATTAGTGGCAAAAATGACAAATCCAGATTTTGTCATGGTCTTGGAAAAATGCGGAGGCATAATTACTGATATAGGGGGCATAACATCACATGCTGCCACTATTTCCCGCGAATTAGGCAAACCTTGTATTACCGGGACTGCATATGCAACAAAAGTACTGCATGATGGGCAGCAAGTGTTGCTTGATGCAAATGCCGGAATAATTAAGATAATCAAGGATTGATTCCTACATCAGCTTAATGCCAAGCATCAATGCTATTTAGCCATTTTGTTCTAACAAAAATTATTCTTCGCTAAACCCTGCTATCCTCTCTGCAGCGCCTATCTCTGAGAGGTATTTTGCAACATCATCAGGAACCATGCTTTTCCACTCCTCGCCATTATGCATTTTATTTCTTATCTTTGTGCTGCTTATGCCTTCAAGAATTTCAACATCCTTTACCGTCAGGCCATTACTCTCAAAAATCCTCTTGACCCTTTCATTCCCAGTGTAGAGAGCATCAAAATGGCCTGCCATGCTCTTAAGGTTACTCAGCCAAATCTCATCATTATTTACATCAGGTATGGCTATTATCCTTGCTCTCTTCCCAATAGCCCTCTCAATCATTTCCTTTCTCTCAGCAAATGAGAACGGATTCAGTTTTGTGTTGTTCTCTTGAGAGCTCCCTATGGCTATTATCAGGCTTCCTGAGAAAGATAGTGCTTTTTTTACATCATGAAAGTGTCCATTATGGAATGGCTGGAACCTTCCAACATATAGTGTAATCATTTTAATTCGATGATTGGCACAGTCTCAAGCTTGTGCTTGTTTTTCTCTATTTTTTGGAGTGTCTTCTTAATCAAGTTGTCTTTCCTGTTTAGCTTGTCGTTGCTAAGGTACCTTTTCAAAAGAGAATCAAGCCTCTTGTATGGCGCGCCAAGGTCATCTTCAGCTGTCTGTCCAACCGTAAGTTCAGGAGTAGGCTTCTTCTTTATTATCTCTTCAGGAATCTCCATGAATTTTGCAAGCTCGACAACATCGGACCTAAGCAAATCTCCCAATATAAAAACATCAGCTGCCAAGTCCCCATATTTTATTCCATAACCAAGGAGCAGCTCGGACTTGTTGGCTGTACCCACAACAAGGGATTCATTGCTGTCAGCATAATTATAGAGCAGGCATCCCCTTATCCTGGCTTTAGTGTTCATGAGCGCAATCTTGCTTTGTTTCCAGCTCATTCGGTTGAAGGCATTGAGAAGAAGAGTTATGTCCACAACAAAATGCCTTACCCTCATTTTCTTGCAAAAATCCAGTGCATCATTTATGTTCCTCTCGCTTGTAAGCCCGTTCTCAGGCATTATAAGGGCAGAAACATTCTTGCTTTGGAGGGCATCGCAGCAGAGCTTTAGGGCAACTGCGCTGTCAAGCCCACCAGATACGCCCAAAGTTGCCTTTGTCGAATGGCTTCTCCTGAAGAAATTTTTTATCTCCTCAAGAAGCTGAAAATAAGTCTTTCTCATCTTGCTGGAGTTGCCTATATGGTATAAAAACCTTGCGGGCAATACGACGGATGCATTCAAAGAAATTTATCTATCTCTTTCCTTATTTTCATTGCAGTCTCTTCCCGCGTGCCAGAAGTTTCTATTAAGGCTATCTTATCATTCAGGATATTTTTCATACTCAGGAAATTATGCCTTAGTTTTGACATGAACTCAACATCCTCGAATTTTTCAATCTGCCTGTTTACTCTTATCCTGCTTATGGCGGTTTTCTCATCTACATCGAGTATTATTGCAATGTCAGGCTTAAGAAATCCCCTGTTCATTGCAACGGCCTTCTCTACTTCTATCCCCTGCGCGGCCTGGTAGGATATTGTCGAATAGTAATACCTGTCGCACAGAACTATGCTGATATTTCCGCCTTTTTGTGAGAGAAAAGGCTCTATTGCACTTTCAAGATGCTCTTTCCTGTCCTTCACGTACAAATCAAGTAGTTTCCCTGAGTCAGAATACGGGTCTTTATGAGCTTTCAGCATCTCCCTTATCTTGCTACCATATGTACCATAAGTAGGCTCCCTTGTGCTAAGTATCCTGAACCTCTTGTCTTTCCTGAATAGGTATCCATGAAGAAGCGTTAGCTGTGTTGATTTTCCGCAGCCGTCTATTCCATCCAGAACTATAAAAAGATTCTTCATTAAAAGTAAAAGCAAGAAGTCATTTTAATAAATATTTCTATTCATGCTCTTCATGATGCCCTTCTAGTTCTTTCTCGTAAAGGCCTTCCTTCTCAGCATGATGCTCCTTATGCTTCTCTTTTTTCTTCTTCCCGAACAATGTTTCCCATTTCATGATTAATGCTGCTGCTACGAGGGAAAAGCCCACTATCGCTGCAGGTCCTACCAAAGATGAGCTTCCAGGGGACGCCTTCTCCATAACCGGTATGTCCCTACAATCAAACTTGGAACTGCAGTACTGGTTGCTCTTGCAGTCTGAATCTGCCCTGCATTCCTTCCAGCCCTCATTAACTAGCCAACCTAAGAACAATATGATAATGAGTATTAAAAATATTGCGCCTATTGTTATGCCTTCTCCCCTCCTATTCATGCAGTTTAGAGTTATATTGCCCTATTTAAATATTACCTTTTTTACTACTAAAGAATGCTCACAATGTTGTTATGGCTCTTGACTGAAGAATGAATATCTTTCCTTGGGAAACTGCAAACTCTATGTCCTGCGGCTTGTTGAAGTGCTTCTCTATTTTCAGGCCTATTGCAGCTATTTCATTCAGTATTTTTTCATTTATCTCATAGTTTATTGTTTTTTCAGCTATCTTTAAGCTATTTCTATCGAACATATAGCTGCTTGGTGTAACCTCTCCAGAAACAAGCTTCTCACCTAATCCATGCACTGCCTCTATGAGGATGTATTTTTTTCTTATTGGGTCAATGGTGAACATTACGCCAGCAAAGTCAGCATTAACCATTTCCTGCACTACAACTGCCATCTTCACATCATGCGCTATCCCTTTCTCGTTTCTGTAATATATAGCTCTGGGATTGAAAAGGCTTGCCCAGCATTTCTTCACTGCATCAGACACATCTTTTTTCCTTACATTGAGGAATGTATCCTGCTGCCCTGCGAAAGAAGCTGTAAGCATGTCTTCTGCAGTGGCAGAGCTCCTTACCGCAAACATCTCTCCACTTAGCTTGCCGAGCGCATTCCTTATCTCCTTTTCAAGCTCCTCATACATCTTCTCATCAAGAATCAGCTTCTTCAACTCCTTTGACACCTTTTCCAGTTTTTCATGGTTTCCGGCATCAAGGCTCTCGAGCTGTTCGGCCATCTCCTTTTCAAGCTCCCTTATCTCAACAAAGTTAGAATATGCTTTTGTTGTAACAACAAAGCCATTCGGCACGTTGAATCTGCCGTACATCTCTCCCAGGTTACAGCCCTTGCCACCAGCTATTATGCTGTCTCCTTTTTTTATGCCTGACAGGAACCTTATCATAGCACCCTCACCATATTATGGTTGGCGTTGACCTCAACTACCTGGCCATTCTTTAACAGTTTTGTGGCGTTTCTGGTTGCGATTATGCAAGGCTTGCCAAGCTCCCTTGAAATTATGGCAGCATGGCATGTCAGGCCACCTTCATCTGTAACTATTGCCCTTGCCTTTCTCATTGCAGGCAGGAACTCAGGCCTTGTCATTGTTGTCACTAATATATCTCCTTCCTTTACAAGCACTATGTCTTCTTTTTTTAGGCATATGTTTACCCTTCCTATGGCTTTACCGATTGATGCACATATTCCTGTTATCTCCCTTACTATGTTGGAATTTTCATGCTTTGAAAGCTGCTTCATGAATATTATATACTTTTCACCTGTTAGAATCTTCCTCACCTTTCCAGAGTAGAGGTAAAGAGAGCCATTTCTACGCTGCTCTAGAATCCTCTTGTTTATAGAGGCGATAGAATTTATCTCATCAGGAAGCATGTATTTCAGTAGCACTGGCTTGATTTTAGCCCTGGTTGAAATCTCCTCTGAATATTTCTCAATTAGCCAGCATCCAGTCAGCATAACTGTTTTCCTGGAATCCTGCCAGTATGATACAAAATCAAGTATCTCAAAAAGATTTCTCAGTTCTTTGGAAAGGCATAGCTCTTTGTAAGCTTTCAGCTTTGCGCTCTTATTTATTGCCAGCTGCCTTTCAGTAAATGTATTCTTTCCAGCTTCTTTTATGTCTTCAAGGGCCATTTTCTTTGTGTATGTTGTTCCGCTGCTCCAGTCAGATTTAATCCAGAAAAATTCCTTAAGGTGTTCCTCAATTCTTTTCTTTTTCTGCTTTACTTCCAGGAGGCTTCTCTGGAAGGAAGATATGAAGAACTCCATGGTTGGCTGCATTAGGATATTCAAGAAATAAGTAAATTGGTCAGCCTTTGACTTCCTCTCAAGTTCATTAAGGAGGCTGTCTTTTATTATTGAATCTGAAACAAGTGAAATTGCCTCTACAAGATGGGAAGCGCCAAAGCAGGAATAGAATTTAGCAATAGCCTCTTTATATGAGGCAATAAGCTCTTCATCCGACAATTCCTTCAGTGAAGGTATTGCAAATGACATCAATGGCTTTTTCTGCACCTCACTTTTCCTCCATAGCCACTCCAGGTATTTTTTGTCTTTCCTGTAGCTCTTCATAAATTCACGATGCATGAAATACAGGTCATCTTTACTGTAATAGAGGTCAATGTATTCTTTCTTCGCATGCATTATGAAACTGCTGTACCCATAGCCAAGGGTATCTTTGCAGCCATAGATGCCTGAAACAGGGCCAGCAGCAAGGTAAGCCGGAGCAGCATTTATGCCCTGGATGTACCAGCTCTTCTTCAGAAGCCCATTTATCCTCATTTTACTGTGCCCTTCTTTGTGTCAAGTGTTATGCTCTGGCCGTCTTTCAATGATTTTGTCGCATGCTTTGTGCCAACGATGCATGGTATGCCCAACTCCCTGGATATTATGGCAGCATGTGATGTCATGCCTCCTTCATCTGTAACGATTGCTTTTGCTTTTCTCATGGCATTTATGAAGTCTGGAGAGGTCATTGCAGTTACAAGAATCTCACCTTCTTTCATTCTGGCTATCTCATTTGGTGAAGATAATATCCTTGCTTTTCCGCTTACAATCCCTGCATCTGGCCTGCTTACAACCATGCCTCTCAATTCGCTCTTATCTATTCTGGAAGAAATTAAAGGAGCTATAACTGAAAATGCTTTCTTTCCTGAAATGTATTCCAATCTTCCATGGCCATGGTAGTACATGCAGAAGGCTTCTTTTCTGTTGTGTAAATTAATCCTCTTCCCTGCTTTGAGCAACTCTATTACCTCTGGCATTGTATAAAATAAAAGCTCATCAAAAGGGACAGATGTGCATAAGCTTGCATTTTCCAGTATCCTTGTTATGGCATGATTCGACATAAATATGAATTTCTTTCTCTCATCCTGCCATGAGACAAACTCTCTTAGTATTCCAGAAATTGATACAATCTCTTCGTTAAGGCAGTATTTTTCGATGCAGCTTTTACTCCTTGCCCTCATTTTACCTGAGTAGAGCGATATCTCTCTGGCTCTTATTTTCGCATCTGAAACATTTATCTCTCCAATCCTTCTGAGAAAATTGGATATTTTCACAACTTTCGTTGAGCCATAGCTGTTCTCCATCCAGAAATACTTCCTCTGGTGTTCTTTTACAGCCTCTGCCTTATCCTTCATCATGGCTATTTTCATCAGTTCCAGCTCTTCAGCCTGGAAAAAAGAAAGCTTTTCAGGAGCAGCTATGCTTTCAAATATCTCAGCAAAATTTTCATTTCCTTTTAACAGCTCAGTCAGGATGTTTTCCGCGCCCCAGCTTGCCAGCTCAGGCAAAAAGCCCTTTATCCAGAAGTCTGTGTATGCCAGATCCCAGGAATATGCAGCCTTTACCAACTCAGTTTTATCTAATTTGTTTCCAAATTTTTTTATGAATGGAGTTAAATTTTTAGCAGCATTGAGCCATTTCCCATGCTCTTTTCCCGATGTTTTCCTGTATTTTTCCAGAAGCTCCTTCCCTTTTTCCCTTAATGAGGCATAATCAGCCACAAAGGTTATCTTTCCTGATAGGAGGCATCCTGCCAGCTCAGGCCAGGCAATTCCAGAATAGGCAAAAAAAGGCGCAAAGCTCTTTGCAAATGGGTCTATGTATATGGGCATTCCATCTATTGGTCCCCATTTGAAAAGCTCTTTTTTAGTGTCAATCATCTTTTCTTATCCTTCCAGTTTCCAAATCCATAGTTATGTTATCTCCTGTTTTGAGGTTCCTCACAGCTGTCCTTGTCCCAATTATGCATGGTATCCTCAATTCTCTTGCTACTATAGCAGCATGGCATGTCAAGCCACCCTCATCAGCCACAATTGCCTTTGCTTTTCTCATCAGCGGCAGGAACTCAGGTCTTGTCATTGACGTTACCAGTATGTCCCCCTTTCGGAATCTGTCCTTTGCTATGTCCAGCACAATGCTTGCCCTGCCTGATATTGTTCCCTTCCCTGATGCAGTTATTCCCTTTATCTCCTTTCCTATTAACGTTCCCAGATATGAGCCTATTAGTTCATTTGCCTCTTTCCCTGCTATAAACTCCTCATTAAAATCAGCATCAAGCATATAAGCAAATCCTTGCCTTCTTTTTTCAAGCAATGAATTTTGTACTTTTCTGCCATTAAGGATGCTGTATACCTCGCTCGGGTGCGCATATCTTATTAGTTTTTCATCATATCCTCCTCTTCTCCCTGCTTCGTCAAGCATGGCAAAAAGGTAATGGAACAGCCTTAGCATCATTGCCTTTCTCCTATCTATCCACCATGATGCTCTCTCCAGCATTCTGAAAAGAGCCAAAAGCTCTTTCCCTATGCAATACTTTTCAATAATTTCTGATTTTTCCCTTTCAGCCCCTGCCTCATAGCTTTCTATGCTCATCGCCATTTTTAGCACTTCTTCTCTCGGCATCTTTCTTATCTCTTTAACCTCTGCTAGAAAATCCACTTTCCCCATAACACAGGATTTAAGGTAATTATTCCTTATCCAGAAGTATTCTTTCGCATGCTTCTCCAGCGCAATATCAAAGCCAGACTTTAGAAGTGAAATTTTCAGGAGAGAAAGCCTCTCAATCTCCATATAGCTTTTTTCACCTGGTCTTGACATCGCAATGGCTATCTCTCTGGCCTCATTTTTATTTACATTAAGCTTTGCTGAAACCAAAGGTATAACCTCATTGGTTGTGAAATAGTCAAATCCCTCGCACATTATAGGATATGACCATAAATCGCTTGCATCATCTAGGAACTTTTTGTATTCTTCAGCTAAATTTCTTCCTGGCATTTCTTCCATAGATTCTAATCTGGAAAATCTGCTTTCGCATTTTTTCATCTGGGCTACCCATTCCAATATCATTTTCTCTAGAAATGGAAGCCCTTTCTTATGCAATGCTTCAAAAATGCCCTTTTTCTCATCTATGGAGGTTATCTCCCATAGGTAATCATTCTTTACAAGGATAGCTATCCTTTTCTGGAGTTTTGCTCCTAAATGGGAATTTTGCTTTATGAAGGCTCTTGCGAGAATAATTCCAGTTTGCGGCACTCCAGGGCAGTCCTCTTGCCATAGATTCCCTTCTTTCAGAAATTTCTTAAGGCTCATTATGGCAAAATATGCCTGATAGTATATAATTTTTATTCGGAAAAGAAAGAGCAAATGCATATTTTTTCTGGAAAAGTGCCCCCGCGGAGAGTTTATGAAAAAGTGACACTTTGGAGAACACTAACCATATCTTAGAACATACTTTATCTGAATATTCATAGTTTAAAAATATTTCCCCAATATTCTATTTTGCCAATTGCTCAGTTCTAGCTAGGCTTTTTCCTACATTCCTTCCACCTTTCTGAACCACCTTATATTAACCTGAAGCCCGCTTAGAATTTCATGCCTATATGGCATGGAGGAAAACATATGGAAGAGCTAAGCGCAACAAAGCTGGAGCAGCTCAACAGGATGCCGATAATAGAGGCGAGCATCTCAAAGAGCGACGATGGCAAATGGGTAATCCA
>JAGVYS010000030.1 GCA_018303125.1 Candidatus Woesearchaeota archaeon | reverse complement strand
AACAGGCATAAGGAAGGAAGGCAACTGCATTATCATTGAGTCTGATAATTCCTATAGCTTCTTGCCTTATACTGATGCTCTTATATACAGGTTTTTGGGGTTAACATGAGCGAGGATACAGTAATAGGGGAGCCAGGAAAGAAAGACCGCATACTTTTCTATGCGCTTGTAATAGTGCTTGTTTTAGGTATTTCAATTTTCCTTTTGCCCAATCTTTTCATTTCAAAACCCCTCTCATTGGATGAACTGCATCAGAAGAACGTTAATGACAAGCTTGACAAAAATGAAGGATACTTGTATAATGGCCACAGCTTTGTTTTTTATGACGGTCTTTGGTATGGGCTTATAGCTGCTCCAGACCTCGGGAAAGTATTCAGCATTCCTTTCCATTACGGGCCAAGGGAAGTAGCAGAGATAATACCCGATGGCAAGTTTAATGGCACTATCTTTAACTCCTATCAGTCTTTCTTCATGACATTCGATCCTCTTGATGAAGATTTGCAATATATAGCAGGCTCAATAGGGGAGACAAATGGAGTGCTTATCAACGCCTTTGGCAAGAATGTGGTGGGAGCATGCTCAAAGAACACAACAGACGCATGCCATGAAAGGCCCATAGTCGACTGCGATTCCACTCCTGCCCCGGTTATCTACTTCCTATCTGAGAATGCAACAAGTGTTGTTTATGATGGCAATTGTGCTATCATTTCAGGCAACGATAAGGAGATTTTCAGGGCTACTGACAGGATGCTTTTTGACATTCTTGGCATAATCTGAAGATCATAGTGGGCATTATGGAGCATTACTTTTCAGAAAATCCAAAGTCAGCAGAAAAGAAAGAAGTCATCAGATATAGGTGCAAGGGACATGATTTCATATTCAGGACATCTTCATCTGTTTTCTCAAAATCAAAAGTAGACATTGCTTCGGATATACTTATTAATAAGGCCCGCATAGCCAAAAATTCAAGGATACTTGATATTGGCTGCGGATATGGAGCTATAGGCATAGCAATAGCTTTCCTCAATCCAGGATGCAAAATAGTGCTTTCTGACCTAAATGAGCGTGCAGTAAGGTTGGCAAAGGAAAACATAGGCATCAATGGCGTAAAAGCAGACATATTCCAGGGAAATCTTTTTGAGCACGTTCCTGGAATGTTTGACATAATTCTCTCAAACCCGCCAATTCATGCAGGAAGGGATATATGCTTTGATATAATAAATAAATCTTATTTTCATTTAGAAAATAATGGCACTTTCCAGATGGTAGCCAGGCATTCAAAAGGAGGCAAGGAGCTTTCGAATCACATATCCCGGATATTCGGAAATGTGGAGACACTTGCAAGAAAGTCTGGTTTTCATGTTTATATTGGCACAAAAATCTAGATTTCCCGAATTCCTTCTTTGGTGAATGCAACAAATCTTATCCCTACACCGAGTCTCAATAGGGCGCTTAAAAGGGCCATATGCTCTTTTCCCTCCCCGGATATTATGTTGACTGCAGTTTCTATCCTTACCTTGTCCTTTAGCTGGGCCTGCATGTCTTTAATCATTTCAGAAAGCATCTTTGTATTGTCTATTGTTATGATTTCAGCATTGCCAAGGCTTTTTGCCTCTTCCCTGAACTCAGGAGTTGTTATTATGTATACTCTCTCCCATTTTTCTCCCTCAATGACTTTCCTTACATGCGCAATTGTTCCCTTTCCAGATGATGCACATATTATAAGGTCAGTCATGCTTTAAATTCTCCCTGTCTTTATGTAATCCTCAATGTCGCCCTTATCCAGGTGGCTCTTTGCTGCGAATCTCTTCATGTATTCATTCTTCTTTCCTTTAAGGTATAAACCATATGCTATTCCTATCCCGAGGCCGATTAGGTGAGCAATATTGGCAACTCCCCCAGGGAACAGTATCCCGAAAACATCTATTGCTGCCCATATGATGCCAGCCATCCACAAAGGCATCGGCACAAAGAAAAAAAGCAGCAGTTGCAGATTAGGCATGAGGACTATAAGCACTCCGATTAGTGCCATAAGTCCGGCACTGGCACCAAGCGAGTAATGGTAAAAAAAGCTTGAGAAAAATCCTGCGATTATTCCGGAAACTATGTATATAAGCAAAAGCCTCTTTGACCCAATTCTTTCTTCAAGTATTGTCCCGAAAAGGAAAATTCCGTAAGCATTGAAAAGGAGGTGGTTTAGGCTCCCATGAAGGAACATATGTGTAAGGAGTATCCATGGCCAAGTTAGCACCTTTTCAGAGTTAAGCAGAAGGAGAGATGTAAAAGTCTCACCCAATGCAAGCTGAAGCATGAAAAAAGCCAGAATGGCAAATAATATGTAGGTTACAGCACTCTTGCTTATTTTCATTCTGGTATGGGTATCCTGCATTCTTAAATAATTTTCCTGACACAGCCCATTTCTGACACTTAATATGTACCTTTCTGCAAAAGCCCAGGCAAAGGTTTAAAAATTGTCTCTTAACCTTCAGATTAATGGCAAACAAGCTCATGTCTGTCTATCTGAAGCACTACAAAAAATTGATTATCATCCCTTCTATTATTTTGGTGCTTTCAATATTTATTATAGGCATGAAGATTAGTTCAGACGGCGATTTCATATATAAGGATATTTCGCTTAAAGGAGGAGTAGCCCTTACAATAATTGCCGAAGGCATTGACCTATCTTCTGTAGAGGGTGCAGTCTCAAATGAATTTTTGCCATATAGGGTTTCTGTCAGGTCAATTAAAGGTGCAGGAGCGAATAAGGGCGTGCTGATAGAATCAGACATAGAGGATTTGGACCA
Source organism: Candidatus Woesearchaeota archaeon (assembly GCA_018303125.1). Lineage (GTDB taxonomy): Archaea > Nanobdellota > Nanobdellia > Woesearchaeales > WJIZ01 > JAGVYS01. Next base: position 11,289 of record JAGVYS010000030.1, on the reverse strand, counting down.
GGACAGGCTTGAAAAAGTCCTTTCAGCAATATCCGCTGCCACAGGAAAATCAATAACAAAGAATGACTATTCCCTTGAGGTAATGGGCAGTTCTCTTGGTAACAGCTTCTTTACGCAGATGATAAGGGCGATGGTAGTTGCATTCATTTTTATGGGAATAGTGGTATTCATTACTTTCAGGACATTTGTGCCAAGCATTGCTGTAATACTATGTGCATTTTCAGATATAGTTGTCACTATTGCTGTCCTTGACTTTATGAAAATCCCCATAGGTACAGGAGGCATAGCTGCCCTTCTCATGCTTATAGGCTATTCCATAGATGAAAACATAATGCTTACAACCAATCTGCTTAAGAGAAAGACTCCATCTGTCGAAGAACCCTTGCTTTCATCTTTCAGGACAGGCATGACAATGGTTTTAACAACACTAACAGTATCTGGAGTTGCTCTGCTGTTATCCGAGTCAGAAATCATAAAGGAAATCATGCTTGTTGTATTCATTGGCTTAATCAGCGATATACTATTCACATGGCTGCAGAATGCTGGCCTGTTATTGTGGCATGTAACCAAGAAAAATGATAATTAAAAAAATATTTACAAATGTAAGGGTAGTAATCCTGCTACTCTTCGTATTATTTGCCGTTGTATCCATCAGCCCGAGCTTCACAAGGGATGGCGTGGCTATTAGGAACGTCCTGCAGAACAGCTCTGTATCTTTGGCAGGAATCCAGAATCCAAATCCGGCAGCATCTCCTATGAGCAGGGAGGTCATAAAGTCAATAAACAACATTCCTATCTCTGGAATCGAGGATTATTTCAGCGTCATTTCGTCATTAGAGCCGAACATAACCATAAACATCCAGACAAATAAGGATGTTTATTATGTTTCATCTGACAGCTCAGCGTTAGGCCTGACAGTTTATGATGCCCCTACATCAAACCTTAGGAAAGGGCTTGACCTCGAGGGAGGCACAAGAGTTCTTCTACAGCCAAAGGAGAAAATAAGCAGTCAGGATATGTCCATGCTAATAGACAGCATGAAACAGAGGCTTAACGTATACGGCCTTTCTGATTTGATAGTTAGGGAATCAAATGACCTTCCTCCACCTCTTGGTACAGGCAACCAGTACATAGTTGTGGAGATTGCCGGGGCAACAGAGGAGGAAGTAAAGAATCTTCTTGCAAGCCAGGGCAAATTCGAGGCAAAGATATCCAACCTTACGGCATTTACAGGAGGCAATGACATAACATCAGTATGCAGGTCGCCGGAATGCGCAGGCATCGACCCAAGACAAGGATGCCAGCAGCTTTCAGATGGATGGATGTGTGGGTTTAGGTTTTCTATAACTCTTTCACAGGAGGCAGCGAACAGCCAAGCCGAACTGACAAAAAATCTTAAGGTCATAACATTGGACAACAGGCAATATTTGGAAGAAAAGCTTATGCTTTTCCTTGACGGGAAAGAAGTCAACCAGCTAAGTATCGGTGCTGACCTTAAGGGAAGGGCCGTTACAGGGATAGAGATTTCAGGCACAGGCACAGGCTCCTCAAGGGAAGAAGCCGTTGTTAATGCACTGAAGGAAATGAAGTCAATGCAGACACTTCTCATTACAGGCTCGCTGCCTGTTGAAATAGAGCTTGTTAAGACCGATACCATCTCTCCTATACTGGGCGGAGAGTTCATACGAAACGCGCTTCTTGTCGGAATCTTTGCACTGCTTTCAGTTGCTGCTGTTATCTTTATACGCTACAGGAAGATTAAGGTGTCCATGTTAATCGTAACAACCATGATTTGTGAGCTAATAATTGTCCTCGGGATAGCATCTGTTATAGGATGGAACCTGGACCTTGCAGCAATTGCAGGAATAATAATAGCAATAGGAACCGGAGTTGACCATCAGATAGTTATTACTGATGAGACGCTTGGAAAGGCAACCGAAGATTCAAACTGGAAGGCAAGGCTCAAAAGGGCACTCTTCATAATTTTTACAGCATATGCAACAACAATAGTCGCAATGGTGCCTCTTTTCTTTGCAGGCGCAGGGTTGCTTAAGGGATTTGCCATAACAAGCATGATAGGCGCATCTATCGGGGTGTTCATAACAAGGCCAGCCTATGCATCTCTCCTGGAAATAACGCTGAAAAATGAAAACTAAAAATTGGGCAATAGCCCTTATGGTGATGACAACCATATTCACATCTACTGCACAGATATTCTATAAATTAGGGGCGCAGAAATTAGAATTTAATATTATAGGGATACTTACCAATTATCATCTTTTCATTGGCCTGGCGATTTACGCCACAGCTTCTGTCATGATGATCACAGCATTCAAGGGAGGGGAGCTCTCTGCATTATACCCCATTATCGCAACAAGCTACATCTGGGTGGGAGTATTGTCAATATTTATCTTCCAAGAGGCCCTCAGCATTCTTAGGTGGCTGGGCATATTGACTATATTTTTAGGGGTTATTTTTGTTGGCATAGGCAGCAAGCATACAAAGGGGCTGGAAGGCACTGCATTATGAAAACAGAACTCTGGGCAATCGGGCTTGTTATCCTCGCAACAGCCTTTGGTTCATTTGGTCCATTGTTTCTGAAGAAGGCCTCATCAGGCATCAGTTTTCACCCAATGAAAATAATCAGGAACAAAAACCTGATTTTAGGCATATCCTTTTATGCGGTAGCGACTGTTATTTTCATACCTGCGCTTAAGGGTGGTGATTTATCATTGCTCTATCCGCTTGTTGCCCTTACATATGTCTGGGTAAGCCTTATATCCATGAAGTTCCTCAATGAGAAGATGAACAGGACAAAATGGCTGGGCATCGCGCTTATATTGGTCGGCGTTGCGTTCATAGGCATGGGATCATGAAAAATGCAGTTATCTCCCTCGGCGGTTCACTTATTGTGCCTGATGGCATAGAAATAGCTTTTCTCAGGAAATTTAGCTCATTCATACTCTCCAGGGAAGAGAGGTTCATAATAATATGCGGAGGGGGCAAAACAGCAAGGGCATATCAGGATGCCTTGCGTTCTATCATTGGAAGCAAGGATGATATGCTTGACTGGATAGGCATATATGCAACAAAATTGAATGCTTTTCTGCTGAGAAGCATATTGGGCGAAGAAGCAGAAGAAGGCATAGTGTCCGATCCAACCAAGGATATTGCATGGAAAAGAAAGGTTCTTGTTGCGTCAGGCTGGAAACCCGGAAGGTCAACAGACTATGATGCAGTTCTTCTGGCAAAGAAATTCAGGATAAGCACTATAATCAACATGAGTAACGTCAATTACGTATATAATTCAGACCCTGCAAAGAATAAGGCTGCAGAGCCTCTAAAGGAGCTGAAATGGTCAGGGCTAAGGAAAATTATAGGCGACAAGTGGTCTCCAGGCCTAAACATGCCTTTCGACCCTATTGCAGCCATTAAAGCAGAGAAGCTGGGGCTTAAGGCAGCAATAATAGGGAGCAACATAAGCAACCTTAAGGCCTTGCTTGATGGCAATAAATTCATTGGGACAGTTATATCTTAGCTCTAAGGCTTCTTCTTACAAGCTCATTTCTTACTTTTCTAAGCTTATTATATGCCTTTTTTGCAGCACTCTTGCCTTTTTTCATAACCCTGCTTTTTATTGAGTTTATCCTCTTTTTTCCGGCCTTTTCCAGAATCCTGCCTGCTCTCTTATATTCTTTCTTTGCCACCTTCAAAATTCTTTTTTTGGTAACTCCTGCCTTGCCTAAGGCTTTCCTGACTTTTTTCCCAGCCATCGTTGCTGCGCCTATGCCTATCAAGGCAGCTCTTTTTATGCTACTTCTCATTTTGTCTCCCTCCTTCATTGAATATAGAGATAATAAGTATTATGCCAAGAAATGCAGCGAATGAGAATAATATCGTGCTAATAAGCGATATGTTCCATATAACAGGCTTTCCGAAGCTTACGAGAAGGCTTCCTGATACTAGCAGGGCGGCTATTATCATTCCATAGCTGACCCTGTTGCTTGATTTGTCAAGTTCAAAAGAAAGCCGCTCTACATCTTTGTCCTTCATCTCAATCTTTATCCTTCCCTTTTCTAGGTTGTCCAATACCCTGGATGTCTGCTTTGGCAGTTTTTCCAGTGTCCTTCTCAGGCTCACTAAATTCCTTAGCCCTGATACAAGCATATTTCCTGGCTCATATTTTTTCTCAACCATCTTTTCCATGAAAGGCATTGCCATCTCCGTGAACCTGAAATCAGGATAATACATCAATCCTATGCCCTCTATCGTGACTATTGCCTTGCCAAACAAAACGAATTCCCTTGGCATTTTTACTCCGAAGTCAAGGGCAAGGTCAAGGACTTCCTCAAGCATCCTGCTCATCTTTACGTTTTTCAGGGTGCCATTTTTCAACGGGTATATTATTTCCTCTACCCTGTCCCTGAATACTCTTATGTCTGTTTCCTCATTTGCCTCTCCCAGCTCTAGGAGTGTGTCTACTACTTTATCAGGTTCACACTCGCTGATTCCCATGAATAGTTCTATTGCCTTGCTTCTTAGTTCATCATCAAATCTTCCGGTAATCCCGAAATCCACAAAGCCTATCTTGTTGTCTTTCATGACAAGTATGTTGGAAGGATGAGGATCAGCATGAAACAATCCGTATACGAATACCTGCTCAAGTATTGAGTAGAAGCCGTTGCTTATCGCTTCCTTCATGTCATCCTTTTCAAGTTTGGCCTTGTGCAGCTCTATTCCGTCAATATACTCCATTATTATGAAATCTTTTCCGGCCTCGTATACTTTTGGTATCTTTGTTGTTTTGCTCTGTGAGAAATTCTCATAAAACCTGTTTATGTTGTCAGCCTCTATATTGAAATCAATCTCCCTTCTTGTCCAGTCGGAGAATTCATCAACTATTGATTTTGGCTTGTATTTTCTTGCCTGCTTCATATGGGTGTCTATGATTTCGGCAACAAAACGCATTATCCTCAAGTCCTTCTCTATTATTGTCTCGATTTGAGGCCTCTTGACCTTGACAGCTACTTGTGAGCCGTCCTTGAGAACTGCCTTATGCACTTGTGATATTGAGGCAGAGGCAATTGGTTTTTTTTCAAAGCTGCTGAACGTCTCGCTGATTTTCTTCCCTGTCCCTGATTCAACTATCTTTTTTGCATCTGAAAAAGGGAAAGGCTTGACGCTGTCCTGGAGCTTCTCTAGCTCATGTATGTAAGCTTTTGGCACTAAATCAGGCCTGACGCTGAGCATCTGCCCTAACTTTATGAATGTCGGTCCAAGCTTTTCAAGGGCCTTCCTGAGCTTTACTTCGTGCCTGTCATTGCCGTTTTTCCTAATCAGCCTCTTCCCGATAGGCAGAAACTTCTTTAGCTTTAGGCTGTGAAGAATGAAGTAATGCCCCTCTTCTGCAAATACGGACAGGATTTGCCTTAGCCTATTGATGTCTATTTTATTTCCTGACATTCTTAATCTCTCCCTCTGCCCATCTAGAGTAATCCTTTATATCAGTTGAATTTATCATGGAGATGCATGGTATCTCATAGGAATGCCACTTTTTTACTTCCTTCTCGATTTCCCTGAACACCCATTTCTTTGTCTTGGCCAGTATTGCATATTCTCTGCTATTCTCTATCTTGCCTTTCCACCAGTAAGAAGACTCGATTGGAAATGTGCTGGCGCATGCCACAAGCTTCTTTTCAAGAAGCTTTCTCGATATATTTTTTGCTTCTTTGTTGCCCTTGCATGTTATGTATATGAATGCCACTATAATAAATCCCGTATCTTACTATATTAATCTTTTCCTGCTATATATTTAAAAACAAAACAGGATTATTCTTCTCCTTCATTATGGCCAATTACATATTTTCAAATATAGCGGGGAATTTTGTTATTGATAGTGGGAATAGGATAATTGATAAGTCATCTGATGCAGTGGCATTGCGCGCAAAGTACAAGGCAGTTGAACATGCAGATGCAAAAATCGTCTTGAGCCTGTTCAGGGGCAAGGAATACCTCAGCGCTTTCAGGGAGAAGAACTTAGCAATCTCCAAGGAGAAGATAAGGCTTTCAGTAAATCAGGACAACCTTATTTCGCAGTCAATGAATGCCATGCAGGAAATGGAGAAAGTTTCCAATCTGCTCTCCAAAAGGCTTAGGGAGTGGTATTCCCTCTATAATCCTGAGTTTTCCGAATCAATATCAAGCAACAGCAAGTTTTCAGAGCTGGTAAGCGCAAAAAGCAGGGAAGAGCTTTTGAAGGAGATTGGTGCAAAAAACACAATGGGTGCTGACCTGGGAAAGACTGATCTCGATGCCATAAATGTCCTTGCGTCTGCCATAGTCAGGATAAATGCAACAAAGGAATCAACAAGGGAATATGCGGAAAATATCATGAAATCTTATTGCCCGAACCTTCTTGGCGTTGCAGGAGTTTCCTTGTCAGCAAGGCTGATAGAGCATACAGGCTCTCTCAAGAAGCTTGCCTTCATTCCCTCTTCCACTATTCAGCTTCTAGGTGCGGAAAAGGCCCTTTTCAGGCACATGCGCACAGGCTCAAGGCCACCTAGGCATGGCTTCATATCCGAGCACCAGTCCATATGCTCTGCCCCGCAGAAAGAAAGGGGAAAATTAGCTAGGCAGCTCGCAGCAAGGATATCCAAAGCAGTGAAAATTGATTATTTCAGAGGCAAGCATGATTGAGTCAAGCATATTTGGCGTGTATGAGGAAAGGAACGGGAAGAGAAGGGAGCTTTATACAAAAAACCTTGTTCCAGGCATGAAGGTATATGCCGAGAAGCTTGTCAGTAAAGGCCAGGACGAGTTCAGGCAGTGGGACCCAAGGAAGAGCAAGCTGGCTGCAGCCATATTGAAGGGCTCTCCGAACATAGGCATAAGGAAAAACGATATTGTGCTATACCTTGGCTGCTCCACAGGCACAACAGTAAGCCACGTCTCAGATTTGGTAGGGGCAGAAGGATTTGTATTCGGTCTTGATTCCTCACCAAGAGTATTGAGGGATTTCATCTTCCTCTGCGAGAAGAGGAAAAATATAACTGCCTTGCTTGAGGATGCAAACAAGCCTCTGGATTATGTAGACAAGGTATGCCAGGTCGACATACTCTACCAGGACATTGCGCAGAGGAACCAGCCAGAAATATTCCTTAAGAATGTTGATATTTTCCTCAAGAAAGGAGGCTATGCGCTTTTCGCAGTTAAATCCCGCTCAATTGATGTCACGAAAAACCCAAAGGTGATTTTCCAGCAGGTCAGGTCAGAGATAGAGAAGAAGCTGACGATAATAGATTACAGGACACTAGACCCATTCGAGCTTGACCATTGCATGTTCATCTGCAAGAAATAATCATTTTACAGTTTCAAGCAATTCTTTAAGATAATTATTTCCATTACCAATCTGTTTCAGGCGCTCTTCTGTTGTTCTTATGCCTCTCTTATTGAAATATTCAGGTGAAGTATCCGCGCAAATCTGAACAGGATGCCCCTGCCTTGCAAGCCCGACAATGAATCCTACATCTCGTGACATATCATAGAATCCATCTCCCTTAAATTCGCCTCTGTTATTATGCCCGGGCGGTCCACCAACGGGTGATTGTACATGGAATAAGTATGACCGCAATCCTTCTGGAATTTGATTGAATGCCTGCTCAACAGTCTCGCTTGGTTCTGACCAATACGCAGCAGAAGAGTTAACACTGGCATTTACTCTTTCCTGATGATGATTACCAGAAAAAAATTCATACACTTTTGTTAATAATCTACCCATTACCCGAAGTAACGGTTTTTCAGAATAAAAATTACCCAGCTTATATATAGACTCATTTACTACAGCCACAGCCTGTTCAGTAGTATACACTATATCTGTCGCACCCTCAAACAGATTTCTGCGAGTTAATATTTTCGGTGTATAAATTACTCCAGCATCTGGTGCATATTTTATTGCCCTTGCAATAGTGTCTGCAAAGTATCCTAATCCCATGTCTAAATCTACGGAAGAAAGATTCAGTAAATTCCTTCTCATTGGCGAATCGACAACAGCAATTCCGTTAGGTGCATTTCCCCTTATATGGAAAAGTGCTTCTGCCCTTGCAGCAAAATACTTTGCCATAATATCCCTTGCAGAGTCATTAGAGGATGTAATGTAAGCTCTTTTAGGCGCTTCTTTGCCTAGGCCACTGTCTCCAACCCACAGCACTCCTGCATCTCCTGATTTATCACGAATGAAATCAAGTAAGCCCTCTTTAAGTAAAGGCTCTCCTAAAGACCACTCACCATGCCTTAGGACACTGAAATCCATCATACCCTCCACAGTACTATCTTTAGCAAATGCAAGAAATCTTTCTATAGTCTCTTCAGGGGAATCCCAATCTTTTGCACCATTATAAAATGGCTCAATGCAGTTAACAATCTTAACAAGAGTAGTATTGCTCATTTAATTATCAACTCTAGAGTAGTAAAAAATTTATAGATTTTTATAAATGTTTCTTTAATTTTGCCTTGCCTTCGCAATCAATTCCTTAAGGTAATCATTTCCTTTCTTTAGATATGCCTGGCGCTCTTCGACGCTTCTTACGCCTATATTACCAAAAAAAGGCTGGAATGCCTCCACAGAAACCACAACAGGATGCCCTTGCCTTGCAAGCCCAACAATAAATCCTATATCTCGTGACATATCATAGACTCCTTCTCCCATAAATTCGCCCCTGTCATTATACCCGGGCGGCCCCATATTCGGGGACTGTACATGGAAATGGTATGACCTCAAATCTTTTGGAATTAGATTGAATGCCCGCTCAACTGTCTCTCTTGGGTCAGACCAATATGCAGCCTTTAGGTCAACCATAACCTTCACTCTTCCATGCAAGCGAGTGTCTAAAACATTTTGCGCATTTCTTGCTACATCTACCGCCTGCCCCATATTGTAGACTATATCAGTTTCACCGTTAGGCAGGTCTATGCATACCAGTCTTTCAGGGGCATAAATTACTCCAGCATCTGGCGCATGATTTATTGCCCTTGCAATAGTGTCTCCAAAGTATTCTAATCCTTTAGAAAATAGGATAGGTGGTTTAAATCTATCCAAATTCCTTTTTTTCGGTGAGCCTACAACAGCAGTTGAGCCATGCTCATTGTCACTTATGATATGCATCCCTTCTGCCCTTGCAGCAAAATACCTCGCCATAGTCTCTCTTTCAGGCTCAACAGGAGAGGTAATGTAAGCATTGTCAGGTGATCCACTGCCGAGCCAATGATCCGCTACAAACAGTACTCCAGCTTGTTCGGATTCGTCACGAATATCGCCAAGAATACTATCTTCAAGTATAGGCATTCCGACAGACCATGTTCCATTTCTTAAAACATGGTAGGCCATCTCGCCATATATATCCTGTCCATGAGCAAAGTCAAGAAATCTCCTTATGGTATCTAATGGGACATCTCCTTCCTGATGGTGCAGCTCCAGGCAATTAGCAATCTTTATGTCAATATTGTCTGTAGCCATTAGTGTATCAACCCTTAAGTAGCAAAGGGACATTAGCAATTTTATAAATATTTCTCTATTGCCATCCATATCTTTAAAAATCTGAAAGTATTTTCAAAATCATGCCAGACAAAAAATCAACTCCTAGGCTGAAACAAGGGCTTGCAGAGATGCTTAAAGGAGGAGTAATAATGGACGTCGTGACTGCTGAGCAGGCTAGGATAGCAGAGAAAGCAGGGGCAGTTGCGGTCATGGCTCTTGAAAGAGTTCCTTCAGATATAAGGAAAGAAGGCGGCGTGGCAAGGATGTCCAATCCAGGGCTTATCTCAAGCATAATGAAGGCCGTTACAATACCAGTTATGGCAAAGTGCAGGATAGGCCACTTTGCAGAAGCACAGGTTCTTGAGGCAATAGGCGTTGATTATATAGACGAGTCAGAGGTCCTTACACCAGCAGATGATAAGTTTCACATTGACAAGAGAAATTTCAAAGTGCCTTTTGTATGCGGCGCAACTAATTTGGGCGAGGCCCTAAGGAGAATAAGCGAAGGGGCATCAATGATAAGGACTAAGGGAGAAGCAGGGACAGGTAATGTTGTTGAAGCTGTAAAGCATATGCGAAGAATGATGCAGGACATAGCCTCTCTCAGGAAAATGGATTCAAAGCAATTGTCTTTTTACGCTAAGCAGGAAAGAGTACCATTAGAACTGGTAAGGAAAGTCGCCAGTATGCAGAAATTGCCAGTTGTTAATTTCGCAGCAGGAGGCATAGCAACTCCCGCGGATGCCTCGCTTATGATGCAGCTTGGCTGTGACGGAATATTTGTAGGCTCCGGCATATTCAAGTCATCCTCTCCACTGAAAACAGCAATGGCAATAGTCCAGGCAACAACCCACTATTCAGACGCAAAATTGATTGCCAAAGCTTCAGAAGGTCTTGGCAAGGCTATGAAAGGCCTTGAGATATCGAAACTTGAGACAAGGCTTCAGCACCGCGGGTGGTAAACCTTGAGGATAGGCGTTCTTGCCATGCAGGGAGATTTCAGGGAGCATTTGATAGTTTTAAGGAAGCTAGGGGTTTCTGCTATAGAGGTAAAATCTCCCGAAGATATGTCTAAGGTAGATGGCCTGATAATCCCCGGAGGGGAATCAACTACCATAGGCAAGCTGATGTCAAGGAATGGACTTGACAGGGAAATAAAGGTCAAGCATAGTCAAGGGATACCCATCTATGGCACATGTGCAGGCGTCATTCTTATGGCAAAGGAAATAGAAGGGTCTAAACAGCCAAGATTAGCCATTGCTGACATATCAGTGGCAAGGAATGCTTATGGGGGGCAGCTTGATAGCTTTGAGGCAGATATACTATTTCAAAAGAGCAAGCTGCATTCTGTTTTTATAAGGGCGCCCATAATATCAAGGACAAGCAAGGGCGTTGAGGTTCTTGCATACCACAAGAAAAATCCTGTGCTCCTAAGGCAGGGAAATCTGCTCATGTCAACATTCCATCCTGAATTAACACAGGATGCAAGAATACACAAGTACTTTCTTGGAATGTGCAGCAAAAGAATGAAAGGCAAGATACATTGATTTATCTTCTGGGAAATTGCTTGCCCCTATGCCTTCTTTTATATCGCATTCCGCCTCTACACATCAACGAAACAATAGATTTATGAATCTCAAAAATTATAGTTTAATATTGCGGTGTTGCATAACTATTAATAGAGAGGCAATGCCTTGACTATTGTTCCCCATATCGTTTCATTTTTTGGTATGCCCAAATCTTGCTTGATGCCT
>JAGVYS010000029.1 GCA_018303125.1 Candidatus Woesearchaeota archaeon | reverse complement strand
CTTCATAAACTATACGAACTTAATTGATGGAATTTACTCTTTCAATGCTACGGCAAAGGATGGCAACAATAACATAAATTCAACAGGCACAAGGACAGTCACAATAGATACAACCCTGCCCACAATACAGTTTGTCTTTCCCACGGATACCAATAACAGCGTTTTCTCAAGGAATTATACTTTGGTAAATGTGACTGCAACTGACACTAACTTTGCAAACATAACCATATATTTCTTTAACTCAAGCAGGAACTTGCTTAACACAACAAACATTAGTGCCTCTCCGTTCTTTGTGAATTTCAGCAACTTGAATGAAGGAACTTATTACTTCAATGCTACTGCAAAGGATAAGGCTAACAACATCAATTCCACAGAAACAAGGACAGTTATAATGGACATTGCTCCGCCAACAATAAACTTCGTTTCTCCTTCTGAGCCAAACAATAGCGTAATTACAAGACCGAATATAGCAGTAAATGTCACAGCATCTGATGCTAACCTCAAGAACATAACAATATTCCTTTACAATTCATCTGGATTAAGGAACTTAACAATAACGCTAACCTCTCCAAACTATGTAAACTTCACAGAATTGAGTGATGATGTTTACTATATAAACGCAACAGCTATTGATACAGGGAACTCGATTAATGCTACAGAGACAAGAATTGTTAGAGTAGACACACTAATACCCACAATTAATCTTGTTTATCCAACAAGAGGCAACAACAGTTTTGTAAATGTACAGGATATTTCAGTGAATGTTACTTCAATAGACTCCAGCATGGACAATATAACAATCTACTTCTTCAACTCTTCCGGCTTGAGGAACCAGACATTTATAGCAACCTCACCAAGCTTTGTAAATTTCACCAACTTAATAGAAGGAATTTACCGCTTTAATGCAACTGCCTTTGACATGGCGAACAGGAGCAATTCAACTGCAACAAGAACAATAACAATTGACTTGACAATCCCAACAATATCATTTGCCTCGCAGACTGACGGAAATGCAAGCTTCTTCACAAGGAACTATATTGTTGTCAATGTTTCAGGGAGTGATACAAATTTCGGCAATATTACAATATATCTGTCAAATTCATCCGGCTTAATGAATGCAACAAACATAAGCTCTTCTGTGAATTATGTCAACTTTACAGATTTAATCAATGGAATTTATTACATTAATGCAACAATACTTGACAGGGCAAACAATGAAAACTCAACTGAGGCAAGGACAATAACACTTGACTCAATTAATCCAACAATAGCATTTGAGTCTATTACAAATCCAAACAACACTATACTCGCAAGCAACTATATTGTTATTAACGTTACATCAAATGACACAAATCTTGCCAATGTAACAATTTACCTATTTAACAGCGCAGGCTACAGAAATGAGAGCTTCTCAGCAACATCGCCAAATTACATTAACTTTACCAACTTGCCAGATGGAACTTATTACTTCAATGCAACAGCTAAAGACAGGGCAAACAACACAGCTTCTACTGTTACAAGAATCGTTACTGTTGACACGACAACACCCGGAATAACATTTATATCTCCAACTGAAGCAAATTACAGCTATCTCAGCAGGAATTACATTGCTGTGAATATAAGCTCTATTGATGCGAATTTGAAAAATATCTCAATACACTTCTTTAACTCGAGCAATAAACTGAATGAAACAAATATTTCTGTATCGCCATTGTTCTCAAACTTTACTGACTTGATTAATGGAGTTTATTACATAAATGCAACTGTCTTTGATTTCACAAATAAAACCAACAGGACTGTGACAAGGATAGTTACTTTAGATACTGTTATTCCGACAATTGCCTTTGAGGCAATAACAGAAAGCAACCAAAGCATACTAATTAGGAATTACATTACTGTTAATGTTACTGGCAATGACACCAATTTCGGGAATATTACAATTTACCTTTACAATTCCACTGGCCTGAGAAACTCGACTAATTTGAGTACATCTCCGCATTATATAAATTACACTGACTTAATTGATGGAGTATATTACATTAACGCAACTATACTGGATAAAGCAAACAACATGAATGCTACCTTAACAAGAACAGTTACAGTTGACATTACAAATCCGACTATAAACTTTACATCTCCAACAAAAGCCAATAACTCATTCGTGAATGTTAATTATATAGCTGTAAATGTCTCTTCCATTGATGCCAACTTAAGGAACATAACAATATTCCTTCATAACTCAACTGGCATAAGGAATGACAGTATAAGCGTCACATCTCCTAACTTTGTCAATTTCACAGATTTAGTTGAAGGAACATACACCTTTAATGCAACAGCATATGATACCGCAAACCACACAAACTCAACGGAGACGAGAATAATAACAGTTGATTTCCATGCTCCTTATGGAATAACTTTATTGTCACCCACTCCCATAAATAACTCAGCCGGCAATGACCTTGTTACTTTCAACTGGACTGTGCAGGATAACATGGATATAAATCTAAGCTGTTATCCTGTTGCCAACAATGTAGAATACACACTTGCTTACTCAGTGAATGGCAGCAATACATCTGTCCAGGTAACCTTGCTGGGAGGGCCGAACAACATCTCAGTAAGGTGTTATGATAATGCAAATAACTCAAATTCAAGCGAGACAAGGCAATACACAGTTGGATTAATCAACATAACAGCTCCATTGGAAGATTCAATTGTAAGGCCATCTAATAACATTTCAATAAATGTCTCGATTATATTTGGAACAAATTACTTCAACAATATTACAATAGAAGTGAATAACCTGACTGATATAAATGAATTGTTTATGAGCAATTACAGCTTGAATAATTACTCTGTTTCGTATATTGTTGTGAATTCCTCTCCAAGAATATTGACTTTAACAGCTACAGCCTTCAACTCTGCTTCTGGAAGGGGCATAAACATCTCTGATTCAATACAGGTTAAATTAACAAGGCCATCCGGGACAATAGCTACGCCAGTAATAGAGAAGGCATGCTCAAATGAGACTTTCACATTTAACAATACCAATCTAACCATAGCAACAAGGTTTGATTTAGATACATTGCTCAGTTCAGTCAATGTAACAGTTTCAGGGCCAGATGGAAGCAATGAAGCATTGCTGCAAATAAGGAACTTTACAGACTTGAATGGAAGTAACAATTATACATCCTATTTCAATTACTCCTTCAAGCCGAATGTTTCTGGGGTGTATAATTTCACTGTCAGGGTAATGGACATAGAGAATAATACCATAAATGTCACATCAACAATAATGGTAAGCACAGGCACAAAGACATTCAATATTTCAGGCATTGGCATCTCTGACATAAAGCTCCTTGATACCTGCTCCGGTGATATTATACAATCTGGCTCTGCTGTGCAGCGAACATCTCCATTGGAGGCGCTTTATGACATCAACATAACAGCCATAGATGAGCCAAAGGCAGTAAGCTTTGCAAATGTTAACTTAAGCAATTTCAACACAACAAATGCTGTAAATTATACTGAGCTGGCTAATGAAACTGCTCCGCCATCAGGCCAGTCTAGAAGAGTATTATGGGACTTAACCTCAAACCTTACATATGTTAATTACACGCTAATATACAATTATTCAGGTATTGTATCTGGCATATCAGATGAATCACAGATAAGGCTATACAAGTGCTCAAACCCAGCCAGTTGCACATTAGAGCAGCAGACAATTGTACTGGACACTGCCAACAACATAATCAGGTTTTCAGGCACGAATTTATCAAGGTTCATGATAACAGAACCTAAGGAAACCGTAACAGTATCAACCACAACAACCACAACCTCTGCTGGCGGAGGTGGCGGTGGTGGAGGAAGCGCATCAACAGCAACACAAACCAAGAGAGTATCTTTTGCAATCATACCCTCAACGCCATTGACAATGTACTCAAAGGACAATATAACTGCAAAGCTAAGCATAGTTAATATGGGCGACACCAAGTTCACAACAATATCAATGACAATGGCGCCTAACACATCAGATTTGTCAGTCATACCAGACAAAGCAACAGTAAACGACCTTGGCATAGAGCAGGCAAAAACTGTAAATCTTATGATAGAATCCCATACAGATCCTGGCATATATGAAGTGGACATAACAGGAATATCTGAAAACCCTCCCTTTACTGCAAAGTCAAAGATAATAGTGAAGCTTGTTGAGATAGGCATGGAAAGCGACAGGAAGAGCATTGTTGAAAAAATTAAATTCGCGCAGGATTTGTTTAAGGAAAACCCAGAATGTTTGGAGTTCCAGGAGCTTGTATCAGAAGCTGAAACCGCTTTGGAGAATGAAGAGTATGAAAAGGCTGCTGGATATGTTGATGCAGCAATAAATGCATGCAGGGATACAATAACCTCATTGAAAGGAGAATTAAGGTCGCCAATAAAAATTGATTATGTAAAGATTATTCTAGGAATTATTGCCGTTGTAGCTGTAACATGGCTTATAGCTGACCTATATTTTGGCAGAAACAGGAGAAAATCCAAAAGTAAGAAAGAATAGCTATCAGTTCATGCTGATTATTTTCACTGCTCCTCTTTCTACGAAAAAACGGCCTCTAACAAAAGCTTTAAAAATAGATACGGAAACCTATAATACAGTAAATATATAATATAAACTATAGGTGTGGGTATAATGGCAGAGAAAGAAATATTCAGGGTTCTTTTCAGGGAAAAGCCAGTTATGATGCTGATACATCTTCTAAATTCAAAGTCAGATATCTATGCATCATTCGTGGCAAAGAAGACTGACTGCACTTATTCCCATGTTGTGAAGATTCTGCAGGAAATGGAAAAAGCTAATCTAGTAAGCTTCGAGAAAACAGGCAGGCTCAAGCTCCTTTCTCTTACCAAGAAGGGCCAGGAAGTTGCAGAGCACATAGAAAAGGTAAGAGAGATACTATAATCCGAATCTTCTTTCCCTGTTTTTGTAATCATTTATTGCTTCAATAAGGTCTTCTTTTGTGAACTCAGGCCATAGTTTTTCAGTAAAATGCCACTCAGAATAATAGCTCTGCCAGATTAGGAAATTGCTTATCCTTCTTTCCCCTCCAGGCCTTATTACCAGTTCAGGTTCGCTGATAAGGTACATATTCTTGTTCAGCAATTTCTCATCTATGTCCTTCTCCTTTATCTTGCCTTCTCTGATATTAGGGGCAATTTTTTTTACCGCATCAACAATTTCTTGCCTTCCGCCATAAGCCATCGCAAAGTTTACAGTCAGGCCATTTTTGCCATCTGTTTCAGCCATTAGCCACTTCATTTCATTTACGATTCCCTTAGGAAACATATCAAGCCTGCCTATGAATCTTACCTTTACATCCTTCTTTCTGAAATCCTCGCTCTTCCTCAGCTTCTTTATGTTCTCCTCAAAGAGTTTGAAAATAGCCTTAACTTCCTTTTTAGGCCTATCGAAGTTTTCCATTGAGAATGCATAAAGCGTAAGCTCCTTTACTCCAAGCTCATTGCACCATTCTATCATCTCATTCACTTTTTTGGCACCATGCTCATGGCCTTTCCATTCAGGAATGCCCCTTTTCCTCGCGAATCTCCTGTTGCCATCAAGAATTATTGCAATATGCATGGCCTTGCTTATCCTGCTTTGTTTAAATAGTTGACTCTTTGAAAACAGCAAAATATTAGTGGCCTCCTCCTAGAACAAAATTAAAAAACTGGGCTTCCGGCAGATATCGAAGTTTTCTTGCAGAAATCTTTAAATAAAAAAGGTGCAAGACGGTTATTCATGGCTTCCTTCGAGACAGTTTTTATCATAATAGTTGTCGTAACGATTCTTTCGCTCATAACACTTTTCTATCTCCTTATAAAGAAAAAGATAAATGAGGATGAATCCTCCAATCTTAATACTTTGCTTGCTTTGGAATCAGATACCAAAATACATCCTTCAGATGCCCCAAAGAAGAAGGAAGCAAAGCAGGAACCCAAGAAAAAGCATGAGGAAAAGAAGGAGGAGCCTGAAGAAGAGCCGTTGCCTGAGAAGGATGATGATTATCCCAAGGTAGTAAGAGTTCAGGTTCAGAAAAAGGCAAGAAAGCATAAGAAGATAGGGGATACAATGTCAAGGGTAAAAGCCATTGACAGGGAAAAGTCATTATCCAAACTCTCATCAGCAAATGCGCGCAAAAGCCTCTCAGACATACCCGATGATAAGGCAAGGGCATTCGGTAAGCTGAAAAGGCTCTAGCTGAGCTGGTAAAATCTTACAAATGAGCCATCATCAGGCTTCAGGCCTGAGCCCACAAAAAGCTTTGCAAGCCTTGTTCCTGCTTCCCTTTCATCCTCATCAGGCTTTACCTTGAACAAAAGTATTCTTTCTAGCATATAGCTGCAAAGGAATCCATCATTCATCTCTATTGCTATTCTAATTTCCTTTCCTCCTGAAAAAAATCTCATAGTTGCCTCATTAAATGAAATTCCACATTTTTCAAGATTTTCTCCATTATGGGCAAAGCCCCTCTTAATGAGTTCATTAGAAGCAAGCCTTTGGACTATCTCTCTCCTGCTCTCCTCCTCCTTTATAGGAATCACAATTTCATTCACAATATCGAATGAGATGGCCTTTCCAAGGTATTCTTTAACTCTTTGCCTTGGCCCCTTGTCCTTCTTCCATTTGTTTTCAACAGCATACGCATATCTGTTCCCCTTAATCCTTTTCACACGGATAAAGCCCATACTATGTGTGCTGAGGGGACACTGCAATCTTGTTGCAGCGGGGAATCAGCACTTTCACCTCGTTTCTTGTTCTTGAATATACCTCTGAATAGTTTGCTCTGTAACCGTTCCTGCTGTTCCAACATAATAGCTCGGATTCCAGAACCTCTCCGCAAAACGATGCTCCTTCACAGCCCTCACTGCTGTTGCCCCTTTCAAAACTTTGACCACCAACATAGGGCTGAATATTGGTGGCACTGACAGGAATGCATGCAAGTGGTCTGGTTGCACAGACAAGCTGATGAGCTCCCAACCTCTTTGCGTGCAGACTTCTTTTATGGTGTTCTCGACTAAAGTTTTGAGTTCTCCAACCAGCACCGGTTTGCGGTACTTCGGACACCAGACTAGATGATAGTTGATGTTGTAAACTGCGTGCCTTGTTTTTTTGGTTCTCATAAAATGGGCTAAGGACAATACATTCAAATACTTTGCTGTCTAATGGAGTATTATGCAACTGGCAATAAGAGCTGAAGTTATCGGAGACGAAGACCTCAGAAAAACAATCAGCCTGAGCAATCAAGCCTGCCAAGAATGTATTGACATAGGTATGCGAGAGCACACTTTCAATAAAACAAGGTTGCACCAGCTCACATACAAAGTTATTAGAACCGCACATCCTGAACTCAACAGCAGTCTCGTGACTGCTGTCCGGGACCAAGCCAGCGATATGCTCAAAAGGCTCAAACTCAAAAAGAAACCCACCAAAAAACGAGATAGTTCTATCAGGCTCAATCACAACACTTTCAGGCTCTTGCCCGATTCTAAACTGGTTAGTTTGAGCACAATCGCCGGCAGACGAAAATATGCCGTCAAAATCCCCCCTCACTTTGAAAAGTACGAATTCAAAAGTTCTGATAGTGCAAGAATCAGAACAAAAAAAGGCAGAACATTCCTTGACATCATCATTGAAACTCCAACTCCAAAAAGGCGAATTGTCAAAAAAATCATTGGAATTGACCGAGGAGTTTACAATCCAGCAGTTACGAGTGATAACACTTTTTTCAACAGCAAAAGGCTCCGTGGAGTCAAAGGGCGATATAAGCATTTGAAGAGATGCCTTCAGCGAGCAGGCACTCGTTCCGCAAAAAGACACCTGCAAAGGTTGGCCGGGCGAGAGAGACGGTTCGTCGCTGATGTAAACCATTGCATCTCGAAAGCAATCGTCAACAAGGATTGCGATGCTATCGCCATCGAAGAATTGAAAACGGGCAGTATGAAAAGCAAAGGTAGGACAGGGAAAAAAACCAGATGCCTCATTGGAAGCTGGAGCGCAAGGCAACTCCTGAGCTTCATCCAGTACAAAGCCGAAATGCTTGGCAAAAGTATAATCCTTGTTAATAGCCACTACACCAGCCAAGCTTGCAATCGTTGCGGAGACATTCGCAGGACTAACAGAAAAGGCAGAATCTTCCAATGCTGTGTTTGTGGTTATTCGCTTCATGCTGACCTCAATGCTTCACGAAACATCGCTTGTCTCGCCAAAGGCAGGATAAGCAGGTTGGTTGTCAACCAGCCAAACGTAGCGTGCGATGAACTCAAAGCCTCACTTCGTGAGGAACTGCGAGCAAGCATAGTTACAAGCCTCGCATCTCAGATGCGGGGTAGTTGACAAAGCCTCCTAAATCATGGTATTTAAAAATCTTTAGGCACTATGAACAGAAAGCAATTTCTGGGTGTTATACTCTCCATATACTGGAAATTATTGGGAATTGGGTATTACATCAACTGAATAACATTTCCGTTTGGCTCGGATTCACCAAATACTTGGGCATTGAAGGAATAAACATTTACAGTGTCAAAATCCCTCCATTCATCATGTTTTAAACCAGCTTTTGCACATGCTGCCCTAAGGAAAGAAAGAGGGTCCATTTTCTTCTCAAGTGCAACAACCGGCAGCAAATATCCTGAGCTGAATACACCTCTTACAAGAATGCCGTCTTTTCCTAGATGTATCCTTTGCAGGTACTCATCAGGGTTCCTGACATAGATTTTTTTTGGGTTTGTTATGACTGTAAGTTCAATGCATACTTCATTTGCCTCGTTCTTCTCAAGTGGGTTGAATCTCGGGTCCCTGAATGCAGCAGCGCCAGCTGCAGAAACAACTGCCTGATACAAAGGTATTCCTGGCTCAGGCATCCCACAGCTTCCCCTTATCTTTCCATCTTTATAGAGGGTAACAAAGCAGCCGTTTATTGAAAAGAATTCTTCTTTTATTTTCTTGTCAAATTTTATGCTTGAAATCTTAGACTGGAGTGCCTTTCTAGAAATCCCTATTAATGCTGCCCCCTGCACAAGGGTAAGCATCTATCTTACCTCTTTCCTAAATGTTTCAGATAACTTTTCAAAATCCTTTTTGATTTTCTGGCACGCATGCATTACATCTTTTCTTACATCCTCATTGTCGCTCTCGACAATAAATTCAGGATGTCCAACTAAAGGATGCCTTATCACATAAGAGGCGGACTTTATGCCCTTGCTGCTCCACAGCTCTGTCTTGAGCATGTTGCATAGTGTATGCGTAGAACCGATAAGCTCAAAAACCATCTTTCCCTTTTTCTCCTCAAGAATCTTTAGCTCCATCTTCCCTTCAGAGTCAATATACTCTTTAAATACTTAACGCTTGCTTATGCTTTCCTCTCGTCGGGCGTAGTTTCATCACTATGCCTGCAAAAAGCAAGGCAGCTTACCTCTATATAGTGCCTTTTTCTTGTATGGTGCCCCATAGTATTCCATAACATGAACTCAAAATCAAATTTCTCAGCCAAGCTAAACCCATTATTCTCCGCGATTTTCTTTAAGTATGGTATAGTTGATGATTTATGGAAGGAATAACTCACTTTTGCGGTTTCCAGGGCTTTTTTCAGGAATTCAGCATCAGCATGCCTCTTCTTTGTGCCAAAAGGAGGGTTGCATAGGGCCGTATCCACTTTAGTGTTGAACTTTTCTATGCTCCCTTCAATATATTCCTCACTTTCTGGCTTGCCAAGTATGCTTTTCACGTTTTCCCGGCATATCTCAAGGGCTTTGGAATCCTTTTCCACAAAATACACCTTTTTTGCCCCAAGGAGCATGCACCCTATGCCAAGTATGCCAGTCCCGCATCCAAGGTCAACTATCACTTTTCTTTCTATATGCCCCCTAAAGCAAGCATTCCACAGTATTTCGCTGGCTATTTCAGAAGGGGTCATATATTGCTCTTCCCTCATTTCAGGGTTTTCGAACCCTTTTACCATGCTAAGCCTCACAGCCAGCTCTTTTTTTGACCTCATTTTACCTTCTGAACACTCACTTTTCTTACATAAACCCCATAAAATGCCCACTTTTTGACCATAAATGCCTCTCTTTAAGCCAAAATATAAAAGCCTTCCTAAGCCAGCTTACTATATTATATGGCTAAATTGCTTATTTTACCACATGTAAATAGGCTTTTAACACATCCCTTTTGCCTGTTTTCTTCGCTTTTGCCTGCTCCCCAAATCACTCCTATAATGGGGGCTTTGAAGCCAAAAGTCGGCTTACAAATAGGCCCCAAATTCCTCACTTTTACCCAAAAAAGTATCTTGCAAATCATGCTCCAGCTATCTTGCCACGGCTAGCAAAAAGAGCCAATTTCCTGCCAAATTTTTCATAGATTTTCAGGCCAGATTTCCTCCAATAATCACTCTCTTTTTGCTAACTTGTAACCCTTAATTTGCATAACAAAAATGGACACAAAAATCTATTTACCTCATCCAGAAAATCATTCCCAAGTTTGTCCCATGATATTCCCAAGACTGTCCCATCTCATTCCCAAAATATTACATTTTATCGTCGATAACTTATTCCCAAAATTGTCCCATTTCATTCCCATACTTGTCCCAAAATCCGAAATGTTTAAATAAATTGGGAATAATCAAGCTTCCATGGAGCTCTTTGGCAAAGGAAAAAGGGAAATGAGGCAAAGAATCCAGTCCATGGAGGACTCCATAAAGGCCTCATTTGCCAGGGTGAGGCAGGACATGGAAACGGCAAATTCTTGGCTGAATTCCCACTACCAGCGCAGCATTTCTTTAGAGGTAAAATTCAAGGAATCACAGCAGTCTCTGGCAGGTCTGCAGTCGGACATGAAAAGGGTAGGCCAAGAGCTTGCATTCAACGCCAGAAACCTTAGTGAGTGCACCGAGGCAATAAGAAAAATCCAGTCTTTACCCTCAAGTTTCATCACTCAGGACAAGATGGATTACCATATTGAAAGTATGTCCTCAGAGCTTATGAGAATTGAGAAAAAAATTGATGAGCTTTCTTACCTTAAGCCCAGGCTGGAAGCAATGAAGCACCAGCTCGCAGAGCATCTGGCAAAGCCTGACTCGCAAACAGAAATAGAGAAGAAAATTGACATGATCCAGGAAAGGCTAAGGGGGCTAAGCATAAAAAAGACCCCGAAGGAGAAGCTGGTACAGAAAGTAGCAAAGGGAAGGCACGATTACATAAAGGCTGTTCTTTTGGGGTATGTCAAGAAATACGGAAAAATCTCTGCAGGCCAGCTCCGGGATATAGCAGTTGAGGAGCAAAACCTTACTTCCAAAAGTACCCTTTACAGGATACTTGAGGAGATAGAGTCAGAGGAAGAAATAGGCGTGATAGTGCAGGGTAAAGAAAAGGTGTATATTTCCAAGCCAAGGAAGCTCATAAGGTGATTTTTTCGTCGCTGGATAAGCGCCCGAAGAAAACTATTTAAACACCTTCAAGTAGATGTTTTCTTGGTTGGGGGTATAATGGAACCATTTGATAAGGGGAACGCGGATAGCATTCAGTTCGCGCTTGGCAGGATACTGGAAGAAATAAAGGACGAGCTTAATGAGCATCTCGATTCAATAAACGATAACACAAACGAGATATCCTCGAATTATGAATATCTCTGCGAGATTGATTACAAGATAAACAAGATATCAGAGCGCCTTGACACTCTGCAGCTTTTTCTCGAGAAAAACCTGGGTTTTGTGGCGGCAAAGCAGCCAAAATTTGAGCCAAAGCCGCTCTCAAACAACGAGCAAGATGTTTTTCTGGTGCTCTACACGCTTGAGGAGAAAAAGGGCTCTGTTACGTATGACGACATAGCGAAGAGGACAGGCCTTACAGCAGAGCTTGTGGCAAGCTACATAACGAGGATGATAGAGAAGAATGTCCCGATAATAAAGCGCTATGTTAACAACCTTCCTTACCTAAAGCTCGATCCTCAGTTCAAGATGCTCCAGGCAAAGGAGAATATTCTCGGCTTGAGCCAGAGGACAATGAGTTCTTTCTGATTACACATTTTGATTAATTATTAAACATTTTAATCATATTCTATCTAACGGGCTTCTGATGTCTCTAAGCCTTTCCACAGATACTTTAGTGTAAATTTCTGTTGTTGATAATCTTTCATGCCCAAGCAGGGCCTGTATATAGCTGATATCAATACCTGAGTCAAGGAGATGGGTAGCGAAGCTGGATCTCAAAGCATGGCAGAATACTCTGCTCCTTATGCCTGCCCTGACCGCAGCATTTCTAACTATTCTCTGCGCCTGTCTCGTCGATATATGGCTATCCTTATAGTTGAACAGGAATTTATTGCTGTCTTCCCTTTTTTTCAGGTAATTCCTCATTGTTTGCCTGAATTTCAAGGACACAATAATCTGCCTATCTTTGTTGCCCTTACCGCTCCTCAGTATGCTGAACCTCTGGTCAGGATTAATGTCATCCCTCTTCAGCGTGACAGCCTCGCTGACTCGCAATCCAGAGCCATATAGCACTTCAATTAAGAGCCTGTGCTTCTTGTTTGACGTCAATTCAATCATCTTTGATATATCCCACTTGTTGATAACCGTTGGCAGCTTCTTTGCTCTTTTTGGCCTGCTGATTTTGTAGAATATATTCCTGTCCAGTACAGTGCTATAGAAGAACTTCAATGCGCTGAGTATAAGGCCTACTGAGGCAGGTTTCTTTTTCAGGTCAGATACAAGGTAAGCCTCATAATCCCTTATATCTTCCCTTGTTATGCTGTGCAGGAGCCATTTTCCAGGCTCAGCAATCAAAGGCCTTTGGTGTTCCTTTCTCTTGCCTTTTAGGAAGTCAAGGAATTTCATGTTTTCGTAAATGTAGGTTTTGATAGTCCTTTCACTGTACCCCCTAATTTTTAGTTCAGTTAACAGTTCCCTGAAAATTTCATCGTTTTCTGCTTGCATCCCTCAAAAATTGTCATCAAATTTTAAAAATCTTTCTAAATGTCGTACAATTTACATTAGACGACTCTTTTGAACAGGAAATTGAAACTAAACCCTTCCATGTACATTTTTAGTGAAAAATGGCAGGCCCAAATGGAAAACTTCCTGGCCGGATTTTCTCCAAAAGATTAATAAATTTTGAAACTTTCTTTTACTATTCCGGGGTGGAAAAAATGATTAAGTGGAAAAAATTTCTAGCCGCAACAGCGATTGTTGCCATAGCGAGTTATGTCATAAATGCAGTATTTGGCTACTACTTTAACAGCTTGTATGATCCAGTCTCAGGCCTTTGGAAGGCAATGTATACCCCTTCCTGGCTGCAGGATGCTATTCTGGCTGACGTAATAGTGGCTATTTTGAGCGTTTTTGCTTATGCCTTGGTCAACACAGGCCTTGGGAAAAAGTCCGATATAACCAAAAAGGGGCTAAAATTCGGCCTTTTGCTCTGTCTCGTTAAAGATATCCCTAGAGTTACCATAGCATATTCCCTTATGCCTATTCCAGGTACTATACTCTGGGTTTGGGCCATGTCCGGCTTTGCCCTTAGCCTTTTCTCAGGCATGATTATCTCGGCGATCTACAAATAAACTTTTTTTTATTTCTTTTACCAGCACTTCCCCATCCTCAAATACCCTGAAAAGGTACGCTTTATTTCTCTCCATTGCCTCTGCATACTTCTTTTGCTCTGCGGTAAGGCTGCTTGTTCCCATCTTCAATGCTACAAAATACCCTTTTCCTTCTTCAGCGCAGAAAAAGCTGAAGCTTGATTTTCCTGCTTTTTGCAGCTCTTTTTGCTGGATTTTTTTAAGAAAATTTGTAGGTATTTGCTCCAAAATGCCTAAGTGCGGATTGATTTTTACGAAGACTATATTTTCAGCCAGGCAGAATTTCCTGAACACCATTTCAGCATAATAGCCTCTATGTTTAGACGATATAATTGAGTAGTTGTTATTTTCCAGCCATTCCCTGTATTTTGGCCACTCTCCAGATTTCAATAGTCTATTATACATTTTAAATAATACTCTTATTTTAATAGTAATATTAAATAGAGATGTATAATATATTTAAAGATATATATCCTATAGAATATATTATCTATATTGAAGATAATTCATTAAAATTTTTAAAAGTGAGTTTTCAAATAGGAACTATTGCCTTGAACGGAGCTGCAAATCTACAAGAACGCTCACTTTTATTTATTACAATATTGAAATTTATTCTGAAGTGTAAAAACAAGGAGATATTCTTTTTCATAGCTTTGCCTTTTATCAAAAAAGCCAGGCTTAAA
>JAGVYS010000005.1 GCA_018303125.1 Candidatus Woesearchaeota archaeon | reverse complement strand
ACAAGAGAACAGAAGAGTTTAATGGGGTTTTGAATTTCGTGGGCGGCGGAAACGCTGAAGGTTTCAACCTTCAGATAGCCGCCCTTTTAGTTTTTACAATGGCATGACTTATTCAACAAGGTCAAGCTCATTCATTGCTTCATCCAGCCCGTCATAAAGATTTTTTATGCTTTCCTGCTCAGCTGAGGCATTCTCCTCAACCAATACTTCTTCTTCAGGCTCAACATCTGCAACAGGAGAACAGGCCACAAGGAAAATCAGGGCTAAGGCAATAAGGCATCTCATTTTTTCACCTTCGCAACCAATCCTTTCCAGGCTTCACTGGCTTTAAGTATGGCTGCTTTCCTATCTGCTTTTGTTTTTGCATTGTTGAAGGCAAGCTTGGTCTTTTCCATCCTTACAACAAAGTCAATGAGGTCATTTCTCTCAAGCTCCCCATCTTCCATAAGGATTTCTGCTTCCTCCTCAAGATTGTAGAGCCTGAATTTTATAAGCGAGTAAATCTTCTCTCTAAGCATGGCGAGGCAATTTTTATCGCTGCATGAATCTTTCTCTTTTGCTATATCTCCCAGGTCAAGCTGTCCCTTGACGCAGCTAATTCTCTCATTGCCATTTGGAAAGCTCCAACATTTTTGTACGGACTGGTAAACCTTAAGGCATTCTTTCCAGTCATCCCTTGCCATGCATTCTTCAGGAAAGAAGTTCTCGTATTCTTTTGATTTTTCTTCCCTTAGGCTTATCCTGCACCCTACCCTATCCTCTATGTCCAGATAGCCTCCACACTTAAGCTCAGAGCCCTTCTTCTCAGAAGCAGGCTCATCTTCTGTGCATTTTATTTGGGAATAGACATAATAGTTTCCAAGGCAGCCTTCATATGAAATCTGCATCAATGATTCTGTATATATCGGTGCATCAATGCTGTAAAGCGAAAGGCCTTCATCGGTTATCCTTAAGCTGTCCAATTCTGATGACTTTATTCCTTTTGAATAGGAAAGGACAGGTGAATCAGGGAAAGAAAACTTGATTTTCAGGCTGTCCTTGGATGTTTTTGGACCTTCAAGCTTAAAAGGTGCCTTTGTGCCCTTATTGGAATATGTGCACTTGCCTATGCTTATATTCACCATCCTGCAGCTAAAACTCAGTCCGGGACATTCGAATTTTCTGTCACCGTTAACAGCATCCCTTATTATGTATTCACCCTTCTCATTTGCTTCAGCCTCCTCTGATATGAATTCAGTTCCTTCCCATATTCCCTTTATCTGGACATTGGCTGAGCCTATTTCTGCAATTACTGGCTTTATAGAAGGCTTTTGCCTGAAAGTTACCTTGCCTGTATCGTCGCAAATAGGAGAGCTAAAATAGAAATCAGAGCCGGAAGAAGAATCGCCAGAGCCAGAGGAACTGCTACCGGAGCCTGAGCTGCTTGAGCCTCCGCCACCACCTGCAGCCATAACAATGGACGTATAGATTATTATTGCAAGGATATGGGCATACAGCCTGTTCATCGAAATTATCCAGAAAAGAGTGTTTAAATTGTTTTCCTTTCTATTTCGCTGCAACCTGATGGACCTCTCCTTACCCTTATCACAGAGTCAACAAATCCTTCCACCTTTTCCTCATGGGACACTATTATTGTCTGCTTCATATTGAGCTCATTCAGGACATTCCTGACCCTGTCAAGCTGCTCTGAAGAGAAGCCCTCTGTTGGTTCATCAAGTATTATCAGCCCCTTTGTCCTTATCCCCGACATTATGTCATTGATTGCCTTGTTAAGCGATAGCCTGTATGCAAGGGCAACGCATGTTTTCTCTCCACCGGAAAGCCCATCAACGCTTGCATCGTAGCCGTTCTGCTCAATAATTACAGAGAAAGAATCATCAAGCCTTGATGCTATGCTGCCGTCTTCCAGCAGCAGGCTGAACCAATTCTGGAAGCAGAAATTGAATTCATTATAAGCGACCATGAAAACGTGCTTTTCTATTGAATCTACAAGTTTAGAAAATCCTGTCTCAAGGAAATTGCGGAGAGATGCAATGCTAATTAACTGTTCCCTTATAATTTGCTTTTCTGCAACCTCTTTATTGATCGCCTCATAGTATGAGGATACCCCTTCCAATTCCTTTGAGCACTCTGCAAGAGATATTTCCAACTTTTTTTCCTCAGTGAGGAGGAAATTAAAAGATGATTTTTCAGATAGGTATTCCTTTTCTGCCCCGGAAAGGTTTTCAATTCTGGTAGATAAATCAACTTTCTTTCTGCTTATCTCATCTATTCTTATGCCGCATGATTCTGAATCTTTGAGGAGCTTATTCATTGAAGCTTTCTTTTCATCAGCAACCTGCTTTTTTATCTTCAGTGCCCTGCCAATAGAATCCTTTTCCAACAGTATCCTGTATTCCTCCGATGCTATGATTAGCCTAGCCTTTGCTGTTCCCTCTTCCTGTTCTAGGCGCGATACTTCTTTCCTTATGCTTGTGATTGATTCCTCTGCAGAAGCAATGATGCTGCTTTTGTGTTCATGCGGGACGCTTTGGAGGCATAGTGGGCACTCTGATATATCCTTGACCTTCTTTGCCTGTCCGCCAATCTGTTCTACCCTTCCCAGGAGCAGCGATTTTGTCTCCCTGAGCTCGGCTATAAATCTCTCAATTGAGCGCTTTTCCATATCCTTGGCATTCAGATTTCCTGATACTGATGTGGCATCATAGCTCTTCAGCTCTTCTCTTAGGGCAGATATTTGCGCTTCAAGCCTTACCGAATCCTTATTGCAATCTTCCTTTTTTCTCAAAAGAGAGGACAACTCTGCTTCAAGTACAGCTATTTCTTTTTTGCACTCCATCAGATGCCTTATGGATTCTTCATGTACGGCTAGTCTTTCCCTGGCAGAAGAGACTACCATTGCCTTTTCTGCCACTACACTGCTTATCGAATTCTTTTTTATTGACAGCAAATTCAGCTTTTTCTCTGCCTCGGCCATTTCTCCTGTTCTTTTGTCCAAGTCAGATATGATTCCTTCCATTCTGCTGGCTGAATCCCTGAGCTGCCTGGAATAGAGGGAGGCATTTTCCCTTATGCGTTTGTACTTGTCTATGCTGAAAACTTTCCTTAGAGTATCGAGCCTGATTTCCCTGTTTTCAGATATTATCCTTTTCATGTGTTCCTGCGGTGTGTAGATAGTGTAGCGGTATATCAGGTCATGGTTCTTTGAAAGAAGCGAAGAGGGATAATTAAGCAGCTCGTAGACTTTTGCCCTTATCTCTTTTGGCATTAAATCCTGCTTTGTGCCATTGATGATAATATATCCTGGTCCTTGTCCTATTTTATCCTTTACCCTCCTTAGAGTCCTCTTTACTGTAATCTCATTTTTGTCAACTTCAAGTGAGAGCTCAACAGAGCCATGATTTTTTCCATGCCTGAGCAGGTCACTTCCTGAAAGCTCACCCAGCTTCAGGCCGAACAGTGAGAATTCAATTGCATGAAGAATTGTAGATTTGCCTGAGCCTATGTCTCCTGCAAGGAGAATGGAACCTTGAGGAAAGTCTATGCATGCATTGTCATAGCTTCTTATGTTCTCCATCCTGAGAGTTTTCAGGAGCATTACAAGCGGAAGTTTTTTACGTTTAAAAACATGTCTACTTTGAGGCAGATTGAAGAAAATTACCTTTTCTTCTTTCTTCTCTTGGCGAGAGCGATAAGTTTTCTTACCTTTGATTCCTTGCTTTTCCTGCTCTTTTTTCTTTTAAGGCTCTTGGGCCTTTTTGCTGCCTTCTTTTTTTTCTTTGCCATACAAGAAAACCCCAAAAGGGAACTGGACTCGGTGAGAGAGTGCCTCAAACAATTATCGACTCAGTCTTAACCTCTCAATTTGTTTTAAAGGTTATCTTTCTCGCGTCATCGGGCGAAGCTTGACAAATGCTGGTTTCTTACGGAGAGTTATAGTCCAGACTCCGTATTAATTGCGGGCATATGACAGAGGCTTAGATGATTCGCATCCTTTTCAGGGTAACCGAATTATCCATCCCTTTTTTTTTGGTTTATGCTCTTTTTCGCATTTGAGCTATATAAATATTTCCCTAATTGCTACAAAAAATTGTAGCCGCAAAAGAAAATGCTTTACTCAACAAGCTTTCTCTTAAGGTCTTCAATTACCTCTACTGGTGTAGGGTCTATCCTGTTTAACAGTGCCAGATGGTATGAGACCCAGTCACCTAGATATATAAGCGAGAAAATCTTTGAGTATATTGATGTCCCAAGGGCAGTTATCTCTTCCACTTCCAGTCTTTCCCCGAATATTTCTTTGCATATGTCCATCCTTTTCCTTATCCTTTCGTGGTCTGAGTTGCTCTTCATTAGAATGACAATGAACCTGCTTTTCTCCATGCCCTTGTATCCAACAAGCTCGTTGTGGCACAGTTCAGGAAAGACATGGTGGTATGCAGGATGTTTTGAATTCTCGTTGATTTCGCACTTAAAGCGGTACGCGCAAGGCCCAAAGAAAGATGAGCTGTAGATTATTGGTGTCTTGTCCCTTATCTTTTTCGCGATTTCATTTCCTTTCTCGTCGAAATATGCAGAATCTGACAAAACTTTTACCATCTCGTTCATGTCACTGTTCTTTACATCCAGGATGCCTGAATTGTAAAGTACACCAACCATAGGGAAAAAGAGGTACCCTACCGCATTCCTTGGCTGGAGCCCTGTAGGGACTCTGATTATAGTATCGGTAATTTCAGAGAGCTTTCCACCAGATGTTATAGCTATTATCTTTGCTCCCCTGTTTTTTGCCTCTGTAACAGCACTGAGAGTTTCCTCTGTGTTTCCCGAATAACTTACTGCAAAGGCAAGGGTATTTTCGTCAACAGAGTTAGGTATGTCATAATCCTTGACAACATCAACATGTATGGATGTCTTGGACATTATGGATTTCAGAATGTCACCGCCTATACCAGAGCCACCCAAACCCATGACAAGTATGCTCTTGATGCTGTCATGGGCCTTTATCCCACTTGACAATGAGAGGGCTTCCCTGCATTGCTTTGGGAAATCAAGCAGAACTTTTTTCATATTTGAACTGTCTATTACCATTCTTGAATTACAAAAGCCAACAGATATTTATAATTTATGGATTCAGAAGTCAACGAATAGGTTATGCTTCTCTTTTCCTTCCAGCTCCTTCAGTATCCTTTTCTGGACAACCTTCTCTGGGTCAGGCATCAGCTTTACCCTTTTCCTTATATCCTCAAAGCTCTCGAACTCCTTTTCTTTTCTTGCCTCTACTATCTGCCACATGTGCTTCTTTCCAAGGCCCGGCAGGAGCTCAAGCTGGTGCATCCTGGTGCTTAGCGGCACAGACTTGTTGAAGAACTCAATGAACCTTTTCTCATTTGCCCTTATTGATTCCATTATCACGAAAGATAGCTCTGATACTGCTGTCTGGGTCAGCTTTGAAATCGGAAGCTTGCCTATTATATGATGTATCTTATCCCTCTTCCCTTCTCCTATATATGCATCTTCATGAGGTTGCAAGTATACTCCTTTCTTAGGAACAAGCTCAAGAAGAACGAAATGCTCCTTTCCTATAGCCTGGGCAACAGGGTTTTTCAGGTGGCTTGGTCTCGTGTCAAAAGGATAGCCATTTGGCAGGAAGTCCAGCACTACAACTTTTTCTTCCTTTATTCCGTCCATTACCCTAACCCCCTAGTATCTATGATTGGGAACCTTATTTTTAAATGTTTCTACACTCATTCCAAAATTAATATATAACTGTCTCTAAAACCCTATCCTGATGCCAAACAGCGATGCACAATTAATGGATTATGGGAGCCTTGCCAATAGGCTATCCTACATTATGGGACAGACAATAGAACCATCTTTACTATCTAGCTTTGAAAATCCCACAGTAAGTGCAGATAAACTCATGGGCGCTACTTGTCAAACCAGATTTTCTCCACCCTCTATAGCACCTGGTTTAATCGGATATTCAGGATATTTGAATGGCAATACAGGCTTTTGTGTTTATTTCGAACTTGCCGATAAAGGAAAATCAATATATCTTGCCGACTTTTCACAATCTCCTCATACTAATAATGAGCTTGTAAGAATGGCTTTGACATCATTTATAGAATTAGTGGATAGGTCTAAGCAATAATTAAGCCTTTTCTAGGAATTTGTTGACTTCATCAACTATCTTCTTCATGTTTTCCTTGGTAACCGTCAGGGTGTATCCCTGCAGGATTCCCTTAAGGTCCTCCATGCTTTTCGGAAGTAAGTCCGCAATCTTTGCAATATGCTCTTCCTTTAGCCTTGCTATTTCAAGCTTGTGCAAGGAATCAGAAAGCTTTTTTGTGTCATTCTGCACAAAATGCTGTAAGTATTCATCTGTTTTCTGCGTCCTGAAGCCAAGCTCCTTGTCACGCTTTTTGATATTCTCTATCTCTACCTTGACCTCAGAGAGGCTCATAGGTTTTTCATTTATTACTTTTGGGGATGACATTTGCACTCCTTAGGTGCACCGGGTGCACAACTAATGTTTTTTCCTTGTCACTATCTGATATCTTTATTTCATAGCATTTTCCAGGCTTTCCAATAATAGTGCCGACCTTTCCCATAAATCTTGGATG
Source organism: Candidatus Woesearchaeota archaeon (assembly GCA_018303125.1). Lineage (GTDB taxonomy): Archaea > Nanobdellota > Nanobdellia > Woesearchaeales > WJIZ01 > JAGVYS01. The sequence goes on along the minus strand of JAGVYS010000005.1, from coordinate 39,581 downwards.
ATATCTTCCCTTATGGAAAGCAGGTTCAATAGCAAGCATAACCTTATCCCCGGGCTGGAAAACCTGCAGATATCTTGATAGTGAAATCTTTCCCTTATCCCTAGCATGCTTCTTGAATTTTGACCTTGTCTTCCTATTAAATCCGCCTATTTTCTTCATAACTTTGCGTGTTGTAAAACATTTTATAAACCTACCGATTTGCTGAAAAGCAATTTAAATTATTAAGCAATCCACATCAAAATGGCCAAATTCAAGGCACTAACAATAGCAGGCTCTGATTCTGGGGGCGGAGCTGGGATACAAGCTGACCTGAAGACTTTTGCAGCATTGGGGGTATGGGGCAGCTCTGTTATAGTGGCAATAACAGCCCAAAATACAATAGAAGTTACTGCTGTCCATAATATCCCTGAGAGCGTAATCACTGCACAGATTGATGCAGTCATGTCTGACATAGGGGCTGATGCAGTAAAGATAGGCATGCTGTCTAATAAGGCCATAATAGAGTGCGTTGCCGCTTCAATAACGAAGCACAAAATGAAGAAAGTTGTGCTTGACCCTGTGATGGTTGCAGCAAGCGGTGCAAAGCTGCTTGAGGACAGCGCCATAGAATCATTGAAGAATGAGCTTTTCGGGCTTTCTATGATAATAACTCCAAATATACCTGAAGCCGAGGTAATAACGGGAGTGAAAATCCCTGATTCGAAAGGCATGAAGGAAGCAGCAAGGAAAATAGCAGCTTATGGTTCAAAGGCAGTCCTGATAAAAGGAGGGCATCTTTCGGGAGATGTCGTTGATATATTGTATATAGATGGCAGATTTATAGAATTCAAGAATAAGAGGATAAAAAAGGAAGGGCATGGAACCGGATGCACTTTGTCTTCTGCGATATCAGCATACCTTGCAAAAGGCGAGGATATAGAGAATGCTGTAAGCAAGGCAATATCTTTTGTACATTCAGCGCTTGAGGCAGGATTTAAAGTCGGTGAAAAGAATTATGTATTGAATCATTTCTGGAAATGCTCATAGCTTCTTGGCGCACTTCCCCCTATAACTTTGATACCTCTCTTTCTTGTTATTTCACCTATCACGAAACCCTTGACCTTGCTTATGTGCTTCCCGGGAACTGTGCAAAGCATCCTGTAATCTTCGCCACCTGAAATTGCAAGGTCATACGGATTTTCTCCAAGAAGCTCTCCTGCTTTGGCAACATTATTGCTTATGGGCAGCTTGCCCTTGTATAATATCGCGCCGCATCTGCTCTCATCGCAGATGTGTCTCAAATCACCAATTATGCCATCGCTCGTATCTATCATTGCGTTTATGAAAGGGAGTGATTTAACATCTACGGGATAAGCATGCGGCTCAAGATGGCCTTTTTTTATCTTATCATATCCTTTAATCCCTTTTTTGAGCAGCATAAATCCTGCAAGGCTCTCTCCAGGATAGCCATTGATTACTATGAAATCACCATTCCTCGCACCGCTTCTCATCTTTATGCTTTCTTTTTTCGCATAACCTGTCAGGGATATTGTAACTGAAAATGTTTTTCCTTCCGAGATGTTTCCTCCAACTATGTCGCAATGGTATCTTGAGAATGATTTTCTAATGCCCCTGTACATCTCTATGACAAATCTTTTTTCTGTTTCTTTCGGGAGTATGAGGCTTACCATCGCATGGCAAGGAGTTCCATTCATTGATAGGATGTCTGAGATATTTGATTCTGCAGCCTTTATGCCGACTTGCTCAGCTGTAAACCACTCTTTTTTGAAATGTATTCCTTCAACTTGGGAATCGGTAGTAAGGAGCAAATACCTCTTACCTATGTCTATAACAGCTGCGTCATCGCCTATCCCACTGACTACATGTTTACTCTTAGGCTTCTTTGCAATTCTCCTTATAATCTCGAATTCTCTATCCATTTTCCCTGAGCGGCCCGGAGAAAAAATCCAGCTCATGCCTCATAGCATTTTTGTATGTATCGTGCACTTCCTGTGTGTCAGGGGCATTTTTGTCGAGAAGAAGCTGAATTTTTTCTGCAAGTCTGGCCATTTCATTCCCTGAATATGTCATTATCCATTCATTGTATTGTGTTGATGGATTTTTTATCTTTTCAAGCTCCCTGCCAAGGAAATGATAGAGGACTACGCAAGGCGCCATAGCAGCCATAGTCTCGCCTATGCCAGAATTTGCTGCCTTATCCAAAAGAAAAGTAGTGTATGCAGAGCACTCCTTGATGGGCTTTATGCCAGTAAGGCTTATGCCAAGCTTGCTGCTGTAAGATTCATGGAGCTTTATTTCCTCCAGAATGCCTCCTATTAAGGCATGGAGCTCTTTTGTCACGCCTATCTCATCTGATTTGGACATAGCAAATGCATAGCTCCTTAGAAATGCCTGAAGATAAAATACATCCTGTGCGATGTATGTTTTGAAATGCCTTTCTTTAAGTGTGCCGTCAGCAATGCCCCTCACGAACGGATGGCTTAGGCATTTTTCCGCATATTCTATGTTTTCATTCCAAAGCCTTTCGCTAATCCTTGGCACTCAGCTTCACCCCTTTTCTTCCTATTTTCCTGAAGTCAAAGCTTTTCGTGAATGCCATCGATAAAAGTGATAAGGCCACAGGAACAAGCAGGGCAACAGCAAATGAAACCAGAAGATTGCCCCATGCAGGGAAAACAGAGGAGAATTGCGGATAAATGAAAAATGCAGAGTGCCAGAAATTTCCTGCGAAAGTGCTGTCTGGGAAGAAATAGGAGCCAGCTATTATTCCAACTATAGCTGAGGTGCTTGCTGCAATGCCTGAATATCTTTTTGCAAACATGCCAAAGACAGTAGGGAACGCAGCAGCCACGCAAACAAGGTCTGCGATAAGGAAAAGATAAAGCACGCTGTAGCCCTGCTTTGCAATAAGGAATGCGAGAAGCGCTATTATTATAGTTAGAACTTTCCCTATTGACAGCAGCTTTCTCTGCGTCATATTAGGCCTTATCCTTACAAGGTCAACAGTGAAAAGGCTTACCATTCCGTTTAGCAATGCAGAGATAGTGCTCATCACAAGAATGACTGCAAGGACCATTACTATAGTTATTATCCATCTAGGAGTTATCTCCAGCAGGAATGTGAAGAGGGCAACAGATGGCACTTCTGCTACTCCGGTAGCGACAGCAAAAAGCCCGAAAGTGCCTGCCATGAGTATTACCGGGATTATTATAAGGCCTGCAATGAAGAATGCCTTTCTCATTATAGAAACATTTTTTGGCGCGTAAACCCTTTGCCAGTTTGCCTGGTTGAAAAGTTCGGCACCTACTATGGCAAGTATGAGAGTTATGCCATACTCTATTCCTGCTCGAGATGTCAAGTTGAGCAATGAGGATGGCAAGCTGTTTATGATTGTTGAAGCACTACCCAGGAAAATATGGCTGCCTATGAAGGCAGAGGCAAGCAATGGAAGAATTAATATGCCTTGCAGCATGTCAGTGAAAACAGTCGCCCTGAAGCCTCCATGGGCAGTGTAGGCGACTGTGGCTATTGTTACTATCAATGAAGTAATCCATAGCGGTATGCCGAAGACCATCTGCGATGCAAGGGCTATAGCAGTAAGCTCTGCTGTAAGGAAAAGCGCCATGTAGAAGAACATAACCCCTAGGATAATGAGGTACATGGGATTTCCAAATCGCGCCAGTATGAATTCTGTCAATGTGTGGCCATTTGGCATAATCTTTCTCAATCGTGAGCCGACAAAAATAAAAGCGAAGAGCGCTCCTGAGCTTCCAAGGCTGTACCCTATAAGAGCTGTTACTCCTGCAACCACCCCTGTTTCTGCAGGTGAAAAGAGTATCCATGCGCCCATTCCTGTGGCAACTAAGTTGAGTATAGAAATTCCAAGCGGCAGAGAACTCCTTGCAGTAATGAATCCTTCCACAGTTATTTTTCTCCTTCTAGAATACCATAGGCCTATGGCAGCTGATATTAATGCTGTTACAATAATCAAAATCAATCCTTCCTGCATCATTTTTCTCTACCTCTTATCATTTCAACGTATTTTTTTGTTGTTTCATAAATATTTTCAGAACTCACTATCCCTGATATGACGGCTATTGTCTTTGCCCCGGCATCAAGCAATGAATCAAGATTGTGCAGTTTTATGCCACCTATAGCCACAAATGGAAAATTAAGCCTTGCAACTTTGCCAACAGTTTCTGTCCCCACCGGATTTGGCTTCTCTCTCGTTGGAAATACAGGCCCTATACTTATGTAGTCTGCGCCTTCCTTTATAGCAGCTTCTGCCTGCTGCAATGAATGCGTTGATTTGCCTATCTTCATTTTTCCGACAATTTTCCTTGCCTCTTTCAGGCTCATGTCATCCTGGCCAAGATGGAGTGCATCTGCCTTTACCTTCATAGCTATATCAGGGTAGTCATTAACAACAAATCTCACATTATTCTCCCTGCATATTCCTGATATCTTCATGGCTTCTGCAAAATATTTTTCCTTTGGCCATTTCTTCTCCCTGAGCTGCACTATTCCAGCTCCTCCTCTTATTGCCTCTCTTACTATTTTCTCATTTGGCCTGTTGTTTGACAATCCGGATTCTGTGACAATGTAGAGAGAATAGTCAATCATTTTGAAATGCCCTCAGTTGGGGAGGATGCTGTTGCATACAATTTCTTCGGTATCCTTCCTGCTTCAAAGGCAAGCCTGCCTGATTCTGCAGCAAGCCTCATGGCATTTGCCATTTTGACAGGGTCTTTGGCAAGTGCTATTGCTGAGTTAAGCAGCACACCGTCAGCGCCAAGCTCAAAGGCAACAGAGACATCAGATGCAGTACCAACACCTGCATCAACTATAATAGGCACATTAGCCTGCTCAAGAATAAGTGATATGTTTGTACTGTTTATTATCCCCTGCCCTGAGCCGATCTGGGAGCCGAGCGGCATTACTGCAGCTGCACCAGCCTTTTCCAGCTTTGCTGCCATGACAACATCATCATTTGTATATGGAAGCACGGTAAAACCTTCGTCAACAAGAACCTTAGTTGCCCTTAGTGTCTCTTCCACGTCAGGAAGCAGCGTTTTCTTGTCGCCTATCACTTCTACTTTTATCATGTCTGTTGAACATGCCTCCCTTGCCAGCCTTGCTGTCCTAATTGCCTCCTCTGCAGTAAAGCAACCTGCTGTGTTAGGCAGCAAGATGTACATATTCCTGTCAATAAAATTCAGCATGTTCTTATCAGGCTCGCTTAAGTTAACGCGCCTTATTGCGACTGTTATGCAGTCACTTCCTGAGGCTTCCAATGCCTTTTGCATTATATCGAAAGTCTCGTACTTACCTGTACCTACTATCATCCTTGATTTCAAAGTATACTTCCCTATTTTCAACACCATTTCAACCCCCTCCTGCTATTGTTATGATTTCAATGGAATCATTTTCCTTTAGAGCAAATGATGCATACTCTTCCTTCTTAATTATGATTCCATTAATCTCAATCACCACAGAGCCTTTCTTAATCCCATAATGCTTGAGCAATCCCGGAATATTCCTCACACCAAGATTTACTTCTGAGCCATTCACCTTTAGAATCATTTCAGCTCACCTTCAATCTCTTCTGAAATCATTTTTGCTGTTATTGGTGTAAGGAGTATGCCATTCCTGTAATGGCCTGTTGCAGCATACATACTTCTTTTCAGCTTGCCAATGTAAGGGAAGTCAGCCATTGGCCTGAGCCCTGCCCATGTCTCTATCACACTGCAAGACTCAAGGGACGGGACTAATGAACATGCTTCATTTCTCAGCGATTTCGTTCCATCTTCAGTTACATCCTTGCAAAATCCAACGTCCTCTACTGTTGAGCCAACTATTATGCTTCTGTCTTTTCTGGGTATAATATAGAACGGATGCCTTGTAATTATATGGCCCGGAATATCAATAGATGATGCATCAAGCCTTATCATCTGGCCCCTTATAGGCTTCACTTTTATCTCAGGATTTATTTTAGATGACCATGCCCCTGCACAGTTTACAACAATCGATGATTTTATGCGCCTTTTTTTTGTCAACATGCCTATGACATTGCTATTTTCTTCTATGATTTCTTTTGCTTCTTCCTCTTCAAGAATGAGGACACCATTCATGATGCATGATTTTTCAAGGGCTTTGCAAAGCTTCCTGTTGTTTAGCTGGAAATCCGTAGGCACTAGTAGGCCGCCAAAGGCTTTCTTTACAATTCCCGGCTCAAGCTTAGCAAGGGCATGCTTTGAAAGAACTTTTGTATCTACGCCATGAGCTGCTGCAAAGGCATGCTTCTTCTCAATGTTTTCCATTTCCTTATCACTCATTGCAACAACAATGCCACCTGATGTGTCCATCTCAACGTCCATTGATGTTTCCTCTTCAAGGCTTTTTATGAATCTAGGATATAACGCTAAAGAATCCATGCACAGCTTCAGGAATTTCTCGTCTCCTGTACTCTCTGTTAGAGGCTTAAGCATCCCGCCAGAAGCCCAGCTTGCCTCATTGCCCACTTTGCCTTTTTCAACAATTACAACTTTCATGCCTTTTTTTGAAATGGCTGCAGCTATTGAAAGGCCTATGCATCCGCCGCCTATGACAGCGACATCACATTCCAATATACCTTGATATTTCTGATTTTGCATCTTCAATGCTCTCTGCCTTGACCATAACTTTCCCGTCAGGGAAAATTGTAACGTTATCGAAAAATATGCATTTATCTGATGAATGCCCACCCAATTTAATAAGCCTCTTGGATATGCTTTCAATGTTTAAATTGACCATCCTGAATACAAATATCCCTGAACAATATTTAGTGGAGTTTTTTTCCTTTTCACCTGAGAGATATTCATAGCTGCCATTGCATGCAGGGCATTTTTTGCTTCGTGATGTCAATGATTTTGTAAGCCTTAAGCTGTTCATCCCCAGGCTTATGAGCTCCTGTTTTTTGAACGTGCCCGTAATCACTCTTAATGCAATGTCTGACTGAATTGATGCTATAACATGGCAAACAGCAGCTGTCACACCGACAGTGTCGCATGTCTCAAAATCCTCTACCTCCTCGACTATGCACCTGAAGCATGGAGTATCTTTCGTTATAGCCATGACATTCCCGTTTTCCCTTATCGCACCTGCATAAACCCAGGGAATTGAGCTTTTTCTGGAATAGTCGTTTATGAGAAACCTTGCGTACAGGTTGTCAGTGCAGTCCAGAATGATATCATTCCCTTCAAGCATCTCATGAATATTGCCATGGTCCAGGTCAGCTATCCCGGAAGCAATAACAATTTTCGAATTTATGCCTTTTAGCTTTTTCATTGCAACCTCAGCCTTCGGCTGACCTATGTCTTGCTCTGAATAAATCGACTGTCTTTGCAGGTTTGATTCCTCTACCCTGTCTCTGTCTATTATTTTCAATGTGCCTATTCCTGCCATTACAAGCAATTCTGATGTTACTGTTCCGAGTGCCCCGAGGCCTATCACTACTGCTGATGATGACTCTATTTTTTTCTGGGCATCCTTTCCTATAACCAATTCCTGCCTTGAATATCTCATGCCAGCATCATGCATTTTTTCACAGCCTCCTCTGGCGTACTGCCAAAAACATATGAAGCAGGCTCAAGGCCGAATGAGCCCTTATGTATAAGGATGTCAAATTTTCTTTCCTTTCCTATCATCCCATAGTCATTGTTAAGAAAAAGGCAGGAAATTTTTTTCTCCTTTGCGATTTTTAATATTTGATTATTGTACTTTATGTTGACAACTGACCTTATATTGTTATTAATCTTCATCGCATACAACAGTATGCCTGAGAGATGATGGCTTGCCCCAAACTCGGCTTGTAGATATGTCCTCAGCCTGTTGTCTGCTATGACCAGCCCAGATGGTATTGAAGCTATGTCGTTCTTCCCGACAGCCCCATTTGTAGCAGAGGCGATATTCATCTTTACTTTAGGGGAAATAGCTGAAAGGTCATGGCCTTCCATAAGCTTTATTGCCTTATGTATGCTGTTTAGCACATCTGACTTCTCTTCTGTAATCATTGAATCCCGAGGGGATATGAAGTAATCTTTCCCTTCTACAATCTCAGCAGGTGTAAAAACATATGAGCAATGTATGGAGCCCATCTTGCATATCCTTTCGGCCAAATCACTAAGATTAGAATAAATATTTTTCTGCGACAGGTATTTGCTGACCATTGGCTGTGAAATGCCAAGAGCAGATGAAATCTTCTCCTGCGTCATGCCTTTCTTATTGAGCTGCCTTACTAGAGCTGACTTTAACGCAGTGATATTTTCCTCCTTAACAACTATAGCTTTGTTTAGCATATTACTAAATTATAATAATTATAATCAACTTATAAAACTTTTGCTGAGAATATTTAAAAATAAGCTCGCGTATAATGCCATAATGGAAAAATATTCTGCAGTGATAGAGAAATATTCGCTTAACAAGCACACATGGGTTAAGAAGGGCCTGCACACAGTCCTTCACACTATGTATCCTGCAACCATAAATCTCCTAAAGCCTCTGAATGATTACTTCGGCGATTCATTCAGGCTATTCGTGTTTTTTGTCATTGATGATTACTTGCATTGGTATTACAATGAGCAGGACATGACTCGGCTTAGAGAGAAAGTTGTAGACAAGATTATCCATGATAGCTCATTCCTTCTAAAGCTTGAGTCAGACTGGAGAAAAAGAGAGAAGCTTTTCTTAGCCTCCTGCATGAAGATGGATGGCTCCGACTTCAGCTCGCTTTCTGATTCACAGCTTCTTTCACTTTACACTGAATTTTACGATGCTTATGTGGCAGAATATGCTCTCGCGATGGGATTGCTCGAGTCTTTTTCAATGCAAGCCAACACGTTTCTAAAGCCGATGTTAGAAGAAAATGCAAAAATAAGCAGTGATGATTACAATATGCTGATTAGCCCTGTTGAACAGTCTTTCATAAGCTTTGATTATCTTGGCAGGCTTGCCATAATGAAAGACATGAAGAAAGGAAAGAACACCGATAAAATGATTGAAGAGCATGCAAGAAAATTCCACTGGGTAGAAAACAACTATGCCAAAGTCAAGAATCTTGATGCAGCTTATTTCAGGCAAAAGATAACTGATGAAATAAATTTAGGCATAAATCCTGATGATGAAATAAAAAAGGAGAAGGAAAGATCCGAGCATATAAAATCTGAAAAAAAGAAGCTGATTAAATCTTTGAAGCTCGGTGAAAAGGCTGTCTCACTGATAAATGCTGTTGAGGTTTTTGCAAAAATGCAGGATGACAGGAAAAAATGCGTGCTCATATCCAACTCCTACCAAAAGAAGTTTTTGCATGAGATAGGAAAAAGGTCAGGATTCTCTGACAGGGAGATGGATTACACGATTTTTCCTGAGATGGAAAGTGTTTTGCAAGGCAGATTTGACAAGGATGTCCTTTACAGGAGAATGAAAGCCTCGCTATGCATAGAAAAACTTGACAAAGCAGTTGTATTTGATTCTGACATAGCCTTGGGTGTTTTCAAAAATGCATTTGAGAAAGATGTACCACATCATGAGATAAAGGGAATGTGCGCATCACCCGGGAAGGCAAGAGGCACCGCAAAGATTATACTTAAGGTGCATGACCTTGTGAGTGTTGATGCAGGGGACATAATAGTAACGTCCATGACCAGGCCGGATATGATTGTTGCGCTTAAGAAGGCAAAAGGAATAATCACAGATGAGGGAGGGGTGACCAGCCATGCAGCTGTCATAAGCAGGGAAATGGGAATACCGTGCATTATTGGCACGAAGCATGCAACATCTATCATAAAAAACGGCGACTTGGTTGAGCTTGATGCTGACAAAGGCATAGCAAGAATTGTCAAATAGTAATATTTTTAATGTTCCATCTGATTATGTTCTGGAATGAATATCATGTCTTTGATGAGGGAGATTGCCCTCAGGAAAAAAAGAAGAATCCTGCTTGTTGAAGGAGAGGATGACAGGTTGATAAAGGCAGCCGCAATTTCAGCTTCAGCTGGCTTGTCTGTGCCCGTGCTTCTTGGCAATAAGAAAAATATACTCAAAAAGGCAGGAAAATTCGGTATAGTTCTTGATGGCGCTGACATAATGGAACACATCCCGACAGAAAAGGATGTTGAAGAGCTAGTTTCAATCAGGAAGCATAAAGGCATGACTGCAGTAAAGGCAAGGGAAATGCTTAATGACCCAAATGCATACGCCGCACTTCAGCTTCGCAGGGGAATTGTTGATGGCGCAATCGGCGGATTTAAGTTCTCAACGGCAGAATGGATGAGGCCTGTCCTGCAGATAATAGGGACTGACAAAAATACAACGCTTGTCACAGCAGTATGCTTCCTTGTGGTAGGGGAGCGTGTGCTTTTTTTCTCTGACACTGATTTTGTAATAAAGCCAGGCCATAAGGAGTTGGCACAGATAGCTGTAAATGCAGCAAGGTTCGTAAACAGCTTGGGAATAGTGCCAAAAGTCGCCCTTCTTTCTTATTCAACACACGGCAGCGGCGATAATCCTGTTCTAAAGGATATCCATGAAGCACTAGAGCTAGTAAGGGCATCGTGCCCTTCCTTAGTTATCGATGGAGAGATTCAGTTTGATGCGGCATACAGCCCAGAATCCGCAGAAAGGAAATGCCCCGGAAGTCCATTGAAAGGAGAGGCGAATGTATTCATATTCCCTGAAATAACAGTTGGAAATGTACTGATCCATGCATTGACACAGCTAACGAACTTTGAGTTCTTCGGCACTTTTCCAGTAGGCCTCGCAAAGCCAGTTATCAATGGTGGCAGGAGCTCCGGGGTTGACAAGATAGTGAATGCCATTACAGCATGCGCTATGCAGGCAAATATTGGGATTAAGGCAAGGAAATGAATTGCTGTTAACAAATTTTGGCTGATATGCACGTCAAAATGGCCAGATTTCGATAACTTTATATATATGCAATACTATCAAAATTCTAATTCCGGAGTAGAGAATTTGCGGGAGGAGTAAAATGGCTGGATTTTTTTCAAAACTGAAGGAAAAATTTGTCGGAGAGGACATAAGTTCTGAGATATTGGAAGGTTCAAAGCGTGAGGATTATGTTGAGCTTGATGCAGGCGAAAAAGGTTCTGATATCACATCTAAAGTTATGGTAAGGCCATTTGTTCTTGAGGATTTCGAAAGCATCAAGGAAATACTGGATTCATTGAGGGAAGGTCACACAATCGCGCTAATAAACATAAAGGCACTGAAGGAAAAGGACATGGTTGAGCTGAAAAGGGCCATTAACAAACTCAAGAAGACATGTGATGCAATTGATGGCGATCTTGCAGGTTTTGGTGATGATTGGATAGCAGCCGTTCCATCCTTTGCAAGGATACACAGGACAAAGCAGGAGCAAGGCGAGAAACAGGTTCCTGAAGTGACCGAGTTTGAGGAATAAGGCAAATTATTTAAATCACTGTTTCTGATTTTTTTTCTATGGCAGATGAAAAAGCTCCAGAGGTTGTAACCGACCAAGATTGCCCTATATGCAATAAGAAAACGCTTACTCTTGTCCAGGACAATAGGGAAGTCCCATTCTTCGGAAAATGCTTCCTTTTCTCAATGTCATGTACATCCTGCAAATATCACAAGGCAGACATAGAAACAGAAGAAAAGCATGACCCTGTGAAATTTACTATTGATATCAACTCAGAGGAAGACATGAAGATAAGGGTAGTGAAAAGCTCTGAGGCAACAATAAAGATACCGCATATGGTTACGGTTGAAGGCGGTGAAAATTCCAACGGCTACATAAGCAACATAGAAGGAGTGCTGAACAGGATAAAATCCGCGATTGAATCCGCAAGGGACAGCGAGGAAGATGAGGAAATAAAGAAGAAGGCGAAGAATCAGCTCAAGAAGCTCCAAAGGGTCATGTGGGGGCAGGAAACGCTCAGGATTATAATTGAAGACCCAACAGGCAATTCCGCAATAATATCAGATAAGGCAGTGAAAGCAAAGCTTTAATCTCATATTAGCAAGCGTCTTTTATGGTGCGCTTGCGAAAAGTTTATAAATTATTCTTGTCATGGTGAGAGTATGCAAAAAAGAGGGATGTTTCGCAGCAAGAAGGGTGCACTTGAACTTTCTATTAATTCAATCGTGATTATTATCATTGCAATGACTGTACTTGGCCTTGGATTGGCGTTCGTAAAGAACTTTTTCGGCGGCGCAGGTGACATACAGCAGCAGGTCCTTGATGCATCAAAGCAGGATATCCTTGATGCAATGAGGAGAGGGGACAAGAAGCTTTCTTTTCCCGGAGACAGGATTGATATTGAAGGGGGGGATGAAAAGGTCATAGTTATAGGTGTAAAGAATGTGGAGCCACAGGACATATCCTTTGTTGTATGCCTGGATGAGATTGTGGGCGATGTTGAAACACCTATACTACCTGACTCAAATCTCGCGACAAGTGCAGCAAAGCCAGCGGCATTCCTCTGGGACAAATTGACCCAGAAGCTTGATGCAGGCGAGCCAAATGTTTACCCAATCACAATTAAGACAGCCAGGACAGCATCAGGTACAAAATTATACAAAATAAAAGTACTTCGCGATGACACTACATCTACTCCAGTGAGTAACGCAAAGTGCGGCACCAGTCTTACAGTTCCGGATGCAGGGATTGAATACATCACCAATTCATTTTTCATCAAGTTCATATGAAAAAGAAAAAAAGGCTGACTCAGGCAGAGGAGTTTGAGATTCTTAAGCTTGTTCTTGACAAGTTTCTATGGCTAGGGTTTGCAGTAATGGGCTTCGGGCTTTTCAACATTTTCAAGGGAGATGTAACTGGTGGTATGTCATGGATAGTCATTGGTGGCATAGTTCTTTTGCTGTTCATGATAATAATTGTCAAGGAATATGAGATTATAGCTTAGGATGGACAAAGGAGCTATAGAGCTTTCGGTAAACTTCCTAGTTGTTCTTATTCTTTCTCTTGCAATCTTCGGTTTTGGCATTGTGTTCATCTACAATCTGGCAGGGGGGGCAGAGTCATTGAAGGACCTCACCCTTACAGAGCTCGACAGCAGGATAGCAGATTTAAAATGCCAGGGCAATCAGATATTATGCTTAAGCCAGGCATCTTTTGACCTCAAGCCAAAGGATTTGGTAATTGTCGGCCTGAAAATCAGGAATGTTGTTGAGACTGAAGACTTTTACATAACAGCTGAATTGGGCAGCTACCTTTCTGACGGTGCTGTTAAGGATATCCCGCCAAATGCAATTAAAATATTGCCAGAAAATAGAAAAGAGAAGATAGGGCAGAATCAGGAAGCAAATTTAGGGATAGCTTTGGAGCTTGACAAGGGAGCCCAGCATGGAACGTACATCATCAATGTTGATGTCTATAAGGGCAATTCTGCTGTTTTAGGCAACAAGTATGACAAGCAGCAGAAAGTATATGTTTATGTTGATTAGGAATTTATGATATAGGTGAATTTCTTCAGGTCCAATGATGCCCCGCCTACAAGAAGGCCATCTATCTCCTTTTCCCTTAGAAAATTGCTTGAGTTCTCTGGAGAGACGCTTCCACCATAAATTATCCTTATACTGTTCCTTGAAATAATCCTTCTTATGGCAGAATGCATTTCTGATGCCTGCTTTGCTGTGGCGTTTTCACCTGTGCCTATCGCCCAGACAGGCTCATACGCTATAACTATTCCTTTTGAAGCTTGAATCCCCTTTAGCTGCGACTCTATCACTTCCATTGTTTTTCCTGATTTTCTTTCTTTCTTTGTTTCGCCTACACATAGTACAGGAATAAGTTCCCATTTCAATGCAAGGGAAAACTTCTTCTTTATATCCTTGTTTTTTTCTGCAATGATGTGCCTTCTTTCAGAGTGACCTATCAGAACATATCTGCAACCAAGTTCCTTAAGCATGAGCGGGGAGATTTCACCCGTGAAAGCGCCTTTTTCCTCGAAATACATGTTCTGCGCTCCCAGAGATATTTTCGATTTTTCCAGCAGCTTCGAAGCAGCATGAAGGGAAGTGAAAGGAGGGAATACAGCAATTTCCATTTCCTTCGGGATCTTTGATTTTTTAAGCCCTGAAATGAAATCAACTGTCTCATCTACGGTTTTGTTCATCTTCCAGTTTGCAGCTATGAGCTTTGCCATACTTCTTTCATCATATCATTCTTTTAATAAGTTTTCCTTCCATAAAATGCCCGGAATGACTGCAGAAAGGATTATGACAATATCGAATGCAATTGACCTTTCAAACATGCTCCAGAAAAATTCGATTGAGTATATTTTTATTATATTCTCATCCGGATTGAAAAGCCAGCTGTCGCCTTCAAAGAAAAGCAAATGAAAATTAGTGAAAACAGAGTCAAAGCCAATCAATGTTATTGCCAAAGCAAGGACAAGTGACAGAATTCCCGTATACATAAGCGCAAAAGCAGGCATTTTAATGCCGCCTGAAAAAATATATATTATTGTTAGCAAAAGCAGGTATGAAAAAAGAATTGCATTAAAGACATTTGAAAGCAATGAGAAAGCATTCCTAACATCCCTCATATGAATGAGCTCCTTCTCATTAAGAACTATATCCATTGGCATCGAATCACTTTTGCCATTGAGGTAGGATAGAACATCTGAGTGGTATTTGCTTATATCTATGCCGAATTCATTACCTATGCCGAGCTTGTCAAGCTCTCTTAACTGAAATGATTCACTTGTTACAGTTATGTAAAGGCCGGATAGGATAAATAAAACTGAGAGTAGCATTACGGCAGGAGCCATTAGAAAAATTATGAATTTCATTTTGCATAACCTGCTGCAGAATATTCTGCAAACACTTCATCTAGATCCTTGCCCAATGTACCTGGGTCAATTATCTGAGGCATAGTCTCGACAATCGCATTTGGGAATATGCCTAATATTCCCTTTTCCAGCTTTTTCCTTTGCTCATTGCTAATCTCCTTGACATTGAAAGGTGAGATAATCATGTTAGTGAAATATACTATTACCCCTCCAACGATATCTTCCTTCTTCAGTGTCTCCAGAAAGGAAAGGAATTCCTTGTTTTTGTACTTCTTGCCAAGACCCTGCCTTTCACCATCATCCCCGGAAATTGGAGAAAAAACCAGGTCGAACGACTTGAAAGAATGCTTTATTGCGCTTACGCTTCTAATGTCGGGCAGTTCAAAGAACTCGTTCCTTGCGCAGATACCAAATCTTTCCTCTGATATCGCGCTGATGAGCTGTTTTGGCATCAGGCCGAAATCAAGCGAGAAGGCTACTGTGCCTGACTTTATGTTTTTGATATCGTTTATTATATTTTGAGGTGACCTGAAAAGAGTCCTTGTCCTTCCGAAGTAACCTTCTGTCCTCATTATCGCACCATCACAATGCTCACAGTTGAAAGGACAGCCTTTCCCGACCATCAGCCAGAAGTCGAACATATTGCAATATACATCGTTGTCCTCAAGAAAGTCTATGTTTACATAGTCATAATTGTCAATGTCAGTGCACCTGTAACCAATAGGATTGCTGAAATCTTTTCCTGAGAGATTTGGAATAGCATCACATTTAAGATTCTTGAGAATTGATTTTGCGAGCAGTAGCATCGGGAGCTCAGCATCGCCTCTTATAACAAAATCTATGCAGTTAAGGCCAATCAACTGCTTCCAGAAGAGAGAAGAGCTTAAGCCGCCAACAACAACAGTGCATCCTGCCTTTTTGCATATTTCCGCTGCTTCAATGCCCTTACTTATGTGAACATACCAGTGAACATCAATCAGTACCATGCTTGGCTTTGACCATGCAAGATATTCTTCAAGACTGAAGCCAGGATTTAACCTTTTCTTGAGAGGAATGCTTATGCCTTTTGCAGATATGCCGTGCTTAATGAGATTATTAAGAATGCCTATTATGCCCATTGGAATTATCCCGAAGGAATGCTGCCCTGCATTGCTCAGGCCTTTGTAATGGGAAATCGAAAAAGAAGGGAATACACCTTCTGGGTGTATGTAGAGCACATCAGGCATGTATAAACATTTAGAAGCGTGTTAATAAGGTTTTCCTGATTTTTTAACGCTCTTTGTCTTTTTGTCTTTCATCATAATTTCTGCTATGGCTATTATTATCTCATCCGAGACTTTCTTCGGGTCTTTCTCTACCTGCTTGTTACGGCCAACTCCGTCTGGAGTTACCACAGAGACAGGCATATAAGCTTCAAACGGTATTCCTTTTACTGCCTCTCTTGTGTTAATCAATCCCTTCTCATAGCCTACTTCCACTCTGCCATACCTGAAATTTGAAAGGACTTCATGTTGTGTAGGGTGATATGCCATTGCAGTATATGCAGGAAGGTCTGCCCTTGCTGCAGACATGTAGAATGCGCCAATGTCACCATGGCCGGATATATTGTAATCTCCTGCAAGCTGTTTCTCTACCTCAAATGCCAGTGAGCTTGTATTTTTGTGTCCCATTTTACAGCTTCTCTTCTTTTATTGCCTTGTCTATGGCGTCATCAATCGTTATTTTTATGTCTTCTTTCTTCTCCTGCTTTTTTTCCTCTGGCTGTGTCCTGATTTCATCTGCAGCTACCTTCCTTATGTCCTCATTCTCTTTTTTCTTTTCATATTTTGGCTTGATTTCTTCTTCAACATGCTTCTCGAATTCTGTCATTTCATCTTCCTTTTGCTCCGCAATTTCAGTCTTGTATATAGCTTCCTTTTCTTCGGAATGGTATCTAGCAGAACTATACATATTGTCATCAGATGCAGCCCTGTAAGAAGGGCCGTCATCGAAGGGGTCATGCCTTGTATATGCCATTCTTGCTTATTCTCAGATAGGTTATTTAAATCTTTCTATTTTATTACTACTACTTAGTGGTTATTTATACGCTCCCCATAATCTCCTTCGCAGGGAAGGTTTTCTTGCATTTCTGGCAGAAAAAAACAGTTCCCCCACTAGGCATGTCAAAATCTGACTTTACAAGGTTACCTTTACATCTCTCGCATGTGATGCTTATATCGCTAAACCTGAAGAACCTGCTACACGCCTTGCAGAAGAATATGTCTTCCTTGCAATGAAGAAGCTTGTGCTGCGCAGCCTCGCAGTAAGGGCAGAAATTTATTTCAGGCATTGAAAATGCTTTTTTATGACAGTATATAAGTATTTTGGTGGCATTTTCTACATTGGCTCATACAGCCCAATTATACGATGACTGGATTTTCGTTGTCTCTTTCAGGGTTTCTGCTTTGTAAAAACTCTTAATTATTGTTACTTATCAGTAGCGAAAAATTTATAAACGAAGTTATTTAACTTACTTAGTTGGGATACCCATGGACATAGATGGACTGATACTGAATGCGGAAAGGGAACTATCTGCTAAATATACTTATATAAAATACTATGCCGAAGGAGCCAATAGCGTAGTTTTAAGGCTGAAAAGGGGTGCACAGGAGTTTGTCACAAAAATAGATGTACCTGATGGCGAAATATCCAGTCAAACAGCCAGACATGCGAGAAGATGGCATTATACCACCGACAGAGAGACTCTTCATGTTTTTAATGAAGTTCCATCTCCTCAAGAGCACAATCTCACAAGACTTTATGATTTCGTTAATGCTGACGGTAATATCTATCCAATTTATGATTTCGTGGAAGGGCAATCATTAGAAAGCAGAATTTCGAATTCTGGGCTAACTGTCCCTCAGGCACGATCCCTTATTCCACAACTGGTTGATGCTGTTAGCCATCTGAATGAAAATGAGCTATTTCATAGGGATATAAAGCCAGGAAACGTAATAGTTAGCAATAACCTATCTAAATTATGGCTTACTGATTTTGGTTATCTTATAACGAAAGAGGATGCTAAAAAGGAGGTAGCTACTATAGGCGGGAGCGATAAGGTGACAGACCCATTACTCTTTGCCACATTCACAGCCAATCCAACCCAGTATTCCGACCAAAGCGAGTTATATGCACTTGGAAAAACAGTATTGTTTATGCTGACAGGGTGCCATTGGATTACCTACCATCCCTATGAAAACGGCATTGTCAAGGTTAACGGAAGGCAGATTTCTATTGAAGGGTCATTGACAGAAAACCACGCAAAGTATATTGGCCAGGCTTTGGATAGAATCCCTTCACGGTTACGTAAATCTCGGGCAGTAATAGAGCGCCTTACAACTCTTGATACAGAAAAGAGATATAGGAATTTCAGTGATGGCTGTAGCGACCTTATTGGTTCTATTGCTGTGCCAGGTTATGAGAAAGCAATAAATAACCCAAAACTATTAACAGTTGCTCTGAGCTTCTCAATTTTAGTTGGCGGATATTTTCATAACAGTCACTCAACCTCTCAAAGAGAGGAATATAACCTAATTCAGCAATACAACCGACATATTGCCGGACTAAGGCCATATCTCAGGACCATTGCAAATACGTCGGCAAGTGAAATCATTAGCGGAGTATCTGACGCAGAATCAGGAATGACTCCTGCCAAGGCTGCATTTTTGTTGCATGCAGGAAATTTATTCCAGCCTCAGTTGCAGTATTTTACGCAGGCTGCGCCATTTTTGGCGAAAAGAGGAATATCTGTAGATGACCTGGCATACTTGTTTACTTCTGCTGAGAGAGATGAGGGGCTGCGATCCGAACTCTCTAGTCAAGTTATGCGCATAGGCGAAACAAATGTATCGCTGTTGCATATAGCAGCCATAGGATGGATGGCAAAATGTATGCCCTCATCGGCAGACACAAACAGCTCCGGGACGTATAAGCCTCCTATTTCCACTTACCAGATGGTCCAAAGGATTGTTGGGCGCTAATCAGATACCCAAAAATAGGGCTATTGGCGAGATAAAATGTCCTTATGGAATTCAAAAGGAAATGAACATACGCTCCCTGAGAATTAGAGGTAAGGAGTTGCACTACTTTATCATGTAACAAGGAGCGTTCTATTTTGTGTAATTCAATCATGTTTTCCACCTTTCTTTCGAAGTACATCTCCTCAATAAGGCTAATTGTCTTTAACGCATCATTGCATAGCATGAGCACCCGCTCATCTGCCTTATCCTTTATTATGCTGTTGAGAAAGTATATCTCGCGAAATCCGTGCTGAATATGTGACAAAAATGCCCATAGCATTTCAGGGTGATTTTTTGTCTGTTGCTTTATAAGTGAGCGGCGGCAGAAATTATCATATTTGTGGGTCCTCGCCGCAATCTCTTCAATAGCATCATCAAAATTGAAATCTTTCTTGCCTTCAAGCCTGTTCCTAACGAGCCCTATACCCTCACGAATTGTCAGAAACTGCTTCCTGAGAATATTGTCAAACTGATCCCCAGAAGGCTCTGTCACATTTTCAACAATGCAGTGATTTTTTTCTCTTTTTATAATTTCAAATCCTATAAGACGTGTTGATAAAGTTTTTTGAAGCAGGGCATATTGTGATTCGCTGTCAAAGGTTATATGAATTATATCATACCCTTCCCTGTAAGGATTCGAAATGAGTGTGCGTATTACAGAATCTAAATTTGACTCAAGTTTAAGGTGATACTCCTTCTTCTCCTTTATGCCTTTTGCACTTATTGACAAATCATTTCCATACCAGTTTACATCCACTTCGCACCCTTTAGTCAGGTGAAAATGCTTTATCCAGGCCGCAGGAAGGCTAATCATCAGGGTACTGGTCCCCTGTCTCACAAGTTTTCTGTTCATAAATAACTGAAATTCTTATTAATATTTAAACTTTTCTAAAAGTATATTCTATTTATACTAAAATATATAGTTTAATAAAAAAGTTTATACTTAACTCTTCATTTCTTTTGTTGGTGATAAAAAATGGCGCATGAATATACATTAACGGGAGCAGGAGCATCAAGCGGAAAGAATAGTCCAGTGGCAATGAGAGCAAGAGGAGCCTATAACCTAATCGGGCAGAACCTCTTAAAAGGTAAAGTAGACATTTTTCTGGAAGAAATGGTTCCTCGGCAAGTTATTGCCATAGGCCGAGAGCAGATTACAGAGGACAACTATAGAAGTTTCCTCCGCAAAAATTTTTTAGAGGGCTATGATGTTTTCCGTGACAGTGCGGGAGGAATAGTGAGCATCACGATAGCTAATCCCTACATATCCGATGTTCATGCGGTGTTGTGCTGCGATGCAAAGGCGGCAGGTGTTGTCGGCAAGGAATTTAATTTGCTTGATGCAGGAAGTGTGAACGGGACGTACATGAACGGGAGAAAAATCGGTATAGCCCATACAAGGCCTGATGCAAATCTAAATCCAGGTACCAATCTAAATCCTAGTATGGATCCTATAGTAAACTCTCTAAGAGATAAGTGGCTTAACAGATATAACAATGTTGGAATGGTTATATTGCGGGAAGGAACCGTGATTACCCTAGCAGAAAGTCAGTACGGTAAGCAATATTCACTAGAATTTCTTTTGAATAGATAAACCCTTATAACTTGCACTAAGCAAGGCATAGCTCAAAACCCAGAATAGATAAGGGCCAAGACAAAGTAGTGAATATTGGATGCAAAAAGCAATAGCCATTGAGTACCGGAGAACGGTCACTTGATGCAGAACACTCAATGAAAGGAAACTTATTTGGTCACTACTTTAAGCGAGAAGGTAACTTCAAAAGGCAAAATATATATACCTATTATACGAGATGATACTTTATACCTGAAAAAAAGGCAGGGTAACTCAAGAGGCAATTTACAAAATGTCAAGGTGTTATTTATGGTTTTCAATGGCGTTTCTTTTTCTTATTGTAGCTGGATGTAGCGGCAATGTTAATCCTACAGGGGAAGCGTATAGCCAGGGAAAAGACATAGCAGCTGATTCGCTGAAGGAATACGCTAGTTATGCAGAAATAGAAATCTGCAATGACGAAATAGATAATGATGCTGATTACAGGACGGATTGCGATGACTCCGATTGCTATAGCTCCAGATATTGCTCAAGTGGAACAGACATACTCGAAGAATGTAGCGATGGTGAGGATAACGACATGGACGGCGCAGTTGACTGCAATGATGCGGACTGTAGAGTTGCCGAGCAGTGTAAGGCGGCCACGCCAAAAGTGAAAAGCAGCGTATGCCCAAACCAGGATGGCAATGACCCTAATACGATTCAGCAATGCATAAATGAAATCAATAGCGCATGTCAGGCAGTGAAAGGCCATGACTTAATCGCTATCACGCTTGTACATGACTTTAAACTCCTTTATTATAAAAATCCCAAGGGAGAAGACATTATCCAAGAAGTGGAACCTGGTGTATTTTGCGATACATTAACTGGATATTGCTCTAACACGGATCTTAGTTGGAAGTCAGGCAATGTTATTTGCCCTAAAGAGAGATTATTGGAACGTATGGCGAGTTTTACTGAAGTAAAGAATCTCCAGTTGAAAGAAGACCTAATCTTTACATGTTCATATTGCAAAAAGAAACCTTTCTGGAAATCTATTTTTTCTGGTCTAAGCTAATTCATTCCAAGAAAATTTAGGACAATGTGTAAGAATCATTCTCTCTAGCAAAGAGCAGGCGTACTGGTATACAAATTGTTTAATCGCTGTACATATCTGTGCTTAAATTTCTGCAATAAAATACAAGGCGCACCACTTATGAATTTGATGCCAAACGTTATTCCACAAGAAGCAGGTTCTTATGACTTTTCAATGCGATTATTTTCAGGATAATTTTAAATAGTAATACTCCAAAGAAAATGTATGATTATATCCTGCTCACACGGAAAACATATTGCGCGCAGAATAGCAGCCAAAGCAAAGATGCCATATTCTGAGCTTTTTGTTGAGAAATTTCCCGACAATGAGCTCCATATAAAATTTCTGAAGACTGGCTTGAAGGGCAGGAAAGTGTATCTTGTCCAGTCTTTCTATGGTGATATTGACTCTTGCCTTTTAGAGGTAATGTTTGCCTCAAAGGCAGCGAAGGAGATGGGCGCCTCAGAAATTA
Organism: Candidatus Woesearchaeota archaeon; assembly: GCA_018303125.1. GTDB lineage: Archaea > Nanobdellota > Nanobdellia > Woesearchaeales > WJIZ01 > JAGVYS01. The sequence continues at coordinate 17,575 of JAGVYS010000005.1, read as the reverse complement.
CTTTGCTGTCTCCTTATTTCCCTTATTTCAGGCAGGATACATGGTTCAGCAAAGGCGAAATACCTTCAATCCATTTCCTCGGCAAGATAATGAATAACATAGTTGACAGGGTATGCATACTTGACCCGCATCTTCACAGGGAGAAATCTCTGGGGCATATATTTTCAGTTGAATCAAAAAGGCTAACGGCAAACCCATTGATAGGGGAACATATAAGGAAAAATGTCAAGAAGCCACTTATAGTAGGACCTGACTGGGAATCGTATAAATGGGCAAGAAAAACTGCAGAAATAATAGGATGTGAATCCACTATTTTACTTAAGACAAGGCATTCTGCCAGGAATGTTGATGTGAGGTTCCAGGAAAAAGTAGACACCAAGGGAAAGAATATAGTGCTTATAGATGACATGATTTCAACAGGGAATACGCTGATTAAAACTATCATTAAGCTCAAGGCACTTGGCGTCAGAAAGGTAACATGCATAGCAATTCACGGTATTTTTGCTGAAGGGGCTCTAGGAAAGCTGAAGAAAACAGGTGCAGAGGTAGTGACCACAAATTCCATACCTAATCCTGCAGCGAAGATTGATGTAGCCGGATTGTTTGCTGAGGCCATAGAAAGCTTTAAATAACCCTCACCATTACCATAATGCTATGAAATTAGTTATCACAGAGGCTAAGGCAGTAGTAAGCGCTGGTTGTATTCATTATAGGTAGAACTATTCTTAAATCATTTAATAATTTTTTCAGGCTCACAGATAGAGATAGTAGTTTAACGGCAGAATATAGGTCTGTGGCACCTATGGCAGGGGTTCAATTCCCCTCTATCTCTCTTTTCAAGATAAACTCTATAGAGGTCCTATGATGGAAAAAATTATTGAAAGTGGTGGTTGTATTCATCTTGGTTCCAAAAAATTCCGGGCTAAGAAGTTATAGGGAATCGGCATTATCTTATTTTAAGGATGTAAAGGACACAAGGCTTATAGAAGCAAGGGGAGAGGACATACCATTCCTAGTAAAGCAATTTCTCAATAAAGGCAAGAATGCCTTTGGCCTAACTGGAGAAGACTTGTTCAGGGAATACTGCCTCGAAAACAAGGAATCTCAACTTAAGGTAATCAAGAGAATTGCGTGGGATGACCCTTCTGCCATCTATGGCAAGCCAACACTCTGCCTAATAGGGCCAGAAGGAAAAAGCCTTGAAACAATGCCAAGAGATTTGACAGTGTGCATAGCCTCCAAATACAAGAAATTGGCCAAAAAATACCTTAATTTCCTTGAGAGGAAAGGCTTCTCATTCAAGAAGATTTACATCAATGGTTGCGTTGAGACAAGCTGCAGCGAAGGAATAGCTGACTTAATAATCGATATAGTCTATACAGGAAGCTCTCTAATAAAGTATAATCTAAAAGCGTACGATGTAATAATGCAGAGCGATTTCCTCGTAATAGGCGCTGATTCTTCTGGAAATTCCATAATGCCGAAGGAGGCAGTGCAGAAAATGAGCAAGTACGAGCCGCCAACCTCTGACAGGAGAGGCAAGCTGCGCCTTGATTTTAATGAAAATACCTCTGGATGCTCACCAAAAGTGCTGGATGCACTAAGGGATATTTCTGTCGAGGACATTTGCATGTACCCCGATTATGGTAATTTCAGGAAGGAACTTGCATTGTATTTGGATACTGGGAGCAAGAATGTATTGCCTACAAATGGAACGGACGAAGCAATAAAGGTTGTCATGGACACTTTCCTCGAGAAAGGGGATGAAGTAATAATTCCTGAGCCCACATTTACAATGTTCAAAGTCTATGCAGACATAGTAGAGGCAAACATTACTAATGTTCTTTATAATGATGACCTGAGCTTTCCAACTCAAAAATTGCTGGAAAAAATAACTGATAAAACGAAGCTTGTTGTTCTTGTCAACCCGAATAATCCTACAGGCACAACCATAAGCGAGCAAGACATTATATCTGTACTGGAAAAGGCAAAGGACGCAATAGTGCTTGTCGATGAGGCATATAGCCAGTATTATGGAAAGAGCTGCAAGCGGTTTGTTGAGAAATACAGCAACCTAATAGTTACGCAGACATTCTCAAAGGCTTTCGGCCTTGCAGGATTAAGACTTGGATGCATAATATCAAGCGAGGCAATAATAACCAATCTAGAAAAGGTCATCTCACCTTATAGCGTAAATAACCTTGCGCTTATTGCGGCCAGCGCCGCAATGAAGGATGAGGAATTCATAAGTAATTATGTCGAAGAGGTCAGGGAGAGCAGGCAGTATGTGCAGAAAGAGCTTGAAAAGCTCGGCATAAAGGTATTTTCTTCCGAAGCCAATTTTATGATGGCAGATTTCGGTGAGAGGTGCAATTATGTTTTGCTGCAGCTCAGGGAGAGGGGCATACTTGTAAGGGACAGGTCAACGTACCCATTGCTGAAGAATTGCATAAGGATAGGAATAGGGACAATGGAACAATCCAGGGTGCTTATAGAAGCCATAAAGAATATAATTCCCGAGGATGTGGTATTGTTCGATATGGACGGTGTTTTGGTAGATGTCAGCAATTCCTACAGGACAGCCATACAAAGGACTGCCAAATTTTTTGCGAATGTAGAGATAAGCCGTGAAGAGATACAGGAGTTCAAGGAAAAAGGTGGCTACAATAATGACTGGGACCTTACGGAAGCAGTAATCCTCAAGAGGAATGTCAAATGCAGCAAGGATGATATAATCAGGAAGTTCCAGGAGTTCTATCTGGGAGATAATGAAGACAAGGGGCTTATAGATAATGAGAGATTCTTGCTGACAAAAGAAGTTCTTGAAAGCTTATATAAGGAAGCAAGACTTGGCATAGTTACAGGTAGGCCAAGAGAGGAGGCCCGATATATACTTGAGAAATTTGGCATGGAGCAGTACTTTGATACAATAATAGCGATGGAAGATTATCCTGAAAATAAATCAAAGCCAGACCCATGCAGCATAAGCATGGCACTGGATAGAATTGGCAGGAGCAATGCTGTTTATATTGGGGACAGTGTTGATGACATGAAGGCTGCGAAGAGTGCAGGGATAAAGGCCATAGGAGTAATTCCTTCAGACACAAATTCCAAATCTCTAAAAGAATTGCTTGTCAAGAACGGTGCAATAAAGGTTATTTCTGATATAAACCAGATACCAGAGGTGCTAAAATGAGGAAAGCCAAAATAAGCAGGGAAACTAAAGAAACAAGAATAAGCGTTGAGCTTAATATTGATGGCAAGGGAAAATACTCTGTTGATACTGAGATAGGATTTTTCTCGCACATGCTTGAAAGCTTCTCAAAATTTTCATTGTTTGACACTGAAATCAAAGTGAGAGGAGATTTAAAAGTCGACCAGCATCACACTATAGAGGATACAGGGATTGTATTGGGCCAGGCACTCGGGAAAGCGCTTGGAGACAAGAAAGGGATAAACAGGACAGGATATTTTATTTACCCGATGGATGAGTCTTTGGCAGTTGTAGCCCTAGACATAGGCGGCAGGCCATACCTACAGTACGATGCAAAATTTGGCAGAAGATATTGCGGCGATTTCGACACTGATGTTCTTGAGGATTTTTTCTATGGATTTTCCATAGGCCTAGGGGCAAATGTTGTTGTCAGGATGCTATATGGCAGAAGCGACCACCACAAGATAGAGGCAATATTCAAGGCATTCGGGAAGGCAGCCAAGATGGCATGCTCAACTGATAAGAGGGCAATGGAGGATGTGCCAAGCACAAAAGGAATGATATGATAGCCATAGTGGATTGCGGAATAGGAAACCTAAGCAGCGTAAAGAACGCTTTTGATTACCTTAAAGCAGAGTCTATGATAGTTGGCACCCCGGATGCAATACTTGATGCAGAAAGAATAGTACTACCTGGAGTAGGAGCATTTGGATTCATGATGCAGAACCTGAGGGAGAAAGGCATTGCAGAGCCGATTAGGAATTCAATTGCCTCTGGAAAGCCTTTCCTTGGAATATGCCTGGGCATGCAGGCGCTCTTTGAGGAAAGCGATGAAAGTGTCGGAGTAAAAGGGCTCGGGATATACAATGGCAAGTCAGTAAGGTTCAGGAAAGGAAAAGTGCCTCAGATAGGATGGAATAGCATAACGCCTGCAAAAAAAGGAATTTTTGAGGAGGATTTTTTTTATTTCGTCAATTCATATTATGTAAAACCAGGGCAAAAAGGCATAATAGCTGCAGTCACGGATTATTATGGAGAATTTGCATGCGCAATCCAGGATAAGAATGTTACAGCTGTGCAATTCCACCCTGAAAAAAGTGGTAGTTCAGGCATTGCGCTGCTGCAGAGGTGGCTTGATGCTTACTAAAAGGATAATACCTTGCCTTGATGTTAAGGAAGGGAAGGTAGTGAAAGGAAGGAACTTTTTAGATCTTAAGCAGGCAGGCGATGCCGTAGAATTAGCCAAGAGATACAATGAGGAAGGTGCCGATGAGCTTGTTTTCCTTGACATAACTGCATCATCTGAAAAAAGGAAAACCACATCGCTTGTAAAAGAGGTTGCAAAGGAAATATTCATCCCTTTTACAGTAGGCGGGGGAATAAGCTCCATTGATGACATAAGAAATTTGCTTATAGCAGGCGCAGACAAGGTTTCAATAAACACAGCTGCTGTGAAAAATCCAAGCCTTTTGAGGGAAGCCTCTGAAAAATTTGGCAGCCAATGCATAACAGTTGCAATAGATGCCAAAAAAATAAACGGGAGATATGAGGTTTTCATAAAGAGTGGAAAGGAGCCAACAGGCATTTCCGCACTTGAATGGGCTAAGGAAGCAGAGAAGCTCGGTGCAGGGGAACTCTTGTTGACATCCATGGACAGAGATGGGACAAAAGAAGGCTATGAGCTTGAGCTTACGCAGATAATCTCGGAGAATGTCAGTATACCTGTCATTGCTTCCGGCGGAGCGGGTAATTTAGAAAGCTTTGCAGATGTTTTCATAAAAGGAAAAGCAGATGCTGCACTGGCAGCGTCAATATTCCATTATAGCACATACTCTATACTCAACGTAAAGGAATATCTTGGGAAAAAAGGAATTGAGGTAAGAAAATGATAATACCGAGCATTGACCTAATGGATGGAAAGGCTGTGCAGCTTAGGCAAGGAAGGGAAAAGGTACTTGAGCGCAGCAATGTCATGCAGTTTGCCAGGGAGTTTTCCAGGTATGGGGAAATTGCTGTCATTGACTTAGATGCAGCTTTAGGCAAGGGAAATAATTCTGGACTAATAAAGGAAATATGCAAGATTGCAGACTGCAGAGTCGGAGGTGGGATAAGGAGCCAAGATAAGGCAGAAGAGATTTTGAAATATGGCGCCAAAAAAATAATCATAGGTACAAAAGCCTCTCCGGAATTCCTGAAGAAGCTTCCTGCCGGCAAGGTAATTGTTGCTATTGACAGTAAAGATGACAATGTGGTAACTGAAGGATGGACTAAAAAAACGAAGAAGACACCTTTTGAGGCAATAAAGGAGCTTGAGAGGTATTGCTCAGGATTTTTATTCACAAATGTAAACAAGGAAGGCATGATGGAAGGTCTTGATTTCGGCATAATTGAAAAAATAAGAAAGGCAACGAAGAAAAACCTGACTGTCGCAGGAGGGATAACAACAATTGATGATATAACCCAGCTTGAGGATTTAGGCTGTGATTCACAGATTGGCATGGCGCTTTATACAGGCAGGATTGAGCTGGGAAAAGCATTTGTCTCATTGATTAATTTCAAGAAAAGCAATGGGCTTGTTCCGACCATAGTGCAGGAAGAGAACGGTCAGGTAATGATGCTTGCTTATTCCAATCCTAAATCTTTGCTCATGGCGCTTGAATCAGGAAAAGGAACCTACTATAGCAGGTCCAGGAAGAAAATATGGGTAAAGGGTGAGACATCAGGAAATTTCCAAGTGCTGAAAAAGGCAAGGTATGACTGCGACAGGGATGTATTGCTGTTCACTGTCAGCCAGAAAAACTTTGCATGCCACACCGGAAAATATTCATGCTTTGGGGAAAGGGATTTCAGCATGGAAGAGTTGTATAGCGTTATAGCAGGCAGGATTAAGAATCCAAGAAGAGGCTCTTATACCTCATTGATAGCAAAGGATGAGGAACTTGTAAAAGCCAAGATTAAGGAAGAGGCAATGGAAGTTATAAATTACAAAGACAAGGACAATCTTGTCTGGGAAATAGCTGACCTTGCTTATTTTATCCTTGTCCTTATGGCAAAGAAAGGAATAACCTTGGACGATATAAAGAATGAGCTCGGAGGAAGGAGAAAATGATAATTGTTAATGCTGATAAATTGGACAGGGAATTTTTCGAGCCAAGGCAGGGGGATGAGGGAGAAATAGCAAGGGAGATTCTTGCTGATATAAGGAAATATGGAGAGAGCGCATTGAGGAAATACTCTCAAAAATTCGATGACATAGGTACTGCTCCTTTCAAGCTCACAGGAAAAGACATAAACGCAGCATACGAAAAAGTTGATTCTGAAACATTGTCTGCCCTACGAGAAGCTGCCAAAAGCATTGAATTCTTCGCTAGGAAGCAGATGAGCCAGATAAAGGATTTTTCTTTGGTCAATAAGGGTGTTATTTTGGGACAGAAGGTGATTCCATTGATCAGAGTAGGGTGCTATGTGCCTGGAGGTATATATCCATTGCCGTCATCAGCTCTAATGAGCATAATTCCCGCCAAGATTGCAGGAGTTGAAGAGATTATTGTATGCTCACCAAGGATAAAGCCTGCAACAGTTGCTGCTGCAGATATTGCGGGAGCGGATATGATATTCAATATTGGCGGAGCGCAGGCAATAGGCGCAATGGCATACGGTACGGAATCAGTACCTAAAGTTGACAAGATAGTCGGGCCCGGAAACAAGTATGTTGCAGCAGCCAAGAAGGAAGTTTATGGCAGGGTTGGAATAGATTTCATAGCGGGGCCAAGCGAGGTTTTGATTATAGCAGATGAAACGGGCAAGGCTGAGCTTATAGCTGCTGACCTGCTTGCTCAGGCAGAGCATGACAAGTCGGCACAGCCAAATTTAGTGACTACCTCAAGAAAATTGGCAATTGAAGTTCAAAATCAGCTGGAAATGCAGCTTCAGAAGCTTAAGACAAGGGATATTGCAGCTGCAGCCCTGCAAAACGGGAGAATCATAATAGCACAGAGCCTTGAGGACTGCGCTAAGATATCAGACATGAAATCGCCTGAGCACCTTGAGCTGCATGTCAAAAATCCAGAGAGGCTTATGCTGAAAAATTATGGCTCACTATTCATAGGAGATAATGCTGCAGAGGTCTTCGGAGACTATTGCACCGGAACAAACCACATCCTGCCTACGAACGGAGCTGCAAGGTATACTGGCGGGTTATCTGTCAGGGATTTTGTCAAGATTGTTACGTACCAGAAGATTGATGGAAAAGTTCCTGCCAGCATGGTTAAGGTAGCCTCAAGGCTGGCTGAGCAGGAAGGATTGGATGCCCACAGGAAGGCTGCCTTGCTAAGGGTTGGAAGAGATTGTTAATCTGCTATTGTCCTAGTAATACTTTTTAAATTCATCCGCAATTGTGTTCTTATGAAAAAATTGAGTCGGCCTTTTGCACTACCCCTGGAAACAGATTCAATTGACCAGGCAAGGCAGGAATTTGTAGATTTGGTTATGGGAGAATTGGCTACCAGTCATTTTTTTAAAGAAGAATATTCTTCTGATTCTAATAATGTTTCCATTATAAGAAGGCATTTGCTTGCTATTCCCGGTGTTAAGGAGGCGTGGGACTCACAGATAGACAAATTCTTGGAGAATGACGAGTTTACACTTTATCATGTGTGCGCAACACCTTATGAGCATTCTCTCTTGGAGTTAGGTATATACCATGATGCCTCACCCACTCTTTCCGCAAGCTTGGTTGGCAGCCTTGCGAGTGCTCAGAGATATGAGCTAAATAGACGCCACTCAACAATCCTCAAATACAGATTGCCTAAGAATGCAGTGTTTTATCGATACATAGATTTCAACGGTCCCGGATTTCTTCCTATAGAAAGAAAAACAAGAGTTGAACTTCCTTTTGATTTACCTAGCCCTATTCTTGTAGATATTTCTAATAGTTTAAATAGTAGTAGACTGCGCTTTGCATACTGGCTAGATCCTAAGTATAGGTCAGAAGTTATTCATCGTACAAGCGAAGCCACTTTAGAGTCTCTCGATGCACTAATAAATCAATGGAGAGTATCTGTAACTCAAGAAGTGTAGACTTAAGGCCGTTGTGGCTGTAGAACTGCAACCTGAAGAGTTTTGTACACCTGCCAAAAATTTTAGAAAAGCTTTTAAACATAATCTACAGGTAAGCTTCAACCGAGGTGGTTTAAATGTTTGATATTCTGGTTTCACCATTGGAGGCTATTGCCTCAGCAAAGGAAGAGAAGAATATTGGGAAGACCTTTTTTGTGCTGTTTATTGCCTCCCTCATAGGCTCTCTCAATATTTTTGTATCAAGAATGGCTTTTGACGGAACAACACTTGTTATCGCCTTGGCGGTTTTAGCTGGTTCATTTTTACTTACACTTTTGATAGCATTACTGTTCCAGTTGTCTTTGTATGTCCTATCCCAGAAGGGCGGATATTTTGAGGCCTTGACATCACTTAGCTATGGCTCACTTATCGCTGTAGTAGGATTTCTTGTTTATTCTATAGTCGGGCTGATACCTTCCCAGGGGACGATTTTAACTATCATTGTTGCTGTCTTGACATCTCTTGTCGCAGTATTTACCCTTGTCTTATCTAATGCTGTAGCGCTTAGAGCTGCAGTAGAGCTGTTCCAGACTGACTTTTTCACAGTTGTCATAGCATTGGTAATTGTTTACATTGCATTAGTTGTAGCGGCATATCTGGCAGTCATTAAAATTCTGGTTTTGCTAGTGCCTTTAATGATGCCTTCTTTGGGCGGTGCTGTTATGCCTCCTGGCTTCGTTTGAAGTCTTTTCTTTCTTTTATTTAATGCAGAGACACTACTCTAGGAAAATCAAACAGTTTTCAGGAAATTTTAAATAGGTGATATGCAAGGTATTTTTATGGGAATTTTCAAGGCTTATGATGTAAGGGGAGTATATGGAGATGAAATTGATGATTCTATAATGGAGAAGATAGGAAGGGCATTTGCTGATTTTATAGATGGAAATCTTATAGCTGTTGGAAGGGACATGAGAATTTCTTCTCCTTCACTATTCAAGGCCTTCTGCAGAGGGGTGGTGATGCAAGGAAAAAAAGCCATTGACTTTGGCATGACTTCTACCCCTATGTCTTATTTTGCTTGTTGTCACCTCAAAGTAGACGGATGCGCCATGATAACAGCATCCCATAACCCAAAGCAGTACAATGGTGTGAAATTCACAAAGAGGAATGCTGTGCCTGTTTCTGGAGATACTGGTATAAAAGAGATAGAATCAGCTGTCCTTGACAACAAGTTCAAGAAGGCCGCAAAAAAGGGAGAAATAGAGAAAGCTGAGATTAAGAATGATTACAAGAAATTCCTTAAGGCATTTTTGAAGGATGTTAAGGGCCTTAAAGTTGTTGTTGATGGCTCTAATGGCATGGGCTCGCAGGATTTTTCTCTTGTTAATGATTACTTAGATTGCGATACGAAGATTATTAATTTTGACATTGATGGTAATTTCCCTTCACATGACCCGAATCCCATGAATAATGGAGCGGCTGATATGCTGATAAGCGAAGTAAAGAAAATGCATGCAGATTTGGGCATAATATTTGATGGCGATGCTGATAGGGTATTCTTTGTTGATGAAAAAGGCAGTATTGTGCCTTCTGATTATGTGACTGCCCTCATATCAGAGGAGCTACTGAAATACCATAAGAATTCAGAAATACTGTATGACCTAAGGAGCTCATGGATTGTGCCTGAGAGAATAAAGGCCATGGGAGGAATACCTAAGATGTCTAGAGTTGGACATTCTTTCATCAAAGAGTTGATGAGGAAAGACAAGGCGCTTTTTGCAGGAGAGCTGTCAGGGCATTTTTATTTTAAGGATGCTCATTACACTGATTCAGGCATAATAGCGGCAATATGCATTCTCAACCTGCTTTCATCAAGGAAAGAGACATTCTCCAAGCTTGTTTCACCATTGGAAAAATACTTCGCGTCAGGAGAGATAAATTTTGAAGTGAAGGATAAGGATAGGGTAATGAAGTGTATAGAGGAAAAATATTCTGATGGCAAGATATCATGGCTTGACGGGATAAAGGTTGAATACGATGATTGGTGGTTCAATGTAAGGGCAAGCAACACAGAGCCATTGCTCAGGCTGAACATGGAAGCAAGGACAAAGCTACTTCTTAAGGAGAAGAAGGAAGAGATTCTCTCTGTCATGACTTAGCGATTTTATTCTTTAGCTAATTTCCAGACCTCTTTGAAATATGTCCTTATGTTTTCAGCAATATCCCCTGATTGAATCAATATCGTGATAATTGTTTCCTCCCAGGACACAAGAAGCACAGAGTCGTTGCAAATCTCAACCTGGCTAGGAATTGGAAAATCAGCATATCGCGTTTTTATTTGTGTTACCTGCTGAAAAAATTGTGATGTCCTTGCATATTCATTTGTTATCCCTCTCTGCGGAACTCTCAGATACAAATCAAGAAGGCTGAAATATACCCTATCAGATTTTTCAGCATATCTTTTTTTATGAACGTAAAGAAATAGATTTTCAGTTTGTCTACTCTTCTTTATGAGGTGCTTTTCATATGCTGCCCGAAGTCCCCTTTGCCCAAAGAACATTTCAGCTTTTTGGTGTGGGTTAAACTGCTGCATCCTTTTCAGCTCAGGAATTATTTTTTTAAGCGATTCTTTTTGCTCCTTTATTTCAGCCTCTTTTTTGTTTAGAAATTCCAACAACGTCTGCGGGCTTGCTGCCTGATAGTGGTGGACTTTATTCTTCATGATATAACTGATAATCCCTTTTTCCAGAAGCCTGTTTAGGATATCGTACACATTTGATGAGGCTATCTGTGCCTTACTTATAATTGGCCCTATCGTAGATGAACCTAGCACTGTTAAAGCCATATACACTTTTGCTTCACCTTGCGTTAACCCAATCTTCAAAAAATCATATAACAATTTGTTTTCCATATCAATGATGAATATGCTTACTATATTTAAATTTTCTTATTACTACCCCTGTACAGGGTAGGTTAATTTAATAAATATAGTTTTGTTTCCACTTGACAATGATAAAATAATTGGAGGCATAGAAAAATGATGAAACCTATACTAACCTTGATAGCTGCAGGTACGCTCACAGCCGCAGCTGACTCAACAGAACTTGCCGAAAAAGCAACATCACTGGAACAAAAAGTTGCACCAAAATTTTCATTGGATGTCTCAGTTGTAAATAAAAGATTCATCAGGGGATTTACTTTTACAGAAGACCCAGATATGCAGTCAATACTTACAGCAAGTTATGGAAACGCTTCATTTACCCATTTTGGCTACCTCAATGCTAAAGACTTAGGGGTAGGGGAGTTTGATTTTTTTCTCGATTACACTTTTTGCTCTAGTAATAAATTTAATTTTTCCGCAGGATTCGGTCACTATACTTTTACAAGTACGAAGCCCACACATGATTTTCATACAGTTATAAGTGCAAATATGCTACTTAATCCAACTCTTAGCTTTCTTCATGATTTTGAGGAAGGCAAAGGAAGCTATCTTGAACTTTCCGCAGGCCATCAATTTAGAGCCACGAAAGCCGGAAATCTTGATGTATTTATTGGCACAACCCTGGCATACAACCATCACTACTTTTGGGAAAAATCAGGATTCAGCCACCTTGATACAAGGATTTCTGTCTCAAGAAAATTGACTGAACATTTCAGCATAGGTTTGTTTTCCAATGTCTCTCTTGCCCTTGATAGGGATTTTGAGACAACACATTACTGGGGGGCTAATTTACGAATAAAGTACTAGGGAAAAAATGACCGCACTAGAAAAATCAAGAGTATTAAAGGTATACGGCGATAGTGCCAATGGTCTCTATGATGAATTTATGATGGATTACGTACACAGATTGCACCCTGCCTCACGGATAGCATACAAGTCCCTTTTCAGAATTCTTTCTAGTCATCTTGAAAAAACTTCAGGAGGAAGTGCTCTGGAGGTGGGCGTTGGGACAGGGAGGAATTTACACAGATATCCAGAAAACATATCTTTTGTCGGTGTGGATATAACCCCTGAAATGCTCAATGAAGCGGAGAAAAGAGCAGGCACATTAGGCAGAAAGAATGCAAGATTTTATGTTAAAGATGCGGAAAATCTCGAATTTGAAAGTAATTCTTTTGATGTTGTTGTTTCTACTTATACAATTTGTGTCACATCCAATCCGGCTAGGGTCATGGAAGAGATGATTAAAGTAGCTAAGCCAGGTGGCCTTATTGGTATTTATGATTGCAAAAAAGCAAACCATAATTCAGATCTATTATTTGATCAGGAATTTTTAGCTGATACGATTCGAACAGCGGGTTTATATTATAAAGGCAGGCCTGTGGTAGTGTACAATCTTCTCTCTGATTTGGATACCTTGGTTTCGGAATCTGGATTAAAGCCAATCGACAAGGCGATATTGGAATTTTCATGCGAGGAGTCTTTGGGTATGTATATTCTTCAAAAATAGGACAATTTTGGTTTTATATACATAGACTGAGTATTTTACCATATAGAAAACTAACAAGGCATAGTATAACTCCAAAAGCATTAAAAAAGGATAATCCAGCTTCATCGTTATGGCGGAAATTGAGCTTTTCATAGACAAGTCAGTTGAGCAGAATGCCGAGGTATATTTCAACAGGGCAAAAAAGCTGAAGAAGAAGATGGAAGGCGCAAGGGAAGCGCTTGATGTTTACCAGAGGAAACTTGAGGTGCTTGAGCGCAAGAAAGCTACTGAAAAAGAGACTTTCGAGAAAAACAAGGAAACAGCGCCTGTAAAAAGGGATTGGTACGAAAAGTTCAGGTGGTTCTTCACATCTGAGGATTTCCTTGTTATAGGCGGCAGGGATTCTGCAACAAATGAGATAATAGTAAAGAAAAACACCAGCAGTGATGATATAATCTTCCACACTGACATGGCAGGGAGCCCTTTCTTTGTTGTAAAAACAGATGGAAAGGAACCGGGAAGCAGCACAATATCTGAGGTGGCAGACGCAACAGTAACTTTCTCAAGGGTTTTCAAGCTCGGGCAATCAAGCTCGCCTGTTTTCTGGGTCAAGCCAGAGCAGGTCACAAAAGAAGCCCAGGCAGGAGAGTACCTGACAAAAGGAGCTTTCATGATAAGGGGCAAGACAAACTATGTTGATAACAAGATTAATTTGGCTATAGGAAAGATGGAATCAGGAAAGATTATGGCTGCCCCAATAGAATCTATGAAAAAACATTGCAAAGAGTATATCATATTAAAACAGGGAGATAAGAAGACCTCTGAAATAGCAAAGAAAATAAAGGCAAAGCTTGGCGGGAATCTTGACGACATAATAAGATTGTTACCCTCTGGAGGGATAGAAATAGGCAAGCAATAATTTTTTTATAATTTCTTACTTACAAATTCTTTTTATCTCACCCACCATATCGCTTGCAAGATAAGTGAAGCCTTTTTTCTTTCTGAGAAGGATATCGCCAATCATTCCATTGTAATATGCTGCCATCTTTGCTGCCATGATTGCATCCTTTGTCTGTGCATAGAAGCCTGCAGCAAGCCCTGCAAGAACATCTCCTGTGCCGGCCTTTGTCATACCTGCATTACCTGTCTTATTATAATATACTTTATCCTTTGTTATTATCCTATCTATGGAGCCTTTTGCAATTATCACATTGTCCCTGAGAATTCTTTGCAGCTTATCTATACTCTTTACATTTGAATTTTTCATCAGAATCTCAAGCTCCCTGCTATGCGGTGTAAGAATTGATTTTCTTGGAATATTAATTGAAATGGCTTTAAGTGCATCTGCATCAATTACCATTGGTTTATTACATTTTTTAACAAATGAAATGATGAAATCCTTTGACTTAAGGCCCAAACCATTGCCTATAACTATGACATCGTGCTTTTTCTCCTCTTTTTTGGCATCCTTGATATGCTTAGATAAGAAATAGTCTCCTTTTACTTTCCTCACAACAAGGTCAGGGCTTAGGCAGTTTATAGCCCATCCTGCTTTTTTAGGTGCAAGGACAGTTACCCAGTCAGCGCCTGAGCGAAGGGCAGCCAAGCCTGCAAGTACAGGCGCACCAACATAATCCATTGAGCCACCTATTATAAGGACTCGTCCATTCTCCCCTTTCCTACTGCCTCTTTTGGGAAGCCTCAACTCTTTTTGCGATATGTATTTCATGTTAGCTTTTTCCGGATGCCTATGTCAGCTATTACGGTTTTGCCTGAATACTTTTCAAGGCCTGTTTTTATGTCATGGAATGTTATTATTAAGTCAGGCTCTACTGCATAAAAACCTGATTGGCCTGTTTCTGGGTCTATACCTGTCGGAATATCCAAACTTACTTTGAAGGCAGAAGATGAATTAATGTTATCTATCACAGTGCTTATAGGATGGCCTATCTCTCCTCTTGCTCCTGTGCCAAGTATTGCATCAACTATAATACCATAATCAGAAAAATCCACAAAGTCCAAGCTAATGAACTGTACCTTTGCATCTTTTTCAACGAGCTCAAAATTGTGCATTGATTCAGGGCTTAGCTTAGATTCCTGCCCTATGAAAAGAACATCAACCTCAGAAATTCCTGATAGGTGCCTTGCCGCAACAAAGCCATCCCCTCCATTATTTCCATGGTGGCAGATAAACAAAACCCTTTTTCCTTTTGCGCCAGCCTTTTCAGAGATTATCCTTGCAGCTTCCCTGCCTGCGTTTTCCATAAGTGTGAGCTTGGGTATTCCTGCAGACTCCTCAAGGCTCCTCATATCATGCCGGGTTATCATTACCTGAAAGCGTCGAGGATGATTTAAATAATTTTTGAGAATCAATTAATGATAGAATCCTTGCTGAGCCTTTCTCTTGCACCATCAAGGTTTTCGAACCTTTCTGTTATTCTGTCCATTTCTTCCCTTGTCTTGAAGCCTGACTCTACTATGAAATCGCTTAAATCTATATGGATGGAGTTTTCTATTCTCTTCATGAGGAAATCCACTGGATAGTTCATTGCAGGCCTAATTAATCCAATGCGCATCATTTCCATAACTGCTTTATTGCTCCATTCTATTACTATATCGTGCTGGACAGCATTAAGCAGTGCATCGCCAAGGCTGCCATAAAGCTGCTTAAGCAGGACGTTTTTTTCGCTGAAATCAAACAAATCCTTGAACTTATCTAATGTATGGCACTTTCCGAATATATCTTTGCTTTCTGCTTCGAGCCTCAAGTATGGTGACCTTTTTAACGGGAACAAATGGCAAACATAAGCCCTTTTTGTGTCATAAATCCCGCACTTTCCGCTTTTCAGCAGAAATGGGCATGCAGCATCAGCTGTCATTTGGTATGCTATGACTATGAACTTGCCCGATTTTAAGTCCATAACTCCCCTTGATGGCACTATGCCTGCATCTATGCCTGCTTTTCTCTCATATTCCCTGAATCTTCTTGCCTCAAAGTTCCAGAGCGGAAAAGTCAGCCTGTCAGCATCAATAAGCTCTATAACAGGAAGCTTGCCGTGGCCATATTCCATGATAAACTCTTTTTCTTCCTTAGAGCCAAGGCCCCTTATGTTGGAGCAGCATCTTCCGCATGCGCAGCATTTGAAAATAGGGATACCGGTCATTATCCTTATGAAAACGCCTTGCTATTTATTAGTTTCCGGAATATTGCCTTAATCACCGATATGCTTCTTTGCCAGCATTTAAAAGCTAAAATTCATTCTCACCCAAGATGCAGTTATTAGCGGATGAGCATGCCTGTTTTTGACTTTCTGGTCTTTTTTCTGTTTATCGTCAGAAATGGCCAGTCTTATCTTGTTAATGGATGGGCTTGGATAAATACTTTGTGTCCCCCCTGTCATGTGGACAAGTCCAGCAGGAGATATTCGGAAATCTGTCGTCGAGAAACAGGGGCTTGGCAAATACGTATCTTCAGTGGCAAAAGATAAAACGAGTTCAGAAACTCAGGTAAAAATGTGTTTGTAAAATGCAAGGTTAATCTCAATAAATTATCTGGTTCACTTTAAATTTCCTCAAATAGCCTCTCAATATCTTTCAAATTCAGATGTATTCCATTTATCTCCTTTATCCTTGCTAGCGCTCTCTCTGTGAATCCACTTTTTGAAA
Source organism: Candidatus Woesearchaeota archaeon (assembly GCA_018303125.1). Lineage (GTDB taxonomy): Archaea > Nanobdellota > Nanobdellia > Woesearchaeales > WJIZ01 > JAGVYS01. The sequence continues at coordinate 1,207 of JAGVYS010000005.1, read as the reverse complement.
TAATCAAGAATTTATATTCTCCTGTGAAACTGATAAATTTGGATTTTCTCACAAGATCATCAACAATGTCTATATCTACTGGATTATTAGTCCATTTAACCTCGCCCACCAATATTCTTCTAGTTTTGTGATTATATCCAACAATATCTATCTCTTCTCCAGTTCTGTTCCACCAGCTGCCAATATTCTCAAAATCTATAATATAGCCATTCAATTCTTTGTTTATGTGCCCGATAAGCAATTCTTTACATATTCCTTCGAATACTCGCCCAATATGGGCATTAAGGTTTTCTTTTATATACCCCTCTACAATTTTAATGTTGCCTAGATTTAGGGCAGTTTGGTTTGGGAATATGAATTTATACCAAAAATTAAAGAAATTATCTTTTAAGCCATACCTGCCTAGCCGTTCCTTGCCTAGTACCGGGTCTTTTCTTCCAAACAGCTCTAGCAGTTCATCCAATCTTTTGATATATGCGGGCAGAGTATTTGTGTCTATTCCTGTAAAATCCCCTATCTCTTTGACATTTTCTTTGCCTGCAGATGCCGCCTGCAGAATGGAGTTATATTTGGCGTGTATTCTTACATTCTCGTATTCTAGCAGGTTTTTTGGTTCTTCAAACAATTCAGCGCCTTTCTTTAATAAAAGTTCAAATATTTTTTTGTGTATGTTGCCATCTGCCCTTTTGACTTTTTCAAGATAGTACGGTGTTCCTCCAAATACTGCGTAAGTGATTATTTTTTCTTCCTCATTTAATTCTTTAAACATAAATCTGAAATCACTATATTTAAAAGGAGATATTTTTATTCTTGTTGCTCTCCCATACAATGCTCCTGCCTTGCTATTAGTTATCTTTTGTATCATCCCGATTGATGAGCCAACCAGTATAAGCATGATTTTCTTATTCTTTAATTTTTGATCCCAGTGGTTCTGTAATTGTGTTATGAATTGAGGCGAGACTTCTAAGAATCTTTGAAATTCATCAATCACTAAGACAAAACTATTTTCTGATTTTAATGCAATGAAATCTAAAAAGTCACTGAAATCTGCAAATTTTCTTGTTTCACCTAGCTGTTCCTGCACCGATTTGGAAATGGAGTCTAATATCCCTTGTTTTTCTACTAAATCCACATAAAAGTACATTTTGTTTTCAGGAATTGGTTTGATGAATTGCCTTATGAGCTCGGTTTTACCTACTCTTCGCCT
>JAGVYS010000040.1 GCA_018303125.1 Candidatus Woesearchaeota archaeon | reverse complement strand
CAGTTGATCTGATATTAATGCTTCCTCCAGAACCGCCGCCGCCGCTACCATCTTGGCTGCTGGCGCTACTACTGTCACCATTTGCAAGAATCGAGCCGATGACATTCACAGTACTGCTCGCATCGATAATGACAAGGCCGCCACCAATGCCTCCCTTGCTAGAGGTTCCCTGTGCACCACCCGCACCGCCTCCGCCTCCGCTGCCAAGATTGAGAGGTTCTGTAGCATTACCATATGCGGATCCTCCAGTCGCAGTACCTCCATAAGTCTGACCAGCTCCACCAGCTCCACCATAACCAGCACCTCCTCCACCTGCATCACCGCCGCTGCTGACGCTGCCGCCTCCACCATCGCCGTATCCTCCATTTCCTGCTGATCCTCCAGAATGCCCCTTCCCTTTCACATTAATGGCTCCTCCGGCCTCAATCGTTAAGTTAGTTGCAGTAATATTAATGAAATATAAAGTGCTATTTCCATTTATAGTATGCGTCAGCGTGCCTGTACTTTGCACAACAACTCGTATACTCTTTAATTTTCCATCCAGAGTTGCGCTACTGTTTACATAAGTATCAATTGCGTCAGCATTTCCTGTACCAATGTTGTTAAAAATACCTCCTGTTAAATTTAGTAATGTAGTATTCAAAGAACTACCATTGGTCATATTCAGTGTTCCACTTACTATTACAGTTGAGCTATTTACCTTTACTGTTGAATTTATTATAAGCACTCCTCCAGAAACAGTAATTGTGTTATAGTTCTCATTATTAGAGAGTGTTATAGTAATACCACTGCCTACGTCCAAAGACCCTGTCTCTTCTTCATAGATTGTGCCATTATTGCCTCCACCACCACCGCTGCCGCCACCAACTCCCAGAGTTCCTCCGGAAACATTCGTCGTACCGGTAAATGTCTTTGTGGAATAGCGCACTGCAATCCTTCCTCCCCCTCCCCCTCCACCTCCACCTCCTGCTGCACTGCCACCGCTGCCGCCACCAACAAGAAGAGCTCCGTTTCCAGTAAACACAGATGATCTGATATTAATGCTTCCTCCAGCGCCTCCGCCGCCTCCGCCGTCGCTAGCACTGGTGCCTCCGGTGACACCATTTGCAAGAATTGTGCCACTGACATTAACAGTATCGCTTGCATTGATAATGACAAGGCCACCTCCCCTACCGCCTGTGCCGGCGGTCCATTGGGCTCCGTCTGCACCTCCACCGCCTCCGCTGCCAAGATTGAGAGGTTCTAAAGCATTTCCGTATGTTGATCCGTTTAAACCATGACCTGAATACTCTTTACCATCTCCACCTTGACCACCATATCCGGCACCTCCTCCACCCGCATCGCCGCCGCTACCAACGCTGCCGCCTCCACCATCACCGTTGCCAGCTACTCCTGGAGTACCTCCAGAATATCCCATCCCAGTCACATTGATATACCCACCAGCCTCAATGGTAACATTTGTTGCAGTGATATTAAGTGAGAATTGCTTCGTTGCGCCATTCGCTGGATGAACTATGCCACCTCCATTCTTAATTCTCAAATTAACGAAAGTATATTTCCCACTCCAATTTTTCACAGTTGTAATATTGCATTCACTCAATTCATCCCCCTGGTCGCATACTGTCGGGTCAACAACATAATCAAATTCAACATCATTTGTTGTTCTCAAGTCAAATGTTGAATCATTCTTATCCTTTTCATAGACAAGAACAGAGGCATCCGGACTATTGCTCTTTGCGTATATGGTTATATCCCTGCCAGACGTAAGATTCGTTTCAAACTTAACCCTCAGATAATGGTTAGCAGGAATTAAAGTGAAATTGCTATCTCTTGCCTTTACATAATCATAAACATCTTCAACAAAGCTCCTGTTCTCATCCAAATGGTCAGCATTAGTTATCAGTATAATCTCATAAGTCTGATTAGAGAGATGAGGAACTGTCCATTCGATATAATCAACTAAATTATTATCATTGCTGTCATAACCATCGAAATTAGATGGAACCTTGCTTCCGTTGACCAAATGATACAGCTTTATTGAATTGGCATCTGTATCAGGTATTTCTGCAAATGCAAGTACATCCTCATAGCTTATATCAGAACTTACTGTTATTCTCTTGCCATTAGTCATCTCTTCTTCTATCGCAATAGGTGCTTCTGTGAAATACTCTACCTCTACTTCCGGAACATTTTCATTTATTACAAGAATAGTATTCTCTTCTTCCTCTTCATTCAAAACAACATTCCCGGTTATGGAGATTAATTTCCTTAATGTCCTGCCAGTATTTTCCAGTCTTTTGCTCTTGACAAATTTTTCCTTCTCCTCCTCAAGTGGAGCAGCGATCCTTCCTGCCTTGATTTCCTTACCAATCTCTTTATTCATCTCCTCTATCTTCTTATCATACTCATACTCATCCAAACCCTTTCTTTCTCCTTCAACAATAATGTCAATATTCCTGTCAAGTATTTCTTCTCCATCAACTTTAACTGTGATATTAATCGGCTCATGCTCAAGCAATACTTTGTTATCTATTACAGGTGCCTTCTTGACCCATCTTACATCCTCTCCAACAACAACTTTAGGCTTGAAATCCACAACATCCAATTCTATAATATTAGATGTAGCTGAAAGTAAAGAATCATTCACAGTAAAGAAGGTATATGCCTTTCCTGTGAAATTTGAATCTGCCTTTATTATTGCAGTCAAGCCATTAAACTCAACTGAAATGCCATCGACATGCAGATAATCAATATTCAGCTCATTATTGTCCTTATCTGTAAGGTACTTGCTTAAGTCCAAGGTATAATTATCCGAGAATGTTATGTTTGGCACTTCCTTGAACTCAGGCGCATTATTGGGAGTTAACTGATAAGTATAATTCTCAAGGAATAATGAGCCGGAATAAACCTTTACCTCAAGAGTATAGGATTGAGCGTCTTGATTAAGGCCGCATGCTCCTCCGCAGACATTACTTAATGGCAATTTATCAAACAAGTCAACAACAACTCCTTTAATGTCGCTGTATTTAATATCATAATATGCATCGTCAATATCTAAACTATAATTTGCATAGATTACCTGGGCAATGACAATATTCCTGTCTTGTGCATTATACCTGCCCTTGTTGAGATAAAGTGATTCATTCTTTTCGCCAGAAGATTCCAAGTTCAATAAGGAACAGCATGAATTTTCTCCATAGCAGATGCTTTCATCGTTTATCTTCCATTCAACACAGCTATATTGCTCTGCAGCAACTGATAATTCAGCCACTTCTTGAGATATTTTATTGTAATTCAATTCAAACTCTATTGATGCATTCTCAACTTCCTCATTCAGCTTAGGAATGGAGTAATCCAATATTACATATCTCCTATTTTCATCATATAGAGATACTTCTCCTGAGAAATTGCTTGATATATAGCTGTTAAGGTAAATAGCAGTTATGTCTTTTATTGGTAAGATGATACTGTCATTGGAAGTAAATTCCCTCCCAACTAAATTGCTTTCCTGCAGTACAGTATAGCCTGTTATTGAAGGCTTGAAGACTAAAGCAAGAAGCGCAAATAATGCTGTAACTATGAAGATTGAAAGCACTATTTCTCTATATTTGTTTTTATTCTTTCTGTACATTCTTCCTCTTGTTCCTTCTCGGCTTGTCCCAGTATGGAGATTTGCAGCTAGGGCAGATTACAGGATACCTTTTCACTCTTGGAATCCACTTATGAGAACATCTTTCGCACTGGAATCCATCTACAACTAGCTTGATTCTGGCCATTAAGCCCCAAAAAGTGCTTTTTGTTTATAAATCTTACCTATAAAAACAGTTATTTAACAAATATATTATTTATAAAATATACTTATATAAGTAATAAAATTGACAATAACCTTTATATAACCATCATTCAAGGTAGAATAAGATGCCAACACGCTATGATTATGTCTTTGTCGGAATATTCCTGATTCTCACCATATTGGCTTATTTCATCCTGAATCCTTTCCTTACTGCAATACTCGGAAGCTTTATTCTTGCATATGTATTTTACCCAGTATACTCAAAGATGAGGAGATTCATAAGGAACGAAACAATAAGGGCGCTTATTGTCAGTTTTCTCATAGTCCTTCTTTTCACCCTGCCAATGATGTTTGTGGCAAATTCCCTCGTGCATGAGGCAAGGGTAAATTATCTTTTCATAAAAGATTTTATTTCCTCAGGAAAATTTATGGGAGGGGAAGAATGCACGGATCCAAGCTCTGCCTGCGCGCTGCAGAACTTGATTGCATCATATGCATCAAATTCGCAGGTGCAATATTATGCAACTGACTTTTTTGCAAAGGCAGCTGATTTCCTTATCTCGTTTGCCGGCAGGCTGATTTTTTCTATTCCTGCCTACCTTCTAAATTTCTTCATCATGCTTTTCCTTGTTTACTACCTCCTTAAGGAAGGCGAAGTGCTGATATATAGGCTAAAAGTGCTCCTTCCTGTAACAGATGAGTACGCAGAGAACATATATAACACCATCAAGCAGACAACATTTGCTGTTGTATATGGGCATGTCATAGTGGCTGCAGGTCAGGCAACAATAGGGGGCTTAGCTTTCTGGATTTTTGGAGTCCCATCCCCTATACTATGGTCTTTTGTCATGTTTTTTTTAGCCCTGATTCCACTTATGGGAACTCCATTGGTTTGGGGTCCTGCAGTGATATTCAAGTTTGCCTCCAATGAGCCTGTCTCAGCTATTGGAATCCTTATTGTTGGTATTTTCATCTCCACTGCTGATAATTTCATAAAGCCAAAGCTCATAGCAGAAAAGGCAGGGAAGGTGCATCCTGCGGCCATTCTGCTTGGTGTATTGGGCGGCATGCTCCTTTTTGGCATAGTGGGGATGTTCATAGGCCCAGTAATACTATCACTGCTTATGACATTCATCAAAATATACGAGGATGATAAAATTGAAGCTAAAGGTTAGGAATCTCGGCATTTCAACAGGCGGGCCATTGGTGGCTGCCCTGCATAAGGATGATGCTTCTGTATTTGACATAAATCCAATGGACAGGATAAAGATATTTTTTGGCAGGAAGGTCGAGACTGTTGTTGCGGACATAGCGTCTGGCTCAGCAGAGGTAAAGAAAGGCATGATAGGCCTATTCCAGGAAGTAAGTGATATCCTAGGCATGAAGAATGGCCAGAATGTCTCTATAATGCTTGCAAGGAAGCCTATATCCCTGGACTACATCAAGAAAAAGCTGGATGGGAGCAGCCTCTCAAAGCAAGAGATTGACCAGGTGGTGTGGGATATTGTACATAACAAGCTTAGCGATACAGAGCTTGCTTTCTTTGTGGCAGCAACATACTGCAACCCAAATACTGTGGAAGAAACAGTCTGGCTTACAAAAGCAATATCTGAGGAAGGGGAAAGGCTCAGGGTAAATAGCAAGATAGTCTTGGACAAGCACAGCATTGGCGGAATTCCAGGCAACAGGACAACTATGGTTGTTGTCCCTATAATGGCAGCATCTGGCTATACCTTACCGAAGACAAGCAGCAGGGCAATAACCTCTGCAGCAGGCACAGCCGATACAATGGAAGTTATTGCAAAAGTTGACATTCCTATTCCTGAGATGGAAAAGGTAATAAGGAAAACAGGGGCATGTATAGTATGGGGAGGGGCAATAAACCTTGCGCCTGCAGATGACAAGATAATAAATGTGGAGAAGACGCTGCGCATAGATGCTGAGTCACAGCTTCTGGCCTCAATATTGGCAAAGAAGCGCTCTGTTTCATCTTCACATGTCCTGATAGACATACCAATTGGCAAGAATGCCAAGGTTTCCACAGCCAGAAAGGCGAGGAGCCTTAAGGAGAAGTTCGAGAAGATAGGCAAGGCTCTGGGAATGAAGATTGGAGTCATGATAACGGACGGCAGCCAGCCAATAGGCAATGGCATAGGGCCTGCCTTGGAGGCAAGGGATGTCCTGAAAGTCCTGAGGCACGACCCTGACAGGCCGCTTGACCTGGAGAAAAAATGCATAGCCATGTCAGCAGCCCTTTTTAGCATTGTGGGAGTAAAGGATGGCGCTAGGAAAGCCACAGAGATACTTTATTCAGGCAAGGCATATTCAAAAATGAAGGAGATTATAGCTCTGCAGGGAGGCAACCCTGAAGTGACTCCTGAAAGTATACGGATAGCGAAGCTGGAATACAGCTTTCCTGCAAAAAAGTCAGGCAAGATAGTTGAGATAAACAATGGCGATATTGCCAAGCTTGCCAGGATTGCGGGAGCCCCGCAGAACAAGAGCGCAGGTATATATCTGTATAAACATGTAGGGGACCATGTCAGAAAAGGGGAAAATATTTTTACCATCTACTCGGATACAGATAGCAAGATTGAGTATGCAAAGCAGATTCTAAAGAGCATGGATGGCGTAATATCCATTAGGTGAGAATATGCCAAGGCCAGGATCCACAATACCCAGGGCACCGGTGGCGAGAATAATGCAGAAAGCAGGCGCGAAACGAGTTTCGGAAGATGCTGTCGGTGCAATGGTTGATTACCTTACTGATTACGCCACGAGCCTCGGTGAAAAGGCAGTAAGCATCGCAGGTCATTCCGGCAGGAAGACAGTCCAAGCAAAGGATTTGGAGCTCGCATCCAAGTAAAACTTTATAATGTTCTCGAAATCTTCTTTATGGTTATGGGCTGGTAGTTAAACCTGGTATAACGCTCGACTGGCAGTCGAGAGGCTTCGGGTTCAAATCCCGGCCAGTCCATTTGACACTGAGGGTCAGAATCGAGTAACTGTGTGGGCATTGTCCACTGAAAAGTGACCCCAGTGTCGCCTCTTCTCATGACTCTATTTATAAATGACCTCGACTGTAAGGCTTGTCATGAAGGGCATTATAACGAATGTGCTAGGGGAGGTTGAAATTGACCCGCACAACTGCAAATTTGCCCATGATAAATGGATGCAAAGCGTAACCAGAAATGATGGGTCAACAGATTTGCACACGTTTGGCGGAATCTCGCCAACAGCCAGCGAACTCGTGACTCAGTATATCTTTGACCTCTTCTATGGAAAGAACCTCGCTAAAGGGGCTAAGAAGGGCAGACGAAGCTATCTGCACTTGGTCAACACGAGAAACAGGCTTCGGTACCTCATTGAATTTATGGAGAAAAGATACAATAAGCAGATTCTTGAGATTACTGAAGATGAAGTTATAAAGTACTTTACCGCAATGAGAGAAGGCGTAATCTTGAATAAGAATGGTACACCTCATTTATGTGTTTCTACTTATGCCAAGATATTCTGCGCTTTCTGCCGGTGGATTGTCCGCATCAAAAGAAAGGAGAATGTTGTTATCCCCGAGATTGTTGAAAGCCTGGACACGGCTGCTGATCGAAAACCCAAGTGGGCTTATTTTACTCTCCATGATGTTGAAGCAATGGCACGCATGGCGCAGAAATTTTACTATAAAGCACTTGTCTATTTCCTCTTTGATTCAGGCATCAGAGCACCAAAGGAGCTCATGAATGTTAGGGCAATGGATATCACAGAAGTGCCAAATACCAACTACCTCTTCCTTAATGTTCGAAACGAGACCTCAAAGACCTTCGGCAGAAAAATCAAACTCATGATTTGCTCAGATATATTGAAGACTTTTATCAAGACTTCAAACCTGAAAGGCACAGATTTTCTTTTTCCTAAAGACTACACGAATAGTAGTAGGGTTATCGCAAAGTTAGGCTATAAAGCTATGAATATCGGTGAGCCTTCTGTCCAGAAGTCAAGAAAGATTCTCATCAAGAAAGGAATCACGATGTATGATTTCAGGCATAACAGCGTGTGCCATTATCTTCCAATTTACAAGTCAGAAAACCAGATGAAGTATCGCTATGGCTGGAAGAAAAGCGAGATGATTCATTATTACAGCGAGTTCATTGGCATGAAAGATACTATCACCGATGAAGACATGATTATTGATACCACCAAGTCTGAAATCCAGCAGCAACTCCAGAAAGAACAGCTGAAGGTTGCAATGCTCGAAGAGCAAATGAAAGCTCAGAAAGCAGAGACGGATGAGAAACTTAAGCAGCTTGAAAAGATGATGCTGCAGAAGTTTGCTGATTCGTTCTATAGATAATTCTGTTGCTTACATGACATAAGTTCCAATAAAAAAAGATTTTATCAGATTAGGCTTCTTTTGAATACTAAACATTTTTGATAGCACTAACGGCTTGAATTCTTTCTTATTTCTTGCCTGATGAGCTTTTAGCTTAACATTTTTCAAATATTTCCAAACATCCTCATCCGGATTTAAATCTGGAGAATAAGTTGGTAAATAATAGACAGCAATTCTATTTCTATTTTGTTCGATAAAATTCTTTACATAAGCGCTTTTATGAGCAGGATAGTTGTCTGCAATAACAATTATCTTTCTCAATCTATGGTTGTTCATTATTTGCTTCAAGAAATCTACAAATGTCTTTGACGTAACTGTTCCTTTTTCAATCCTGAAAACCATCCTTCCTGCTGGACTAATTGCAGATGAAAGGCAGATGCTTCCCCTATTTCCAGTTACTTTAATTTTAGGAGTTTTTCCTTTCTTAGACCATGTCTTTCCTAAAACAGGAACAAGAGAGACAGAAGATTCATCCTGAAAATAAAGCATTGCCTGCCATTTCCGTCGGTGTTCATCGATACTTGGCCATTCTTCTTTTAACCATTTCCTTACTTCTCTCGGATTTTTCTCTATCGCTTCTTTTTCTGGTTTTTGTGGTGTAAGATTCCATCTGCGTAAACTCTCCCACAAATTTGAGATTGCAATTTCTTTATTCAATTCATTTTTAACCATTTTTTGAATTCTCTTGCAATCCCATAATGGAGTTTCAAAACCAAATTCCATTGCAGACTTTTCCAGCCAAGAAATAATTTGCTTTTTATTTTCTTTGTTTAACTTTGGATCTGGTCCCAAAGCTCTTTTGCTTTTGAGTGCAGATTTGCCTTTTTCTTTCCAAGTCTTTATCCATAACGAAACACTCCCCCTATGAATCCCAAAGAAAAAAGCAATTTCCTGAACAGATTTTCCTTTTTGATAGAGCTCAATTGACCTATAACGATACGCTTCCAAAACCTCATGAGAAATACTTCTCCCATCACTCTTTTCCATGCAAGAGAAGTATACTTAACAACTATATAAAACTTGTCATACATCTAACAGAATTATCTATAAATTGATACTTCCAGATAAGAAGTCTTGATAAAAGTAATAGATTATTTGTTAATAACGCTACAAATATAAACTGCTGAAGACTGACTAGCTAGTTATGAGTAGGAAAGATATTTTGGAAGATTTAGGGATTACTGTTAAACCTCATTTGGAACAGTTTGCAAGAGTAAATCGATGGAAAGAAAGACTAGATAAAATAAGATTCAGCAATAGCCCAGAAAGTAACCTGGATTACCATTATGATTTCATTTATGCATTCTTTACAAACTGCTATCATCTAAGGGATTTCTTGAGACATAGCAAAGTTATCCAAACAAACTTAGTTGATGATTTCTTTGCGAACAATAAAGAAATGCAAATTTGTAGGGATATTTGCAACGAATCAAAACATTGTATCTTAGACACACCATCTATTGGTGCTAAAATTCCTGATACAAATAAAAAATCTGCTAAGGGTTGGGCTGGAGTATTTTTAATTCGAGAATATGACTATTTTCAAAATACCCTAAAGAATGATAATCCAATTAAAAATATCAAATATGTCGTTTTGGCGGATTTGGAAAAATATAATGTTTTTGAATTAGCGGACAAGTGTTGCCAATTATGGAGTAGTTTTTTTGAAGCAAATAATTTGTTATAACCGGTACCTAATCAAGCATTTAATAACGGGCAGGATTTAGTGGGTAGAATCGATTTTTCCACGACGCATGGCCGGCTAATTCCGCAAAATTTAGGGGGTGGACTCTTTTATATATGCTGGAAATTCTACCCACAAGAATTATAGGCTGGAATTTAGTGGGTGGAATCCATTTGATTAGGGAATAGTTTATTACGAACAGAAATTAAGCAATTAATAACGGGCTAAAAATTAGGGTGCAGACTATTTTTTCTTCGTCGGTCAGTTTCAGATTTTGGGTGCAGAATTGGGTGTTTGCTGTTTTATATAATCTTGAGAGTCAGCACCTAAGAAAAATCAGAAGAAATTTAGGGTGCATACTCTTTGACAAAAGACACACTGTAAATATTGAAGAATAAGGCATTTAATAACGGGCAGGAATTTAGGGGTCAGATTCTGAAATGCCTCGTCGGTAAAGAATAAATTTAGGGGTCAGATTCTTTTATAAATAAACCAAATTCTGACCACAAAAAATATGGGCAACCAGTTATGGATCAGAATTCTTGTTTTAAGAATGGGTAATCTGTCTAGATTGTCAGATCAAAACTACAAAATCGGCTCTTGACATACCTGTTAAGACAGAGGTGAAACTCTCCAGACTTACGTCTGAAGCCTCTTCTTAAAGTCATTTTCCTCTTTGATGCCTTCGGCATGAGAGGATTCTCGGAACATAAGCTTTTCCCCATTCTGGGTCGGCTAAACTCCTTCGGATTTCTTCACGCCTAAAAGTATATTGTTCCTCAAATCAAAGGCTCCGCCTTTTTTTGGTGGCGGCGCAGCCGTGGGAGGAACCATTATGGCAAGAACAAAGACGAACTGGAAAATTGTGGAACAACTGCAGCAAAATGCTGCGCATGTTGACTGCAGAGAACATTTCCGGCTTGGTGAACATGCGAAGGTTGAGATCGCAAAGGTCAGGAAAACATGGCATTCGGTGTACAATATCAACTACCATCTGGTTTGGATTCCAAAAGCGAGGATGAAAGTGCTTGCAAAACCATTCAGCGAAACGGTGAGGGAGACCATCATACGGGTCTGTGCATAGAAAGAATGGACAGTCATGGCGCTGCAAATAATGCCAGATCATGTGCATATGCTCGTCACGCTTCCGCGTGGCATGCTCAATTCAAGGGCACTCATGCTCCTCAAGGGCGGCTCGGCGTATCACTTCTTCAAGAATCATGAACGGAGTCGCCTTCGGCTGCCCCGTGGACATCTCTGGAACGCTGGTGGATGCACTGTCACCGTTGGCTACAACAAACTCTCAACCGTCGAGGACTACATCAAGAACCAGAACGAGCATCACGCCATCGCATAGGATACCCTATCCCTTTACAGGCTGTCCGATAATTCCTAATTCTCTAATCTTATTTATCGACGAGAAATAGAAAGATTTATATATTTCCTCGTCGATAAAATAAGTAAAACTGAGGTGATTTCTATGGTTTACATGACATCAAACAGAAACCAAAACTGGCTGTTGCCACCAAACATTAAAGATATGATTCCAAAAGACCATATTTGTTTTTTAGTTGAAGATGTCATGGATAAGCTTGACTTTTCAAGTTTTGACATTAAATATTCTGGTGCAGGGCATCCTGCTTACCACCCAAGAATACTCTGCAAAATCTTAACCCAGTCTATGATCGATAGAGTTCGCCCATCAAGAGCAATTGCTCGCAATGGCAGAGAGAATGTTGTGTTCATATACTTAGCTGAAAACTTGGCTCCTGACTTTAGGACAATAAGTGATTTTAGAAAAAATAACCAAGGTCTGCTTAAAGATATCTTTAAGATAACAGTTAGTACTGCTAAAGAATTGGGTGCTATCGGCCTTGAGCAATTAAGTATAGACGGCTCTAAGCTAAAAGCGTGTGCTGCAAATAACAGCAGTGTTACAAAAGAGCAGCTTGATGTCATTGAACAATATGCCAATAATGAGTTAATGGAAGGCATTGAAACTGATAAGGTAGAAGATACTCATTTCAAAGATTGCAGAGGCTATGACCAGCTAACAGAAATCGATAAGAAAAAAATTAAGTCATTAATCGCAAAATACTATAAACAGATTAAGAAAGATGATTATGATAGAATTTCTGAGATAAAAGGCACAATTAAGGAAGCAAGGAAAGAATTAGAAGAAAACGAACTTGATAAAGTTAGTTTAACAGATCCTGAATCAAGATTTATGAAAAACAAAAAAGGTAGGTTTGAGCTATCGTATAATCCTCAAATAACTGCAGACCATAAGACTGGAATTATCGTGGCTAATGATGTATGCAAAGAGTCTACAGACAATAATCAGCTTAAGCCACAGATTGAACTTGCAGAGGAAAACTGCGGCAAACTGGAAGATGGAACAAAAGTGACTGTTGATAATGGTTATTATAGTGGTGAGAACATACACTATCTTAATTCAAGGGGGTTAGATGGTTACATCCCTGACCAGCAAGACTCTCAAAAAGCAAAAGGAAAGAAAGTTGAGATACATAAATTTGACAAAAGAAATTTCAGATACGATGAAAGAAAAGATTGGTATATTTGTCCTGAAGAAAAATTCTTGGTTTTTCAAAGGGAAGAATTTTACAAAAAGAAGAAGAATATTCGGCTTTACAAAGGAACGTCGTGTACAACCTGCCAGAATAATAAGCATTGTACTAAAAGAAAAGATAGAATAAGGTATGTCAAGGCATACCCTTTTGAAAAAGAAAGGAAGGAGATGGCAGAGAAGATGCAAACACAGAAAGCAAAAAAAGTGTACAAAGAAAGAAAGGAGGTAGTGGAGCGTATAATCGGGCATTATAAAGAGAACTTAGGATTTCGAGATTTTCTGACAAGGAGTTTAGATACGGTAAAAAATGAGTTCAATCTTGTATGTGCTGCCCATAATCTAAAGAAGATATGGATCTTATTACAGAAGAAGAAAGAGGAAATTGGTCAAACAGTCCGTATAGGTGTGGGAATCAACTTGCGGTTAATTCTTTCAGAAATTTTCCAACTGGAAATATGATTATCGGACAGCCTGTTTAGGGTAGGGAGGAGGTCATTCATTATCATAAATTAAGACGACAAAATAAGCGAAAGTATATAAAGGAAAAGATATTCAAATATCCTTAATTCAAATGAAAGCGACTCAGCAAAAAAAGAAGCAGGAAGTAAATGTATTCTCGTTAAGCAGTATGGCAACTTTTAAGGGATTTATCAAAAATGGTCTTGATTCAAGTACCCTGATTAATATAATCGTTTGCTTTGATTCAAATTTTGATGAGTATCGAAAAAGAGGATTTACTTTTACTTCAAACTTCTTCTATTACCATGAAATCTCACGATCTGAAGTGATAGGTGTCTTAATCAATAAACATAATTTTCAAGTCGATGAAGCCAAGAACTCATTTAACAAGCTAGAAAAGGAGTTCAATATGACCAAGATTATCAGAAACGACGCAACCGATGCTTCTTATGAACAAATAGCTAGGGAAGCTAATGATCGAGTGATTAAAACCGAAAACAATCCCAAATTAAGGATCTGTGATCAGGACATTATCATAATCGGAGGGTTTCTTAGAGATACAGTTAATTTTGTGCATACTGGCGATGTGGCATTTCAAAAAACTTGCACAGAACTAAAGTTAAACCTAGTTCCGCTTCCTGAACGAGATATAAAAAAGGAAGAAGAAATCAAAAAATGGATGAAAAAGAAAAGTTCTTAATAGAGATTTAAATATTTTTTATAGACATCATTTTGGCTAATTTTTGTATCCCAATTCTTTTGCCTAAATTCCTTAAGACCTTCCGAGGTCTTTTCAGCTACATCCTTATCCAAATGTACTCCAAAAATCATTCTAAACTTGAAGGTTTCTATAATAGATTTTGAGTTTTCCATAACTTCAGCTAGTATTTCCTTTTCCATTTTGTCAAAACTTTTATCATCAAATTGAGCTTCGGTATCCATTTTAAACACCATTTAGTAATATGTTTTTAAATAAAGAGAAATAACTGATTTTATGCTCTCCCTCTACCATAGAGTACGTTGGGTATTAGGTTTATATAAATATTTCTGTTTGGTGAGCTGTAACTTTATCGTCGAATAAATCATTATTGTGGGCATAAATTTTAAAAATTTTCATAATAAAAATTTGGTAATAATACCTTATTCTTTCTTATATCATAGAATTATGATAATTTTTTTCTATAACCTCATTGTCAATATAGGAATATTTAAATATAAGTTATTCATCTTATCATGATAAAATGAATAAAACTGAAGAAAAGAAACAGACAAGGGGATTATACCCTAAGTATAGTTTACTTGAGGCTCTTAAGATTGGAGAATCTATTAAGAAAAACAATAATATGCATCCTTACAACAGATTAGATATTGCCTCTTCAATCAATTCCTCTCCAAATAGTAGCGGGTTTCGACTTCTCATTATATCTTCTGCTTCCTATGGGCTTACAACTGGAAGTTATATTGCTGAAAAATTGGCTTTAACAGACTTAGGTAGCAAAATAGTATCTCCAACTTCTGATGATGAAAAAAATCAATGTTTGAAAGAAGCATTATTCAATGTCCCATTATTCAAACAGGTTTTCACAAAATTTGATCAAGGTCAACTTCCAAGAAAAGATTTATTAGTAAATACACTAAATCGTGAACATAAAATTCCATTGGATAAATGTGAAGAAGCATACAAAATAATCTTAAAAAATGCCAAAGAATTAGGCATATTAAAAAATCAAAAAGGTACCGATTATATTAGACTCGACTTACTAAATAAAAATACTACAATTTCTACAGAAGATATTGAAACCAATACGGAATCAGAAACTGAAGAAGATGAACCTGAAGAAGAGAGCGAAGAACCAAATCCGATAAAAGATTCAGGATTAAAAATATTCAAACCTACAGTATTTATTTCTCATAGTAAGAATAAAAAAATTGTCAAACAAATCAAACAAATTCTTGAATTTGGACAATTTGATTCTATAATTGCAGAGGAAAAAGAAAGTGCTGCAATTCCTATTTCTGAGAAAGTTTTCGGTTTAATGAAGCAATGTAACTGTGCTATTATTAATTTGAGCGTCGATGGTGAAAAAAATGAAGAATTCCAAATAAATCAGAATGTCTTAATCGAGATTGGTGCAGCATTTTTACAATACAATAAAAAAGTTATACTACTCGTGGACAAAAGAATTGCAGACAAACTTCCTAGCAATCTTCACGGGCTATACAGATGCGAGTATCAAGGTGATGAGTTATCTTTCGAAACGGCAATGAAATTGCAGAATGCACTAACTGATTTTAGGAAGGAATAAATGGGTTTTTTCAAAAAATTGGAGATTCTCTCAAAGAAGTTGGTAAAAATATCGCTGATGATATGAAGAGAAAACAAGAAATAACTCAAATCAAACTACAAATTCTAGATCGATTCGAAATTAATAGCCGCGTGAGCGGCATCCTGGTTTAATTCCCAGACCTTTAGATCGTTTTCTCAGAAAAATTTTTGTGCGGCAGAGCCGTAGGCATAGCCTGCGGACGAAGTTGCGTACGAATCTACCCAATCAAAGTGGCGTGAGCTTTTGTCCGCGGAGAAGAAAAAATGGAACTAAAACTTCGACATCACGCACACAAGGTTGGCGTCAACGTACACCATCTTGAATGGTGCACAAAATACCGATACAACATGCTCAGGAAGAATGAATATAAAAATGCTTGTGAAAATGCCGTTCGTAGGCAGGCAGAAAGACATGGCATTGTTATCCGGGAGCTTTTTGCCATGCCTGAGCATGTCCACATAAGCTGCGAACTTCCTCCTGATATGTCGCAAAGCAAGGCTTTGCAGCTGCTTAAAGGTGGTTCAAGTTACCTGCTTTTCAGATACCAACCAAATTTCAGGCCCCGTTACTATAAAGGGCATTTCTGGAGTCTGGGCGCATATGCCGGAAGCGTTGGCTACAATACGGTTGATGTTGTTGATGAATATGTGAAGAACCAGCGTGATGTACATCAACGAAGCCTAGCAGACTTCACTGGAAGCCACGCACTTTAGTGCGGGAAGGAGGTCACTCATCTCCAATAAATCTTAACTATTGACAACTATATATTCTCCGACATCCATATTTACCTCATCTCAAACACAATGCAAGCATGGAAAGAAAAATAACAATTGATGCGGAGAAATTCAAAGAAATACTTTTACACAACTGGCACATCCTTCCACAAGACAAACAACAAGAACTGATTTCTATCGGCATTTACCCTCATCACAGTCACTCCCAAATGACCCTCGACGACTGACAATCGGCCAGTCCACCATATCTATCAGGTCAGATTTGAGTAACGACACGCTTGTCTACTGAGGAATCTGGCTTTAATGTGAGCTCCAAATAGCATCAAAATAGTTCTTATGTGACTTAGCAATCTCTTTATTGTTTAGCCTAACCGCTATTGGCTCATCTGCCCATTGGATAAAAAGCAGCGTATCACCATAAATGATGGTAGTGGTAGGATTATTGAATCTGTCATCAATAAACTTGTAAGATAGGTA
>JAGVYS010000014.1 GCA_018303125.1 Candidatus Woesearchaeota archaeon | reverse complement strand
TGCATTGATGTAGTATACCCCGTTTATCAAGTCGGTAAAGTTAACATAATTCACTGTGCTGCTTATGTTTGTTGCATTCATTAAGCCGGATGAATTTGAAAGGTAAATTGTAATATTGCCTAAATTTGAATCACTGCCTGTAACATTGGCAACAATATAATTCCTCGTGAAGAAGCTTGCATTTCCGTCTGTCTGCGAGGCAAATGATATTGTTGGGATTGTCAGGTCAATTGTTATTGTTCTTGTCTCTGTTGAATTGCTCCTGTTTGCCATATCAAAGACAGTTGAATTAAATCTGTAAACTCCCTCAATAAGATTAGTGAAATTGACAAAGCTTGGGGATGTTACTGCAAATGTCTGGTTCCTTAAGCCAGAAGAATTGAAGAAGTAAATTGTTATGTTGTTGAGGCTTGAATCTATGGAAGTAACATTTACTGATATATCCTGAGCATTCACAAAGCTATTGTTGCCTCTTGTTGGATAAGCAAGATTAATTGTGGGTATAAGTGTATCAATCCTAACAATTCTTGTCTCTGTAGCATTAATCGAGTTCCCTGTATCAATAGCTGTTGCGTTTATATAGTAAACATCATCATTCAATTCTGTGAAGTTTACATAGTTTGGAAAGGTTAGCGTTATTGTTAAGTTCCTTAATCCAGTTGAATTGTAAATGAATATTGTTATGTTCTTGAGGTTTGCATCAGATGCTGTGACATTCACTGCTATATTCGGTCTTGTAATTACGCTATTGTTTGGCTCAGAAGGAGAAACGAAGTTTATTGTTGGCGGAGCAAGGTCGGTCGTAATTGTTCTTGTTTCAGTGGAGTTTTCGTTATTAGCTCCATCCATAGCGGTCGCATTGAAGTAATACGTTCCATCGATCAAACCACTAAAATTTACGAAGAATGGCGAAAAACTTTGGTTTGTAGTATTTACCAAATCCATACTTGAGTTAATAAGGAATACCGTTATATTTGTCAGGTTGTTGTCTGTTGCAGTTACATTAACCAAAATATACGTCATGGACATCAAAGTTCCATTCGTTTCTGTAGGCAAAGAGAACTGTATTGCAGGAGGCACTATATCCGGGCCTTCGCTGATAGAATAGGTGCTCCACTCAGTTACATTAAACTTTGCAGTTCCTGACTTGAAATTCGTTAGATTATAGCATGCTGGAATTGTAGAGTTGCTGCATAGCTCTCCGTCCTTATAAACTGCAGGGTTTGCAAAACTGGTTGAGATGTTGTACAGAGTAACATTAGCACTCTTGTTAAAGCCCTGCTGCAGAGTCGTATTTACGATGGCAGAATTATTGCTTATCCTTATTACATGCGAAAGGTTGCCACCAGAGCCATTTATTTGGTTAAGGAATCCTATCTCCCCGAATACACTCTCCCTAAAATAGATGATGCTACCTGTTCCGCTGAAAGAGTAATTTCTTATGTAGGTGTCAAAGAGATAAGTATAATTTATACCGGCAGTGGCAATATCTAAGTCTATACTTAGATTATCTATGCTTATTATGCTCATATTAGCGAAAGTATTGTTTGCAGTATTCTTTGGCGTAGTTGAATTAATGCGAATTGCCCCGCCTCCGGAATTGTTGACAATGTTAAAGCTGAAATTGTTTTTAGCTGTTGAGATTAAAATGCCGTAGTTATTTGTTGTGCCTGTTGTTGTGATATTGTTTGAAGTTAAGGTTATTGAAGAACCGGAAAACAAATTAATCCCTATGTTACTACTTGTCCCACCTGTTGTTAGGTTGTTGGATGTTAAAACACTTGAAGTTGCAGTACTGTATATCCCGTAGTTGTCATTTGTGCCAGATGTCGTAATTGTGTTTTCGATTAACTTGTGTAACGATGAACCGATGTTAATTCCGTAGTTTCTGCTTGCACCGCCTGTGGTAATGGTGTTATATGAAAGATTGAATGAGCTTCCAGTGATATAGATACCATAATTGTTGTTAGTGCCTTTTGTCGTAATCTTGTTTGATGACATATTTTCTGAAGATCCATCATCGTAGATTCCGTAGTTGTTGGTTGTGCCGTCAGTTGATATGGAATTTGATGATATAACATTAGAACCAGAACCTGTTAAGTATATTCCGTAGTTGTCATTGCTGCCATTTGTTGTAATGGTATTCGATGATATATTGCTATTTCCTCCAGTGCTATACACTCCATAATTTCTGCTAGAATTGCCGAGTGTTGTAACATTGTTTGATTCTATCTTAGAATTACTGGAGGAAAACATATAGATACCATAATTATCGTTTATGCCGGATGTTGTAACATTATTCAATCCTATTTTTAAAAAATTAGAAAAGCGCACATATATCCCGTAGCTCTCATTGATGCTTTCGATGATAATTGTATTTGATGATATATTGTTAAAATTTGAAGAGTCGTTGATATGTATTCCGTGGTTTCTGCTGATGCCTGCTGTTGTAATTGTGTTTGAAGATATATTGTTTAAGTTTGATGTGCCACCAATATAGATTCCGTAGTTGTCATTGCTGCCATTTGTTGTAATGGTGTTTGATGCAATTGTGTTTGAATTTGAAGAGCCGTTTATAAGAATTCCATAGCTACCGTTTACACTGATGGTGTTTGATGTTAAATTGTTTGAGATTGAAGACATACGTAAATAAATTCCGTAGTTTCTGCTTGCACCGCCTGTGGTAATGGTGTTTGAGATTAGGGTGTTGTTTGAGGATTGCCAGATAATGATTCCATATACGTCACTTGTGCCGTTTGTTGTAATGTTGTTTGAGATTAGGGTGTTGTTTGAGGATTGAAAGGCATAAATTCCATAGCCTGAATTAATACCGCCGTATACTACAATATTGTTTGAGGTTAAAGTATTTTTTCCATAACCAAGACCTAATTGAATTCCATATTGGGCATTGCTATTATCTATCGTAATGTTGTTTGATGTTACAGTATTATAAAATCCTGCAACGTAGATGCCGCGGTTGTTACCGGTGCCTCCCGGTATAATTGTGTTTGATGTAATGTTGTTTGAAGAACCACTAATGTAGATTGCATCATCGCTGCCTCCGCCGCCTGTTGTGATTGTGTTTGATATTAAAGTGCTATTTGATGCAGCAAAATTAATTCCAAACCGGCTGCCACTACTTATAACGGTAATGTTGTTTGATGTTAAAGTTTGGTTTTCACCTGCTATAATAATTCCATCGCTACTAGAGCTACCTCCTGTGGTGATTGTATTTGACATTATAACATCTGATTTTTCAGGAGAAGAAAAGAATATTCCGTGGTTGCCACTGCTCGAGCCACCTGTTATGATAGTATTAGAAGATATGTTGTTACCTGCCCTGCCAAAATTTAAATAAATTCCATAATTGGAACTTGTGCCATTTGTTATGATTGTAGTGTTGAAAATTGTGCTATTTCCAACTAAAAAGAAATAAATGCCATAATTATTTGGCTCGCTTAAGTTATCTTTACTCTTGTTGATTATTACTCCTTTAATTGTGATGCCTGTCAAGGTTGAGGCGTTCATGCCGACTCCCCTCCCTTTTGAACCGAATGATATCTTATGTCCATGCCCATCAAAGGTGACATTGCTTGCGTTAATCATGATGCATGTATGGTTTGATGAGGAAACGTCTGCAGTTAGTGAATATTGCGCATTAGGAGTGTTTAACACTCCGCAAGATGAGACGTGGATCGGTGTATTAACAATACTGTACTCGCTCCATGCAGAGACATTAAATATTACAGTGCCAGCGTTAAAGGAGGTTAGGTTATAGCATGATGGTGTTGTGGTGCCATCACAAACACTACCCTCTCTAAATATAGAAGCATTGTTGGAATTTGTCGGCAGGTTATAGATAGTTATATTTGCGCTCCTGTTCAAACCGGGGGCTATGCTCACATTTACAAGAGCAGAATTATCCCCAATCTTCAATGCATGTGAAAGATTGCCTCCTGAGCCGTTTATTTCCTGAAGGAATCTGACTTCGCCAAATGCGCTTTCCTTGAAGTAGACAATGCTTCCTGTGCCTGTAAATGTATAATTTCTAATATAGCTGTCAATGAAATAAGTTTCATTCAAGCCTGCAGTTCCTATGCTCAAATCAAACTCAACAGAATCATTGCTATTTATGGTGTTGTTGATGAAAGTGTTATTGAATGTATTACTTCCCTCTAAACGGATTGCGGCGCCATTTGTGTTATTAATGGTATTATGCTTAATTATGTTATTGTAACCGCCTTCAAGCCTAATGCCGAAGTCTGACCCAGTCCCAGAGGTAGCTATATTGTTGGAGGCTATTGTATTGTTTACTCCATTTATGCGTATGCCATAGTTATCTGAACCAGGCAAATTAGTAGATATTGTGTTCAGAGTGACATTATTATTGGATACACTATTTTCTAGGTATATCCCTATACCATTGGAACATCTTGTAGTGATACTATTACCAGTTATTAGATTATTATGTGATCCACCCGGTACCCTTATACCAGTACCGTCACTTCCTGAACAATTAAGTGATGATACAATATTTGACCTTATGATATTATTTTCTGCCCCATTTAAAGATATTGCATAGTTTGAGTTTGTTCCGTTTATGTCAAACATATTAGAAATAATGATATTGTCGCTCGTGCCTGAATTAAGCCTTATACCATCATTATTTCCTGCTCCGGTGGTTGAGATATTATTTGATGAGAATGTGTTATTGCCACACGCTTTATCACCAGCACCCTCACAATAGATTCCATAATTGGCACCACTTGTTCCATCTGTGGAAATTGTATTCAATGTTACATTATTTCCAGATACTTGTGCTCCACCTAGTGATTGCAGATATACTCCATAGTTGTCTCCTGTTCCATTAGTCCTGATTGTATTGTTTATAATAGTGCCATTCTCAACCTCAGTTAAAAGTATACCAAAATTGTTAGTGCCGGAGTTTGAACCTTTTGCTATTATCGTGCTCTTGATCGTTATATTTACCTTGCCTGTTGCATTGATGCCGTTTCCTTTTCCTCCTATACCGTAAGTAATTGTATGCCCATGCCCGTCAAATATTATATTGCTCGCATTTATTTGAATGCACCCCGTTATAGCTGAAAGGTCAGCTATCAAATCATATTGCGTATTTGGTGTGTTTAATGCCCCGCAAGCAGAAACACCAATTGGGTCAACAACATAGTCAAACTCAACATCATTTGTTGTCCTTAAATCGAAAATGTCTTGGCTGCCTTGAAGTGATGTTAAATATACCTTATACATCTTGTCTTCCGATACATTGTCAAACTGTGCAATTGAATCATTCTTGTCTTTCTCATAAATCAAAACAGAGGCATTTGAGTAATTGCTTTTAGCGTAGATTGTTATGTCTTTGCTCGAGGTCAAATTAGTTTCAAACTTAACCCTTAAATAATGGTTTGCAGGAACTAAAGTGAAATTGCTATCTCTTGTCTTTACATAATCATAAACATCTTCAACAAAAGTCCTATTTTCATCCAAGTGCTCTGCCTCTGTAATCAATATTATCTCATAAGTCTGGTTAGAGAGATGAGGAACTGTCCATTCTATATAGTCAACCAAGCCATTTTCATTGCTGTCATAACCATCGAAATTTGATGGAATCCTGCTTCCGTTGACCAAATGATACAACTTTATTGAATTGGCATCTGTATCTTGTATCTCTGCAAAAGCAAGCACATCTTCATAATGAATATCTGAGCTTATTGTAACCCTCTTTCCATTATCCATCTCTTCTTCTATTGCTATAGGCGCCTCTGTGAAATACTCTATCTCCACTTCCGGAACATCCTCATTAATCACAAGAACAGTATTACCTTCCTCCTCTTCATTCAAAACAACATTTCCGGTTATTGAGATTAATTTTCTCAATGCCATGCCAGTATTTTCCAGCCTCTTGCTCTTGACAAAATCTTTTTTCTTTTCCTCAAGTGAAGCAGCGCTCCTTCCTGCCTTAATCTCTTTACCAATCTCCTTATTCATTTCTTCTATCTTCTTATCATACTCATACTCATCCAAATCCTTCCTTTCCCCTTGAACTATAATGCCTACATTCCTGTCAAGTATCTCCTCATCATAAGTATCTCCTCATCATCCACTTTTACCGTAACGTTAATAGGCTCATGTTCAAGCAGTACTTTATTATCAATAACCGAAGCCTTCTTTACCCATCTTACAGCCTCTCCCACAACAACTTTAGGCTTGAATTCAACAACATCCAATTCTATTATGTTAGATGTAGCTGAAAGCAAAGAATCATTTACTGTGAAGAAAGTGTATGCCTTTCCTGTGAAATTGGAATCTGCCTTTATTACTGCTGTTAATCCATCAAACTCAATTGAAATTCCATTGACATGCAGGTAATCAATATTCAGCTCATTATTGTCCTTATCAGTTATGTATTTGCTTAAGTCTAAGGTATAACTGCCAGAGAATGTTATGTTCGGAACTTCCTTAAACTCAGGCGCATTATTTGGAGATAATTGATAGGTGTAATTTTCAAGGAATAAAGAACCGGAATAAACCTTTATTTCTAAGGTGTAAGCATTGGCATTCTGGTTAAGGTTGCATGCCTCACCGCATATGTTGCTTAATGACAATTTATCAAATATGTCAACAACAATTCCTTTTATGTCGCTGTAGCTTATTTCAGAGTAAGCATTGTCTATATCCAGACTGTAATTAGCATAGATTACCTGTGCTTTCACTATGTTTCTATCTTGTGCGTTATATTTCCCTTTATTCAAATAGAGTGATTCATTCTTCTCTCCAGAAGATTCCAAGTTCAATAAGGAGCAGCATGAATTTTCTCCATAGCAGAGACTTTCATCATTTATCTTCCATTCAACGCAGCTGTATTGCTCTGCAGCAACTGACAATTCTGCCACTTCCGAAGAGATTTTATTGTAATTCAATTCAAACTCTATTGATGAATTTTCAACTTCCTCATTAAGCTCAGGAATGGAGTAATCCAATATTTTATACCTCCTGTTCTCATCATTAAGAAATACCTCTCCTGAGAAATTGTTTGATATGTAACTGTTGATATATAATGCTGTTATGTCTTTTATCGGCAAGGCAATACTCTCATCGGAGGTAAATTCCATCTCAATTGAATTGCTTTCCTGAAGGACTATGAAACCTGTAATTGAAGGCTTGAATAATGAAACGGAAACAGCCAATAATGCTCCCACTATAAGGATTGAAAGCACTATTTCTCTATATTTGCTTCTATTCTTTCTGCGCATTTTTTACCAATTCAAGTATATTGCTAATTCTTTCCAAGTCTTTTAGCCTGTAGTACACTCTGTTGTGCTCTTTTCTTGATTCGAGAATTCCTGCATACTGGAGCTTTTTCAGTGCAATTGAGATATTCGGCTGTGATTTTTTAATGTTGGAGACTATATTAAGTACGTTTTTTTCTCCTTTAAGAAGGAGGAGTATAATGTTGAGCCTAGTTTCATCTGAAAGAGCTTTCAGGATATCTAACCTATAATCCATTATTATAAATATTTAAATATTTATATTTATAAATCTTTCTCATAATGAATTCATAGTTAAACTCACAGAGATTTTTTGTTAAGATACAGAATAAATCAAGAAAATGGCTATTCAATACTGACTTCTGTGCCCAAGCTTTGGCCAGGCATGCCTTTTTCAAAAATAGCTCTTATCGCACCAGAATTTCCATGCGCAGAGGCTATTTTTCCGGATATAGAATTTCCCTCGCTGTTTTTCCAGGTTATTTTCTTTCCAACTATGGAAGAGGCCTTCTTCCTGTCTTTTATGCCTTCTACTGTTATTATCATGTGGTTTCCTGTCTGGGTGTGCTTTCCTACCCTAAAATTGACTATAGTTGCTTTCATTTTGTGGATGAATAGAATTTCATTTAAAAAGCTTGCCATCAAATTTTTGCTTGTATAGCATAAGCGCCTTCTCTATGTCTTTGTACGCCTCTTCCTGGCCCAGAATTTCATAGACCTTTGTTTTTATTCCCTGCAACTCCTTATAGGTTTCAAGGAAATGCCTTAACTCCTTGAGGTAATGTTGTGGAATGTCATTTATAGTGTTCCATTCACCAAATCTTGGATCTTTGGCATGCACTGAGAGTATCTTGTCATCCATCTTGCCTTTGTCGCTCATCCTTACTACGCCAATTACTTTTACCTCGCATATTGCCATTGGGACTGATGGAGTATGTGTAAGGACAAAAATATCTAGGGGGTCATCATCATCCCAAAGCGTTTTTGGCACGAATCCATAGTCTCCTGGGTAGAGGACTGCAGAGTACATGAACCTGTCCATCCTAAGTAAGCCAGTTTCCTTGTCAAGCTCGTACTTTATCTTGCTGTCCTTTGGCACCTCAACGACCATATTTATATTCCTAGGAACATCTTTTCCAGGGTCTATGCCATGCCAGGGATGTGGTATACATATCATTTTTTCTGGTACGATGTTATGAATTATAAAGATTATTCTTTCTTACCTGAGTCCGTGGAGGAGCAGCATATCAGATGCCAGAATCAGACAGGAAAATGACGTCCACAAGCTTTAAAAAGATGCCAAGCCGTCCGTATGAATATGCCGGGACTGAAATACAAGACCACTGCTGATATTAATGTTTCAAAGAAGATAGTTGAGCAGGTAATAGGCCAGGAAGCAGCCGTAAATGTAATCAAGAAGGCATCAAAGCAGAGAAGGCATGTACTTCTAATAGGGAATCCCGGCACTGGAAAATCAATGCTTGGCATGGCTCTAGCCGAACTTTTACCAAAGGAGAAACTTGTTGATGTCCTTGCTTTCCAGAACCCAAATGATGATAATTCGCCATTGATAAGGACAGTTCCTGGTGGAGAGGGAAGAAAGCTTGTAGCGCAGGCCAAGATGACTTCAGCAAGCAGCTTCAAGAACCAAAGCATACTGCTGTTCGTCCTTGTAATAGTTTCAATGATTACTCCTTGGTGGGCAAGAGCCCACTACAAATCAGATATTATGTTTGCAGCTTTTTTCCTAGGTGGCATGCTATTCCTTGCTGTTTTCATTCTTTTCCTTAACATGGGCAGGAGGATGGGTGCACCTCAGATTAGGGTGCCAAAAATTGTTGTTGACAACTTTGACAAGAAGCAGGCGCCTTTTTTTGATGCCACAGGAGCGCATGCAGGGGCACTTTTGGGTGATTGCCTTCATGATCCGTTCCAGACTTTTTCGTCGGATAGCATACAAAAATGTATCTCACAGAATGGCGATTTTATAGGAAACAAGTTAGAACATTTATTTGAAAAATTCAGCCAAAGTATAGAAAGAAGAGACATACATAAAAAGTCATATGAGGCTATTCATCTCCCAAAAAATGAGTTGATTATAATAGGGGAAATGGATGGCCATATTCATCCGGTCGAAGTATTATCCGCTAATAGGTATGATTATGATGGTCAGATGATCAAGCTTACAACCTCCGAGAATAAGGAGATTATTGTTACCCCAGAACATAGAATCGCTTTGTGGATTGAAGGTAAAATAGTTTACAAGCAAGCGAAAGATATCGAAGTAGAAGAGGAAATTGTAGCTCAAAAAGAGATTATTATAGATGAACAAGATATCATCAATACCTATGACCAAAGACAGCAAGAGCTATCCAAGTCATACTATGAATATCTTGAGCTAAAAAAAGACAATCCTTATTGGGGTTACAAAAAACTCGCGAAAAAGCTTGGAGTTTCATATGGGAGAACAAGATGCTGGTGGGATAACAATACTGCGCCAGTGCCTGTCCAAACAGCCGAATGGCTTAAGTCCAGAGGATTGTTGCCTTTAAAATTGGATAATCCAAAATTGCCTCTTATAGCTAAGGTTATAGGTGCAACCCTCGGAGACGGAGGCATATTTGAGAATATAAATGCCATATTTCTTTCCAGTTCTGAGAAAAATGCAGTAGAGGAATTTGGAAGAGATATAGAAGCAATATTTGATTTAAAAGAAATGCAAAATAGCAGGATTATTGAAGGTGGAGAATTTGGGCATTCCTGGTGCTATCAAAATACAAATCGTCATGTGATACGCCTCTTTTTAGCTTTGGGTGCAATGAGGGGCAATAAAACAAAGCTAAACTATAGTGTTCCATCATGGATAAGACTAAATCCTATTTTTGAGGATGAATTTTACGGTTCATTTCTCGGTGGAGAAATCGGGACACCAATAATACACAAGAACGGCAACTACCTTACCTCTTTTGAAGTAGGAATAACCGGAAGCAATAAATTAAGAGAGAATAGGGAATATTTTCTCACAGAGATAAGAAATTACTTGTTGAGGAAAAGGGTCAATTCAACTTCCATTTATGTCGGAAAAACAAAAAGAGAGAATAGTCTTATATTTAGATTGCTAATTGAGAAAAAAATGGATAATGTTATGCTATTTTTGATGAATGTAAAAATAAACTACTGCATACACAAAATTAGAAGGCTTTATACTGCGTTAGGCAAATGGGCGCAATTGAAGAAGGACAAATATTATGAACTAACTGGAAAAGGATTTGGAGCGGAGACTACAATGAAAATGCTGAACTTGACTCCTTATTCCCTTTATTTGATTCTTAATACGCCAGTTCCAAATGAGGCATCATCATGAAACTAACATCACAAAAAGTCACCAAAGTAGAAAAAATACATTATAAGGGAAAACTTTACAATATGACAACAAGCTCAGGGAACCTTATCGTAAATGGCATTCTGTGCAAGAATTCCGGAGGATTAGGAACGCCAGCACATGAGAGGATAGTTGCAGGAATGATCCACAAGGCGCATAAGGGAGTTTTGTTCATAGATGAGGTAGCAACGCTTGATAGGGTAACACAGCAGGAAATGCTTTCAGCTATACAAGAGAGGAAGCTCTCCATAACCGGCCAGTCCGAGAGGTCAGCAGGGGCAATGGTCAGGACAGAGCCTGTACCTTGCGATTTCGTCCTTGTTGCAGCAGGGAATCTAGAAACTGTCAAGAATATGCATCCTGCATTGCGCTCAAGGATAAGGGGGTATGGCTATGAAGTGTACATGGAAGAAACGATAAAGGATACTCCTGAAAACAGAGACAAGATTGCAGTCTTCGTTGCCCAGGAGGTCGTTAAGGATGGGAGGATACCTCATTTTGACGCAATGGCAGTTGAAGAGATAATACAGGAAGCAAGGAGAAGGGCTAACAGGAAGGGCCATCTTACGCTGAGATTAAGGGATTTGGGTGGATTGATAAGGGCAGCAGGAGACATAGCTTCTGAGGAGAATGCAAAACTAGTCACAAAGGACCATGTAATGAGAGCAATGCATGTTGCGAGAACATTGGAGAAGCAGATAGCTGACAAATACATAGACATGAAGAAGCAGTACCAGGTAATAATGACCCATGGCAAGAAGATAGGCAGGGTAAACGGCATGGCAGTCATAGGAGGGGAGGCATCATTCTCAGGAATAATCTTGCCGATAGAAGCGCAGGTAACTCCAGGGGGGAAAAAGACTGAGTTTATAGTTACAGGTAAACTGGGAGAAATTGCAAAGGAGGCAGTAAAGAATGTTTCTGCAATAATCCTCATGTATTTTGGAGAGGACTTAAAGAAATATGACATATATGTCCAGTTTTTACAGACTTATGAGGGAGTGGAAGGGGATTCTGCCTCAATAGCAATAGCTGTCGCGATAATATCGAGCATACAGAAAATACCTGTAAGGCAGGACATATCAATGACCGGCTCGTTATCTGTGAGAGGAGATGTCCTTCCTGTAGGGGGCGTATCATCCAAGGTTGAAGCAGCTATAGAGGCAGGCATGAAAAAAGTAATTGTTCCAAAATCAAACCTCCAGGACATAATAATAGATAAGGACAAGATAGGAAAGATAGAAGTAATTCCTGTAGAGACAATCTCGGATGTGCTAAAAGTTGCCCTTGACTGGACCGACAAAAAGGACATGCTGGGAAAGATTCTGAAGGAGTAATTGCTTGCAGATTAGGCAACAAGAAACTAAAGAAGCCGCAATCTCACTTGATGCCCTTAAAGTACTTCTCCTTGATGTAGCATACAAATGGTTTTTCATTTTTTTCAATCTGGTATTTGTCCAAGGCAGAATAGTATTTTTCAATGTCTTCTATTGGTATATCTATGGGAGGGTATCCTTTCTTCCATAACACCCAGTTCATGAGCAATCTTGACAGTCTGCTGTTTCCGTCAACAAATGGCTGTAATGAAATCATTTTAAGATGAATCAATGAAGCAAGCTCCAGCGCATGGAGTTTCCTGTTCTCGGCAAAATACCATTTAAAGAAATTTAAAATCTCTTTGTCCAGATCTTCCCACTTTGGAGGCACATAAGGAGTTCCTGCAAGCTTTACATCCCTTTGAAGCTCACTCCTTAGCTTTCCTGCAATTGAGTCTTCCACTCCAGCCATCAGTATTTTATGGAGCTTTTTTATGAATCTTATGTCGAGCTTTCCCCTGTATTTTGTGATTGCAATTATGCCCTTTTCGTGGTTTTCTATCTTTTTTACCGTCCTTAGATTCTTGAATCCTTCAGGCATTACGCCTTCCCTTAATATAAGGGAGGTTTGCCTTAAAGTAATTTTTACACCTGAAAGCCTGCTGCTGTCATAAGTAAATCTTATTATGAACTCCTCAAGCTTTTTTTCCCTTTCAATGGAGCTGAGCTTTTTCGTTTCATCGGAATACTTATTTTTTTTAGTCTCTATCTTTTCGACATCATCTGAAGACAAATACCTATATTTCTTCCCTTTAAGCTCCGAAAGAAACTCTGCCTCAATTTTCTTGAGCCTTTCTTTGGGAGGCAAAATTTTTCCTAAGTACTTTATCTTATGGGTTATGCTCTTGCCTTTCCTGACTGCATGCACCAGCTTGTAGTAGTAGTTGCCCTTAACTTTAAATCTCTCAATATATGCCATAAAAGTGTTATTGGCTACATTTATTTAAATGTTTTGGTTATTGGCTACAAATATCACATTAGCAATTATTAGGCAACAGTATTTCTCAAGTAAACAGCTCGAAATGCTTTTAAAAAGAGTCAACATATCTTTCGCAATGAGAGGATATATAGTCTATCCTACCTACAGGATAAAGGAAGGCAAGGCTCAAGTGATGCTTTTCGGTAGGCTTGAAAATGGCGAAAGCTTTGTTACAATCAATGATTTCAGGCCTTACTTCAGCATAAGGGAATCAGATAAGGAAAAGGCTGAACAGATACTGAATGCGATGAAGGCAAAGGACATAGAAATATCCAGTTCAAGCCTTACCAATTTCTACAGCGAGAAACTTTGCAAAGTAACACTTACTATACCAAGGGAAGTCCCGGAGCTTAGAAAGATCTTCATTGACAAGGGAATACCGTGCTATGAGGCGGACATAAGATTTGCAGTAAGGTTCCTTATAGATAAGGGAATAATGATTGGCCTCAAGATAAGTGGAGAATATTCAAAAGAGAATGATTTTTTTGTGGACAGGGTTTACAAAAACCCCAAGCTTGAACCTGCTGAGTTTTGGCCAAAGCTCCAGGTTTTGTCATTTGATATAGAAACTGACATGGAAGGAAAGAGCCTTTTCAGCATTTCAATGTATTCAGATAAGATAAGCAAAGTATACCTTGTTGCCGATAATGGAAATTACAAGAATGCGGAAGTTTTCAATACAGAAAAGGAGCTTCTTGAAAAGTTCATAGGTAAGGTAAGGGAGCTCGACCCGGATGTGCTGATAGGCTGGAACTGCATAGATTTCGACCTTGTTTTCATAAGGGATAAATGCAGGAAATACAACATCCCATTTTTGCTTGGAAGAACAAACCAGGAATGCACGCTCAAGATTACAGACTCATTTTTCACTGACTCAAGTGCAAATTTTCCCGGCAGGGCAGTTATAGATGGCATACATCTTATGAAGGTATCTTTTCTCAGGATGGAGGATTACAAGCTTAATACTGCTGCGAAGACAATCCTGGGAGAAGAAAAATTGCTAACATCCGATGACAGGCACAAGGAAATAGGGGAGCTATACATAAATGACAAGCAGAAGCTTGTGGATTATAATCTTAAGGATTCAATCCTTGTGAAAAATTTAGTGGAAAAATCAAAGATACTCGACCTCTCCATTAGGAGAAGCATGCTTACCGGGATGCAGCTTGACAGGGTGAATGCAAGCATAGCATCATTTGACTCTCTTTACCTGAGGGAGCTTACCAAACGTGGGCTGGCTGCGCCTTCAGCTATAATCAACGAGGCCGAGGAAAGGATAAAGGGAGGGTTTGTCATGGAGTCCAAGCCCGGTATTTACACAGGCATAACGGTACTTGATTTCAAGAGCCTGTACCCGAGCATAATAAGGACATTCAACATTGACCCATACAGCTATGTTCCATCTGAGAGATATGAAAAGCTCAGGACATCAGATAAGGAAGGCCTGATTGAGTCGCCTAACAAGGCGCATTTCAGGAATGATGATGGAATATTGCCTATATTGCTTGAAAGATTATGGAACCAGAGGGATTTGGCAAAGAAAGAGAAGGACGAACTTACAAGCCAGGCAATAAAAATACTCATGAATTCTTTCTTTGGCATTCTTGCCAACCCAACATGCAGGTTCTATTCATTGGAAATGGCAAATGCTATTACCCACTTCGGACAATTTCTGATAAAACTAACAGCAGAGAAAATAGGCGAAAATGGATATGAGGTAATATACTCTGATACGGACAGCCTGTTTGTCAATGTAGGCAAGGATGACGGCAAAGAGTGCGAGAGGATAGGTATAGAGCTTCAGGATTATGTAAATGCTTTCTACGGCGCATACATAAAAAAGCATTACAACAGGAAATCCTACCTTGAGCTTGAGTTCGAGAAATCCTTCAGGAAATTCCTGATGCCCAGAATAAGAGGCTCTGAAAAAGGCGCAAAGAAAAGGTATGCTGGCTTGCTTTTCGGAGAAACTAAAATTTCTGTTGTTGGATTAGAACTTGTAAGAAGAGACTGGACTGAGCTTGCAAAGAGATTCCAGTATGGGCTTCTGGAGCATATTTTCCACGGGAATCCTGTTGAGAAATACATATCTGACTTTGTAAATAATTTGAGGGAAGGAAAGATGGACTCTTCGCTTGTTTACAAGAAGGCCATAAGGAAGGGGGTTGCACAATATACCAAGACTACTCCGCCCCATATAAAGGCAGCAAGGAAGCTCGGGAAAAAAGACCCGGGCATAATAGAGTATGTAATCACTTCCAATGGGCCGGAGCCTATTGAAAAAACGCATTCAAAACTTGACTATGAGCATTACATTGACAAGCAGCTGAAGCCTATAGCTGACTCAGTCCTTTCTTTCCAGGACAAGAGCTTTGAGGAGATGATAGTGAAGCAGAAACAGACAAGCCTTGATAAATTCTGATATGGGGAGATTCATTTGCAGCAAGTCCACTTTTGAGCAATATGTTATTGTAACGCCAAATGGTTCATGCTTTTTTGCTTATGCAATCACCAAAAGATTAATATAGGTGTTACTATACGATTATACTATTTAGTACTATAATAAAAAAGGAGGTATAAAACGATGAAAAAGATAGTTTCTATGTTTTTGTGCATTATAATGATTGCATCGTTTGCTGTTTCAGCAGAGGAATTAGCCGATTCAGTAGAGGTAGAGGCAATAGCCTATGAGGATGAGCCTAGTGGTGATGAAATAATCTTAGAGATTGAAAATGAAATTGAAAGCGATGTTGAGCTGGAAGAAGAGCTGGGCATAACCACAGAGGATAAGGCAGAGATTGAAGTGGCTGCAAAAGGAGTAGGGATAGGGCAGTTCACCAGAAATCTGCAGTTAAGATTCAAGATAAGGCATGCTGCTATCACGGCAGAAACAATAATTTCATATCTAGAAGAGAAGGGAAAGGACACTTCCGAGCTGAAGGCAATACTTAGCGATATCAACTCTGCTTTTGATACAATAAAAGCTGCAGAGTTAAGCAAGGAAGCATTTAAGGAGCAACTGGCAAAGATACATGAGCTTACGTTAAAATTCAGGGAGACTGCAAGAGCGCTTATACCAGCAGAAGAGAGGGAAGCGCTAAAGGAGAGGATAAGCAAATATCTAGAGGAGAACAAGCAAAGGCTGGAAGAGCTCAGGGAGAAGGAACTAAGGCTGAGAGAGCTTTACAACAAGAAGCAGTTCATAGAGCGCCTAAAAAATGTGAGGGACCATGCTAAGGAAATACGGCAGGACGGGAAAAAGCTTCTTGAGCTTAGTGACAGAATGAAAAAAATAATTGAGCTTAAGAAGCAAAGTGAGACAGGCATTGATTCAAAAAAGGCAGAGGAGATTAAGCAGAAATGGATGGAGCATGCTGAAAAATTCAAGGAAGAAAGCAATAATGCAGATGTGCGCAATGAGCGCGCAAAACTCGCTATTGAGGCAGCCGGAATAAGGAAAGCCATAAGCGAGGCAGAGAAGGCAGGGGAAGATACATCCGAGCTTGAGAAAAAATATGCTGAGATTAAGGTTGGCATAGAAGCAATGGTACCTGGAATGGTCATAAGCAGAGAGGCAAGGGAGAATGCCCAGGAGATAAAATCCAGAATTGATGAGGTAAAGAAAGACAGGATTGTGGGCAACAGGATAGAGCGCATAGCTGAAAAGAGAGAGGAAATAAGGAATGATAGGAGGAAAGAGGAAATAAAGGAGAAAGTAATCTCAGGAAGCGATGTCCGGGTAGGCAAAGAGAAGGTTGAGACAAGAACTAAAGTACAGGTAGGCAATGAGAAGGTCGAAACAAGAACCAAGATAGAGAATAGGATGGAGGAAAAAGCAGGTATAGAAGATAGTATCAGAGATACCGAGCAAAGGAAAGATCTCGGCAATCTTCCATTGATTCCAGAAATAAAAAGAGGTGACTCAGAATGAGGGCAATTATCGCGATATTGATAGTTTCGCTTTTGCTTGTGGCAGGATGCGGAAAAAATACGGTTGATGATGGAAAGGGAGCGGCAAAGGAAGCTGTTTCAGGAGATGACTCTGTTGTGGAGCAACCGCCACTAGACGAGAATATAGATGTTGCTGCTGCTGATGAGGTTAATGTAGGGGAGCTTATTTAGGTTTCCACTGCACCTCTATATCATCGACCCTTTCATAAGGTCGCATTACAGCATCATTAAGCTTGGTAACCATTCCTGCCTTATTCATGAGAATGCCAAGCCAAGCTATCTGCACGCCATTGTCAACACAGAATTCATTCTCTGGGCAATAGCACTTTGCCTTCCTCTGCTTGCACATTGACGTGCACATATTCCTAAGCCTTTTGTTGCATGCTACCCCCCCTCCAAGTAGGAGCTCATTTTTTCCTGTATGGGACATTGCCCTTTCCGCAGCCTCAACCAGCATTGCAAAGACAGTTTCCTGCACTGAATAGCATATATCCTCCTTGGAATACTTGCCTGACTTTATCTTGAGCTTGGCATTTGTAAGAATGCCGCCAAGGCTTATGTCCATACCTTTTATGACATAAGGCAGCTCTATAAGATTCCTGCCATTTTCTGCAAGCTCAGCAATTTTCGGGCCACCCGGAAAACCAAAGCCAAGCTCCCTTGCCAAAGTATCCAGAAAATTTCCAAGGCCGCCATCTAGGGATTCTCCAAGTATCCTGTACCTGCCTTTCTCATATGAAATAATTTGAGTATTGGCGCCTGAAACATACAAAAGCACCGGGTTCTTTGAGGCTGTTAGCATGCTTCCTATCTCTAAGTGGGAGATACAATGATTGACTCCTATAAGCGGCTTCTTTGCAACAGATGAAATAGTTCGTGCAGCCATGCAGCCAACCCTAAGGGTATGGCCTATTCCAGGACCTTGCGAGAATGCGATGAGGTCAATGTCATGAATAGATATCTTTGCCTTTTTGAGGGCAGAGGAAATCACAAAGTCAAAGCAGCTTACATGATGCTCCATCGCCTTGCTTGGGATAATGCCACCCTGCTCGGTCGTGTAACTATCCTTTACATTTGCCAGTATCTTTTTGCCATCTGTGACAATGCCTACGCCGAAAGTATCTCTGCTGTCAAAGTGCAGTACTTTCGATGCCAAGGCATATTTTTTGCCGCATAAGAAGATGTCGGGATTCCTTGTTAATATACTTTAGGGAATTCTCCTGTATTTGGTGTTCATCAGAACCCAATCTATGACAGAACCCACGAAAATAAGGAAGAGGAAGGGTATGGTCATGTTAGTTGTGTATTTCCTTTCTGTTGACTCTATAATGCTGCTGTAAGCTTTCTTTATTGCTTCACTGCTCTCAGCCTTGACATATTGGCCTTCAGTCATTTCAGCTACTGTTCTCAGTACATCTTCGTCGAGCCTGAGGGAAACGTTTATTCCTAGAGGAGAACCTCCTTCCTCTGTTCCAATGCCTATCGTGAAAACCTGGATTGTATTCTCATTTGCATACTCTATTGCCCTGGCTGTACCTACTCCAATATTGCTCCTTCCATCAGTAATCAGGATGACTGTTTTCGGGTTTATGCTGGTTATAAGCACGTTTGACGCGCTTACTATTGCTTCGCCTATATCAGTGCCCCCCACAGAGCTTATGCCAAGGCCGGTTATCTTGTTTTTTATTGCTTCCTTATTGTCTGTAAGTTTTTCCTCAACGAATGCAGTGCCGGCAAAGGAAACAAGGCCTATGGATGTTCTCGGCAGGGAAGAATCAACAAAATCCAATGCAGCACTCTTGGCTGCCTCAAGCCTTGAGGGAGCAATATCGGTACTGGACATGCTGCTTGATATGTCTATGGCCAATACATAGTCGGATAATGAGCCTGGACCGAGGTATGTTACTTTCATCCCTGATACAGCCAGGACTATACATGCGAGAACAATAAGCCTGATGAAGAGCTGGATTGTATTCCTTGGGCGTATATTCGGGTTGGCGACCCTTGACATGGCAACGAAATTGGCAAACTGCAAAACCCTGCCCTTTGCGTATCTAAGCGTAATGTAATGCACCATTATAAGAAGGGGCAGGCTAAGCAGGAAGAACAAATAACTGGGTGCTTCAAAAACTACCTCCATTTCATCTGCCTCATCCTGAACAGCTCTATTATTTTTCCTATAAAATCAGAATCTGTCTGAAGGATTATGAAATCAGAGCCGTTTTCCATAAACAATGACCTTACATATTCCTCGTTTTTCTTGACTTCCTCTTCATAGTAAGGCTTCAAAATATTAGGGTCAACCAGCATGGTATCGTTTGAGAATGGGTCAGCAACTGCCAATTGTCCCATGCCTTCTGGTATTGACCTGTCTATCGGGTCCCTTACCATCATGCCCAATACTGAAAATTTGTCTGCCAGCAGCCTGAACGAATCCGAATCAATTGTGCCTATGAAGTCAGACACTATAATCACTATTGTTCCCTTGCTCAGGTTTTCTGCAGCAAATGTTATGGCTTTGCTGAGATTATATTCCCCTCCATAATTGCTTGACTGGGTCAGGACATCTATTAGCTGCTGGTGCACGTTAAGGCCTTTGACAGGTGGAGCGTAGTTCACTATCTTATCATTGAACAGCGCATATCCTACATTGTCGCCAGATCTCAGAATTGTATAACTTAAGGAAGAAACAATTTCTGCAGCGTATTCGCATTTCAGCTTTGGCTGTGATGACAGAATCATCGTGTTCGAAACGTCAATCAGGAAGAAAACGTTAAGGTTCCTTTCCTCAACATACTGCTTCACAAGCAAAGTATTCGCCCTTGCAGAGGCTTTCCAGTCTATGCTTGAGGCATCGTCATCCTGGTAATACTGCCTGTAAGAGTCGAACTCCAAGCCTCTCCCCCTGAACACGCTCTTGTAATTCCCAAGGAACTGAGTTGTAACAATATCCCTGGCACTTATGTTAAGGGATTCAAAGCCGATTTTCAGGTCAATATTGAGCCTTTTCATGGCACTCTTACTTTTGAGAGTATCTCGTTTATTATGTCATCCGACGTTACATTGTCTATCTGCGCCCTGTAGTTGAGGATTATCCTGTGCCTCATGGCGTCGCACGCAACAGATTTGATGTTGCTCGGGTTGACGAATTTCTGCCCGTTCACGAATGCATCAGCCTTGGCTCCCAGAAAGAGATATATTGAAGCCCTTGGAGAGGCTCCGAATGCAATGTACTTCCCGAGGTTCAGGTTATAGTCCTTCCAGTTCCTTGTAGCATTCACTAAGTCAACAATATATTTGTTGATTCTTGGCGTGTGCTGAACTTCCTGAACAAGTTTCTGCATGCTGATAATATCTTTTGGCGACATTATTTGTTTTACACCATAAGAATCAAAGCTCTTCAATGCTATGTTTTGCTCTATTATCCTTTCCTCTTCCTCTTTTTTCGGGTAAGTTGCCAATAACTTGAACAAGAACCTGTCCATTTGTGCTTCTGGGAGAGGATAAGTGCCTGCACTTTCAATTGGGTTTTGCGTAGCCATTACAAAAAAAGGCTCATGGAGGGAATATGTTTCCCTTCCTATGGAAACCTGCTTCTCGCCCATTGCCTCAAGCAGAGCGCTCTGAGTCTTTGGAGGAGCCCTGTTTATCTCGTCCGCTATGACGAAATTTGAGAATACCGGGCCTTTGAGTATCTCAAACTCAGATTTGTCCGGAGACAAGGAGGTTATTCCTATTATATCTGTTGGCAACAGGTCTACGGTGAACTGTATTCTCTTGAACTCACAGCCTGTAGCAACTGCCAAAGCCCTTACAGTAAGGGTTTTAGCTATTCCTGGGACGCCCTCTACCAAGACATGCCCATTGGCTATTATAGCCCTAATAAGGCCGTCAACAATGTCATCCTGCCCAACAACAACCTTGCTTATCTCTTCCTTTGTTTTCTTTATCAGGGATAGAATCCTGTCTGATTCAGGCGAGGATATCTTCGCACGTGTAATCCTATTCTTTTTGCTCAACCTCTTTTTTTTCTTCAAGATGAGTCACCTCTATTAGTTTAATGCTTTTTATCATTTCTGACAATAAAACCCTTACCTTATCAATCGGCGGGTCGTGCATGTTATAGCTTAGCAAATCAATAAGCGAAACAAGCGATATTAGCAATTCCTTCTCCTTTAGAGGCTTCCTGCTGAGGAAATCAACCATCTCATCT
Source organism: Candidatus Woesearchaeota archaeon (assembly GCA_018303125.1). GTDB lineage: Archaea > Nanobdellota > Nanobdellia > Woesearchaeales > WJIZ01 > JAGVYS01. The sequence goes on along the minus strand of JAGVYS010000014.1, from coordinate 568 downwards.
GAGGTCATCTCTTTCCTTATGCCATAGAAATTCTTCATGAATAAGTTGAATAGCAAGCTTGTTTCATCAAGGACCACTTTACTATCCTCTCTTTCATGGAGTGAATCAAGCTTCCCTATAGTATCCAATATCAGCTCTCTTTTTTCCTTTTCCATAATGGTATTATCTCCTCTTTACAGATTCTCCTCTTTTTAATGTTTCGGTTTTAATTTGGCGTTTTTGCCTTCTTCCTCTTTTGAACCATAACTCCATTACAAGCCAGGCAAACATGGAAGCAGAAATTACCATAAGGAATACCTTAAAATAGTCTGTCTTTGGTGATGGCATTTGCATACTGCCGCCCAGTGAGGTTATAGTATCCCTGCAGGCATTAATGGCTGCCTCAATATAGCCAGTAGCTTTTTCGTACTCTTCCTTTTCCAGCGCCTTTTCAGCTTCGGTTATAAGTTCCTGGAACTCAAGGCACTCTGGGTTTTCCTTGAACAAATCTTGGGCAAACCTTATTCTTTCCACTATGTTTCCCCTGCCTCCTTCTATTCCTATCTCAACAAGCTTTACAACAATCTTT
>JAGVYS010000013.1 GCA_018303125.1 Candidatus Woesearchaeota archaeon | reverse complement strand
CTTTGTTATGTGTTTTTGGTCTAGCCATTCTATGCACCTCTTATAGCTAAACCTATAAAAGAACTACTATATTAACGTTTCTATTTTAGGACAGACCCTTTATAAATATCGCATTTAGTGTCCATAATATGTATCCCATTGGGCAATCAAAGATGAACCGTAGAGCGGCTTTAAAAACTATAGCTCTTGCTGCCTCATCAGTTTTTGCTTTCTCGGCTGAGAATGTAGCAGGTAATTCTCCTCTGGCTCAAGCAATATATCATAATGCAAAGGCATATTGGTCAGAAGGGAAAAACGAGAATCCAATTGATATACAACCTCATCTTCAGGGTCCAGAAATAGATGAGAAATTACATAGAATCAGTACTGCAATAGACACTATTCAGGCAGAGGATCAAAGGGTAAGTAAGGGTTTAGACGTAGTTAGTGCTTGCTTACGCTCATACAATAATAGGGGCACTCCGAGAACTTTAATCCCTGATTATGAAGATACCCTTGATAGAATTGTTTTATCATGCTTGGGAAATTTTAAGGGAGCGGACGTAACAGCGACACAAAGAGAACTGATAAATAATTTGCCTGAATATACTCAAATATACGTTGGAACATTCCCATTTCTATTAGATGGGAAATACAAAAATGGTGCTGAGGCACGATTCCACTCAGGCGGTTCTGCACCAACACATTGGATGCAGGATTTTGCAGAAGGCGATAGTCAAACAAAAGTAATACCTCTTGCTATGAGGACACAGAGTAAAGCGATTTCTCATAATGGTGCCATTTCATTGTTCACTTATCTTTGTGTTAAGGAAATCAGAGAAATACCAATTGTATATGATGGGGGCAATATTTTCTCAGCTAGGAACAGAAGCAAGGAGAACGTAGTTATTGTAGGAGAGAATTCGCTTTTTGCAACAAATAAACGCCTGTTTGAGTCATTAGGCTTCAGATATTCTGTTGATGAATACAAGGAAGTGGTCAGTAAAACATTCGGAGCTTCACAGACAGTGATATTATGCTCTGAAGAGGGCAGAATTGGCAGGCAAAGTAGCTTCTTATATGATTTGGATGTTGCAATGATGCCAATGAATGATGGCCTTATTGCATTGCTTAAAGTAGATGAACCACCTGAAAAACCAAAATATTCTAATGAAGAAGCCAGTAAAATGTGGGAGGAATCTAGAGCTTCGTATTTTAATAAATTAAGAACTTTTACAGAAAAGTATGGAAATCTTATTATCAAGCCATCCAATATGCCAAATGAAGAATGGCAAATGCTTCAGTCATTGGAAGCAGATTTAAAGAGATGGTCAAGGGAAGTCGACTCTGTAGTGGACTATGAGCGTATTCAAAAGATTAATGGGTCACTGAACTTATATCGCTCTCAGCTGGAGAAAGCAGGCTTTAGCATTATCTCTGTTCCGACAAGTTTGGATCATATGAAATATCATGCCTCATTCGTTAATGGTGTTCCATATAGGGATAAGGAAACAAATAAGCAAACATTCATCATGCCAATATTTCCAGATAATCTTGGGTCAAATATAGATGGTAAAATGGATTTTTCGCTTACAGGCATGAACGGAAGAGCTATGAAAGCTATTGAATCATACGGAATAAATGTAATTCCTGTAAAAGATTTTGGAGCATTCACTCTAGGTGGAGTTCTTTATTGTCTTACTTGCCGATGACTAGAATTTTAGTTGTAGTTAAGAACGGCCCTGCGAGGATTTGAACCCCGGACCTACTGCTTAGAAGGCAGTCGCTCTGTCCAAGCTGAGCTACAGGACCATTTGTCTTCGGACTACTCTGTGTTTTTTAAAAGTTTCCACAATCTATTTATAGGTCAAATCAGCTTCAAGCAGGATGATTGATAGGATTTTGTTCACGAAGGAAGGCAGGAAATTCTACATAAGGGACGCTTCTAAGGATTTTCATTCCGAATTCGGCTTTTTTTCTGCAGCAGACATATCTAAAGGAGGAGCAATAAAGTCAAACAAGGGCACGGAAGCATACGTCATAAATTCCTCATTTATTGATGAATACGAGAGGATAAGAAGAAGCCCGCAGATAATCCCGCTTAAGGATATAGGCTCAATAGTTGCCTATGCAGGGATAGGCAAGAAATCAACTGTTGTTGATGCAGGTACTGGCTCAGGCGCACTTGCAATATTCCTTGCCAATATATGCAAAAAAATCACCAGCTATGAGATAAGGACTGATTTCTATGAGATTGCAAAGCACAACATAGCAGAGTTGGGAATCAAGAACTTGACAATAAAGAACAAGGATGTTTGTGCAGGCATAGATGAAAAGAATGTCGATTTGATAACTCTTGACATGCCTTCTCCTTGGGAAGCCATTTCCTCCATAAAGAAAGCCTTGAAAAAAGGCGGCTTTGCCATATCTTACTCGCCTACTATACCACAGGTAAGCGACTTTGTTGAGGCAGCAAGGAAATCAGAAATATTTTCAGGGATAAGGACAATTGAGGTTATAGAGCGAGACTGGGAAGTAACTGAGAGGAAGATAAGGCCGAAATCGCAGCAAATAGGCCATTCGGGCTTCCTTACTTTTGCAAGGAGAATTCTTTGAATTATTCAGAAAATGACTCTACCTTATACACCTTTATTTCCGCGCCTTTTTCCCAGTCATTTCTTGCAAGTCCGGCCTTTAGGCACAATTGGCTCAAGAATTCTGCCTTATCAGGTAACTCTTCCCAAACCTGCGGCAGGAACGTAGCAATGTTTTCATTTTTCTTGATTATTATTCCATAGCTTGAATCAAGCTTTGAAAGCAAATTCTCCCTGCCGGAATAATTAAGCCTCTTTGGAACAGAAAGCAAAGATATCTCTATCTTAATATCTGAAAACTCATCCTGGGAAACAGGAGAAAATCTTGGATCTGCATATGCAGCAAACCTGGCATTCTCTATTGTAGCCACATAAGCACTGGAAACAGGCATTATATTGCCTATGCAGCCTCTAAGCTCACCATATTTGTGCAATGTCACAAATATCCCCTTCTTATTCATTGTATCTTTAGGAGCATCACTTGCATCTGGTCTCTGCGGATACTTTTCTATAGACTCTCTTGCCAGTCTAAGCAAATACTTTCTTGAGCTTTCGCTTGTCATTTGTAAAGGGCAAGGCTTGCATAGCCAACCACTCCTCCTTTCTCTCCTGTAACATCTCCTGAATTCCTGTATTGAAGAAGCTTGCATTTCCATCCGAGTTTCTTTGCCAGGATTATAGCTGCAAGTATGGGTATCTTTCCGCATGCCTCTCCTTCCTCTAGCATTTTTGAATAATCAAGATTAGCTATTGAGCTAAGTGTATTCTTGTCAATTGAAACCGCGATATCATAGTCATGATAATGGCTCAAGTCAGAGCTTATCACAAGAAAGGAATCTTTCAGATAAGGCAGAATCTGCTCTGCTATTTCAGCAGGGTCTGCATTCCCTGCTACGAGAGGCATAATCTTGAATTCATCAAGCACGCATTGCAGGAAAGGAACTTCAACCTCAAGAGAGTGCTCTCTTTTATGTGCTTCCATGCTTTTCTCAATATTGTTTTCAATAAGTGAAACATTTTCAAACGGCATTTTCCACTCTTCATTAGCATCACTTCTAATCCCCTCAATGTCAACGAAATGCGACGGCCCAAGAATTATTATTTTTTTTGGCTTGCTTTTTTTGAGCAAAGAGAAACCATAAGCTGCAACCTGGCCAGAGTATACATAGCCTGCATGCGGCACAATGATTGCTTTTAATGATTTGAAATCCATTTCAGGAACATTGCTAATGAAGCCAGAAACCATTCCTTTTAACTCATCTTTCCTGGCAGGGTAGAACATCCCTGCAACAGCTTCTTGCCTTATCCCCACTCTCCCTCAATCCTCTCCTTGCATAAAGGGCATTTCCCTTCCTTAAGCCTGTTCTCTGTTACTGACATGCCATGCCTCATTATAATTGTTTCCTTGCACGCAGGACAGTATGTGTTCTCATATTTCAGCCCAGGTATATTGCCTGTATAAACATACTTAAGGCCCATTTTCTTTCCTATGTCATGCGCTCTCATGAGGGTTTTCGGAGGCGTATTTGGCTTATCCCTCATCTTGTAATCCGGATGAAAGGAAGTAACATGCCATGGTATTGATTTGTCAACAGATGCTATGAACTTTGCTATGCCTTCAAGCTCCTCATCACTATCATTTAATGTGGGTATTATCAAGGTAGTTATCTCAATCCATATGCCTTTTCCTGAAACTTCCTTAATAGTATCCAGAACGCAGCTTAATCTTGTTTTGCAGACTTTCCTGTAAGTTTCTTCGCTGAATGCCTTTAAGTCTATGTTTATGGCATCTATGAATCCACGCATGTAATCCATTACTTCCTTTGTTTCATACCCGCTTGACACGTAGATGCCCTTAATCCCTTTCTTCTTTGCCTCTTTCATTATGTCATGTGCATACTCGCTCCATATGCTCGGCTCATTGTACGTAAAAGCTATAGACTTTATCCTGTGCCTTTCGCAAAGCTCAACTACTTCTTTTGGCGGCAAATCATGGCTTCCATTGTTTATCATGGAGATTACATTTGAGAACTGGTTGCTCATGTCCTTCATCTTCTCATGCTTTGTTGTCTGGGATATTTCCCAGTTTTGGCAGAATTCACATCCAAAATTGCAGCCATAAGTTCCAATGGAAAGTATGTCAGTTCCTGGCATGAAATGGAATAGCGGCTTTTTCTCTATCGGGTCTATGTGGACAGCAGCCGCTTTTCCGTAAACCAGCAGGTAAAGCTTTCCGTCTTTGTTGCCCCTTATGCTGCACAATCCTGTTTTACCTTCAGGTATCGTGCAATACCATTTGCATGCAGTGCACTTTACCTTTTTCTCTTCAAGTTTCTCATACAACTTTGCTTCATGGAGTGAAACTGTTTTTTGCATATGACTATGAACTAAAGAAAAACGCTGTAAACCCTTTCATCCTCATTGTCATAGTAGTGTTTTTTGAGCGTTGCCTCATGGCCCATTCCTATCTTTTCATAGAATGCCTGTGCTCTCTTGTTTGACTCATGCGTCAATAAATAAATCTTCCTAAGCTTATGCCGCTTTTCCGCATATGTTTTTTTTGCCTGTTTCTTTAGCTCATCGAAAAGCATCTTTGCCACTCCCTTGCCTCTTGCATCAGGCATTACCGCTATCCTGTCAAGCTCAGCAAGGCCATGCTTATGCAACCCATGCATATACCATGTTGTTATCCCGACTATCTTGGCTTTTTCCTCTGCAACAATGTAATTTATGCCCTTTTTCAGCTCGCTAAGGAAAACTTCTTTTCCTTCTTCAAGTGATTCTATGTTGTAGCATTCCTTGAGTACAATTCCAACTTGCTGGGCATCTGACTTTGTCGCATTCCTGAGCTTCATGCCGCATATGTTGAGAAGCAAGCTTAAATGTTTTTTGATGCCCTATTCCACAACAACAGCTTTTGCAAGATTACGTGGCTTATCAACATCACAGCCTCTTAGAACAGCCATATAATAGGCAAACAGCTGGAGAGGGACAACAGCAAGGACAGGAGTTAAAATATAGGAATTTCTCGGAACATATAGGTTATGGTCAACGTGCTTCTTTGTTTCCTCATCCCCTTTTGTTTCTATTGCAATTAATATGCCTCCTCTTGATTTAACTTCCTCTATGTTGTTCATTACTTTTTTGTAAGTTCTTGTATCCTGCGTTGCTATAACAACAACAGGCATATTTTTGTCTATAAGCGCAATTGGCCCATGCTTCATTTCAGCAGCAGGATAACCTTCTGCATGAATGTAGCTTACTTCTTTCAGCTTTAGGGCGCCTTCAAGGGCTATTGGGAAATTTATCCCCCTGCCAAGATATATTGTATTTTCCTTCTTGAAGAATACCTCAGCAAGTTTCTTTATCTTTCCATGCTCTTCCAGTATGCTTCTCACCTGTGCAGGTATTAACCTTATATCCCTTATCCTGTTCCTGACCTGTTGTTCGTCTATCTCGCCCCTTACAGCGCCAAAATGTATCGTCATCAGGTAAAGCGTTACAAGCTGGGAAGTGAACGCTTTTGTTGATGCCACGCCTATTTCAGGTCCGACTTTTGTGTATATGACCACATCAGATTCCCTGGCTATTGAGCTTCCTTCAACATTGACTATTGACACTATCATTGCTTTCTTTTTCCTTGCTTCCCTTATTGCAGCGAGTGTATCTGCTGTCTCGCCGCTTTGGGATATGGCCATTACTATTGTGCCTTCCTCTATTATCGGGTCCCTGTATCTGAACTCAGAAGCATATTCAACTTCAACAGGAATTTTCGCAAGTTCCTCTATCATGAATTCTCCTGTAAGAGCAGCATGCCAGCTTGTCCCGCAAGCAACAATGATTATCCTTTTTATTTTCTTTATGTCGCTGTTAGTAAGCCCAATATCAAGGCTGATTGAATCTTCCCCTATCTTGCCATCCAAAGTGTCTGCTATAGTATCTGGCTGCTCGAATATTTCCTTCAGCATGAAATGGTCAAATCCAAGCTTCTCTGCCTTCTTTGCGTCCCATTCAATAGTATTTAGCTTCTTTTTTATTTCCTTCCCGCCAGAGTTATATATCCAAATCCTTTCCTTGCTCAGGACAGCCAGCTCTTTGTTCTCAAGGTACATGACTTTTCTTGTGTGCCCCATTATTGCATAAACATCTGAGGAAATGAAATTCTCACCATTCCCAATTCCAAGCACAAGTGGACTGTCATTCCTTGCAGCTATGAGCAGCTCAGGCTCATCTGAACATATTATTGCTAAAGCATAAGAGCCCTCTAACATGCCCATTGCAGACAGGACAGCATCCTTGATGCTTCCTGAATAAAAGGAGTCTATCAAATGGGCTATTACTTCTGTATCAGTATCCGAGGAGAATTTGTAGCCTTTTTCCTTCAATTTTTTTTTAATCTCTTGGTAATTTTCTATTATTCCGTTATGGACTATTGATATCGTATTTTTTATGTTGCCATGCGGATGGGCATTGTTTTTTGTTACTTTTCCATGCGTGGCCCATCTGCAATGAGATATGCCAACATTTCCCTTGATTGAGCCTAAATCATGAATCTTGTCTATCTCATCTATCTTTCCGACATCCTTCTTTACAAGAATCTCATTTCCTTTTATCGTAGCTATCCCTGCAGAATCATAGCCCCTATACTCTAGCTTCCTTAAACATTCCAGCAAGATTGGTCCTGCACTCTTGCCGCCTATATACCCTACTATCCCACACATAGACGTCAGTTTGTAATAAATCTATATAAGAGTTATGGAAATCATTATTAATTGCTTATGCATTAATATCATGATGAAATCCGAGATAAGGCTGCTAGGCATAGATGACTCTCCTTTCACGCATTTCCAGAAAGATGTCCTTGTTGTTGGGACTTTTTTCAGGGGCAGAAATTTTATAGATGGCATTCTTTCAACAAAGGTTAGGAAGGATGGCAATAATTCTACTCATAAGCTTGCTTTGATGATAAATAACAGCAAGTTCAGGCATCAGCTCAAAGCGATTTTCCTTGATGGCATAGCATTGGCAGGATTTAATGTCATTGATATAAACACCCTTAGCTTAATTACAGGCCTGCCTGTAATAGTCATAATGAGAAAATACCCAAACAAGGAAAATATGTACAAGGCACTAATGAAAATAGGATATGGAAGGAAAATTGCAATTATTGAGAAAGCAGGAAATATCTACAAATATGGCAGAGTTCTCTACCAAATGGCAGGAATTACAAGCAGCAGTGCAGAAGAAATAATCAAGATATCAACAGGAAACTCCGATATACCTGAGTGCCTTAGGATAGCGCATATCATCGCTTCAGGAATAGTAAGGGGAGAAAGTTATGGAAGGGCATGATATGTACAACTTTTCTATTCTAGGGAAACAGCCCACAAAATAAGAAGCTTTATATAGTATTAACTATATCATACTATAGGTGATACATAATGAACACTACAACCATACAGTTGGATGCTTCAATAGTTGAGGAACTGAAGAAGAGCAAGGATTATCCAAGGCAAACTTACAACGAGCTTATTGCGAATATGCTTAGGCTTGCAAAAGTGATGAAAAAAAGAAACCAATATGATGAGTTCCTGCACAAAATACAGCAGCCAAAAATGAAGGAATTGTGGGACAACAAAAAGGATGACGAGTGGGAAAATGTATAAGCCAGGGGATGTTGTGCTAGCAAAAATACAATTCACAGACACTTTCGAAATAAAAATCAGGCCAGCACTGGTTCTTTTTGAGGAATATGGAAATGTCACAGTCGCAGGGATTACAAGCAATACAGAGATGAAAGGAATTTCTCTGACAAAGAAGGATGGTGCCGTAAAGGATTGCGTTATAAAGCTTAATTATATTTTTACAATCTCTGAGTCAATGATTTACAAGCAGTTGTTTCATCTCTCTCGTGAGAAAAAGATAGCAGTGTTCGATAATCTCCATGAAAAGCTCGGGAAACTCATTGAATAGAAATCATAATTTACAGAGCATCATGTATAGTAATAATTTCCTGCTTCTTTTTGCTCCCTGTCTTTTACCGAGCCTGGCTTGTTTGCCCTTGGCCTTCCTGAATCAGGATCTCTCCTGAATGTTATCCCAAGCCCGCTTAGGAATGAATTCATTCCCATTGCCATCTCAAATGGCCCTTTTGCCTCACCTTTTATTGCAGGCTTCCCTTCAAACACTATAAGCCGCTCGCTGAAATAATCAAGGAAAAGCAGGTCATGGTCTACCACAATGCAGCTTGTTCCTGTGTGCATTATGAAGTCATACAATATCTTTGATACCATCAGCCTCTGCTCTATGTCAAGGTATGCACTGGGCTCATCAAGAAGGTACAGGTCAGCCCTTTTTGACAAACATGATGCTATTGCAACCCTCTGCAACTCTCCTCCTGAAAGGTGCTTTACCTTTCTAGCAAGAAGCCTTTCTATTCCAAGCGGATTTATTAGGACGGTGCTGTATTTGGATATTGCATCCTTAAGAATCTCTTCCACAGTTTCTTCAGAGTTAGTGTCTATATATTGCGGCTTGTAGCTCACAACTACCTTTTCATTTATTATTCCGGCATCCGGCTTGTCAACTCCTGCTATGAGTCTCATGAAAGTTGTCTTTCCTATGCCATTCTCTCCAAGAATGCCTATTACATCTTCCTTGTTTATCGTTCCTGTTTCTGAAGAGAAGCTGAACTTTCCAAGACTTTTTTTCATTCCTTCCCAGCTTACCCGAAGCTCCTTGCTCCTTTTTCTCTCCTCTGTTTTCTCTATGAACTTTATAGGCTTGTCCCTGAATCTCATGTTCTCTTCCTTTATGTACCCATCAAGATAGGAGTTTATCCCTGTTCTTGCAGCTTTTATTCCTGAAACTACCCCATATACTCCTTCCTGCCCGTACATAAGGTACACCATATCAGTCATGTAATCCAGTATTACTAGGTCATGCTCAACTACCATTACCCCGGTATTTTGATTCACAAGGCCCCTTATGAATTTGCTTACTTTTATCCTCTGCTTTATGTCAAGAAAGCTTGTTGGTTCGTCAAAGAAATAGATGCTGGCTTTCTTAAGTACACATGCAGCTATGGCTATCCTCTGCAATTCCCCACCAGATACATTATTTATGTCATTTTCCAGCACTCTCTCTAAGTCAAGCTCTGAAACAACCTTGTCAAGAATATTCTTTTCATCAAGCTTTGATAGGACTTCTCTTACCTTGCCTGAAACTCTTTTAGGGATTAAATCAACTTGCTGCGGCTTGTAGCTGACTTTTATGCTTCCTGCCTTTAGCATTTCAAAGAATTTCCTGGATTCATTCCCTCTGAAGAACTCCATTACTTCCTCGTTATTTATCTCGCTCTCAGTATTGCCTAAGTTTGGCTTTAGCATGCCTGCTAATATATTCAGTGCAGTGCTCTTTCCTATACTATTCCTTCCTATTATTCCAACTACTTTCCCTAATTCAGGTGCAGGCAGGTTGTATAGGCAAAAGCCGTTTTTTCCGTGCCTGTGGACTGGCCTTGAGCATAGCTCTTCAGGCAGGTTCAGGATCGCAATTGATTTTTCAGTGTCCCTATTGACGCATATTCCACAACCTATGCAAGTCTTTTCATCTATGTAGATTTTCCCGTCACTAGCCCTTGTTATGCATTCTGTGCCCTGCCTGTTTACCGGGCACAGGTTTATCATTAGGCCGGTATTCTCAGGATTGAATCTTTCCCTGTCCACTACAGCTATTCTTGGCATTATACCTTGAAATTCAAGAGAACTTTTTATCTCTTTCGTATCCCTCAAAGCAAAGCTTTTATACGATGCACTTAAAAGTAAGGGTATGGCATTTCACAGCATTGCGCTGAAGGAAGTATTGCATTCCCTGGAAACCTCTGAAAAAGGGATTTCCTCAGCAAAGGCTGAAGCAAATCTCTCAAAGTTCGGAAAGAACGAGATTGAAGAAAAGAAAAAAAATTCTCTCTTAAAGCTCTTTCTTTCACAGTTCAACAGCATTCTTGTTTACATTTTATTTGCAGCTGTCATAATGTCAATCCTGCTCGGCGAATATACTGATTCTGCAGTTATATTTGTCATCCTTTTGCTTAACGCTGCTATAGGCTTTTTTCAGGAGTATAAGGCAGAAAAGTCAATAGAGGCATTGAGGCGCATGACATCGCTTAAGGCAACTGTAATAAGGGACGGTAAAGAAGCTGAAATAGAGGCCTCTCTGCTTGTCCCCGGAGACATAATCCTTCTTGAATCAGGCAAGATAGTGCCGGCAGACGCGAGGATTATAGAGCAATTTAATCTCCAGACTCAAGAAGCAACTCTAACAGGGGAATCTGTCCCTGTAATGAAGAAAGAATGTATTCTGCCTGAAGAAACAATGCTTGGCAATCTATCTAATATGGTTTTCTCAGGTACAGTGGTTGTGTCAGGCAGGGCAACCGCAGTTGTAACGGGCACGGGCATGTCAACGCAAATAGGGAAAATTGCCAAGATGATAGACCAGACAGACAGGGATATGAATCCGCTGCAAAAACAGCTCAAAGTTCTTGGGAAGATTCTGGGTGCAGCAACTGTAATAATAGCCGTAATTGTATTTTTGGTTGGAATAGGTACAGGCAAGGACATATCAGAAATGCTTCTTACGTCAATAAGCCTGGCTGTGGCAGCCATACCAGAAGGCTTGCCAGCTGTCGTTACAATAAGTCTTGCTCTAGGTGTCCAGAGGATGGCAAGAAGAAATTCCATAATAAGGAAACTGGCATCTGTAAGCACTCTCGGTTCAACAACAGTCATATGCACGGATAAGACAGGCACACTTACAAGAAATGAGATGACTGTAAGGAAAATATATGTAGATGGAAAGGCAATTGATGTAACAGGCAAGGGATACAGCACAAAAGGAGATTTTCTGATAGGAAAGAAAAATCAATCATCAGCAACTATTGAAAAGTTGCTTGAGATAGGCGCAATATGCAATGATGCAAGGTTTTCTGAAGATGATCTAAGAGGCGATCCGATGGAGATAGCTTTCCTAGTCTCAGCAAAGAAATACGGCCTGTCTTTGGCAAAGAAAATGCCCAGAATTAACGAGATAGGATTTACAAGCGAAAGGAAGATGATGTCAACTTATAACCATACATCTTCAGGCAGGGTTGTCTACACTAAAGGCGCCCCTGATGTAGTCATAAGGTGCTGCAGCAGCATAATGTCTAATGGCAGGATAAGGAAAATAACATCAAAGGACAGAAAGGAAATCCTGGATGCTGTTGAAAATTTCTCAAAGGATGCACTAAGGGTAATAGGATTTGCTTTCAGGAAGAGCAGCTCGCTTGCGGAAGATAACCTAACCTTCGTAGGCTTGCAGGCAGTTATCGACCCTCCAAGGGAAGGGGTAAGGGAAGCCATATCGAAGTGCAAGGATGCAGGAATCAGAGTAGTCATGATAACTGGCGATTATGCAGGCACTGCAGAGGCAATAGCATCTGAGGTAGGCATAGAAGGCAAGGCGGTTTTAGGTGAAGATATAGAAAAGATGAGGAATCTGGAAAATGAAGTTGAAAATATAGGCATTTATGCAAGGGTAAACCCAGAGCATAAGCTTAGGATAGTTGAGGCCTTTAAGAAGCGAGGCCATGTTGTGGCCATGACCGGAGATGGCATAAATGATGCACCTGCGCTCAAGAAAGCAGACATAGGCATAGCAATGGGAAAAACAGGAACAGATGTAACAAAAGAGGCATCTGATATGCTCCTTGCAGATGATAATTTTGTAACAATAGTCAATGCAATTGAGGAAGGAAGGGGAATAGGCGACAATATAAGGAAATTCGTGAATTACCTTCTCTCAAGCAACCTGGGAGAGATACTCATCATTTTCGTGGCACTGATTATCGGTCTTCCATTACCTCTTCTTGCAATTCATTTGTTGTGGATAAACCTAATTACAGATGGCTTCCCTGCCCTTGCTCTGGGCGTTGACCCTGCTGAAAAAGACATAATGAAAAAGCCGCCCAGGAAAAAGGATGAGAGGATAATGAACAGGGAAATGGCCCTTGCAATAACCTTCTCCGGCATAGTCATAACTATAGGTGCGCTCGCAATGTTCGAATATTACCTTTCGGATGGATTGGAGAAGGCCAGGACAATTGCATTTACCTCAATGGTCTTGTTTGAGATAGTGAGGCTGCATGTGATAAGGTCTCACTATAAGATAGGAATATTCTCCAACAAGTGGCTCAATCTTGGAGTTATCAGCTCGCTTATGATGCAGCTCTTGATAATATACTCGCCTTTCAATGTATTCTTCGATACAGTCCCGCTATCCCTTTCTGACTGGGGAATAATGCTTTCAGTCTGCCTTGGCGCATTATTCTCTGTCATGGCGCTCAGGATGTTGCATAGGTCTTTTACAAGCAACAAATCTTAAAAGCATTGAAATTTTCCCAATTGCATGAAATGTGAGATATGCTCTGCAAAACTCAAGGAGATATTCCTCAACAAAATAGTTGGAACGTATGTTAAGGACAGCAAGGGAAAGAAGCATACAGTATGTTTTGACTGCCAGAGGAAATTCGGAAGCAAGGAAAAAATTCTTGCGGCCATTAAGTAAACTTTTTAATAAGATTCTTGCTTTTCTTCTTTTATGCTCCTGTAGCATAGCAGCTATTGCGGCAGATTCTAAGGAAGCCGAGCCTCGTAAGCTGCAGGTCGGGGGTGCAATTCCCCCCAGGGGCTTTAAAAACGAACATTTTTAAGCATATTTGCACTTTTATCCTCTCAAGGGGTAGAAATGAAGAGTAAGAATTTAGCTATAGTGATTTTAGGTATGCTAATCTCTTTTACATTGATATATGCAAACTCTGGCTCTACATCCATTTCCGAATGGAAAATGTTGGGAAGAACACTGGATAATAACAGGAACTATCCGGATGAGATAAACATATCAAGATTTGGCATATTATGGGAGTACTCCACCAATGGCAAAGTTGTTTCTTCTCCGGCAATCGAAAATAGAATAGTTTACTTTGGGAGTATGGATAAGAATTTTTATGCGTTAAATGCCTCTACTGGAAAGCAAATATGGAATTTCACTGCTCCAGGCTTTAACACTTCTTCACCTGCATTGTCCGATGGACTTATATACTTTACGGATGGACTCAATGGATTGTTTTTTGCCTTAAATTCTACAACAGGAGCGCAAGCATGGAACTTTACTTTTGATGCTGGTTCAGTCGGAAATTTGGTAGATAACCATCCTTCTGTTTCAGATGGCATTGTCTATGTTTCAAGCGACGAAGAGGGTTATGCACACGTATACGCTATAAACTCTACCAATGGTACTCTAATATGGAACTATTCATTCCAGTTTGGAGTAATGGGGATCAGAACATCAAATGCCCTATCAAGCAATACATTATATTTTGGAACAGACTGGACATCTTGGGGAGATACATTGTTCGCATTGAATGCGAGCACCGGGATAAAATTATGGAGTATTAGGCTTAATACCAGTATAACCTCTAGCCATCCAGTTATTTCAGATGGTGTGCTTTTTGTCGGCATGGTTGGCAACTATACTTATGCTTTCAATTCTACAAATGGAAATCAAATATGGGAATATCCGACAAAAGCGAGAGTGTACTCATCTCCAGTAATAGGGAACAATATCCTCTATGTAACTTCATATGAGAATAAGACTTATGCATTAAATGCTTCAACTGGAAAGCAGATATGGAACTATACCGGAGAGAATAGCGTTCTGAATTCTTCCCCTGTACTCGCAAACGATATACTTTTGACTGTTACAAATTCAGGAAAAGTTATCGCGTTAAATGCCTCTACAGGAGTCAGCATATTAAATTATACTTTAGGTACGTCAATGAGATCATCTCCAGCGATTGCTGACGGAATAATCTATGTTGGGAATGACAATGGGAAACTGTACGCATTAAGTGCAGGTGCTTCTCCTTCCGTGACTTTAAATAGTCCAAAAGATAATTCCAATATTTATAAATCAAATGTAAAATTTAATTTCACTGCAATCGATAATATGGATGCAGCTGTACTTTGCAATCTATCAATAAATGGAAGCGTAAATATTTCTAACATAAATGCCGCAAGTAATAATACTATAGAAAACCCAGTTTCTTTCGGGGCTGGTGATTATGTATGGCAAGTTATGTGTTGGGATAGCTTAAACAATACTGCAATCTCTTCTTCAAATAAATTCAATTCAGTCAATACACCACCCGTTCTTGGCACAATTCCTGACATTGTGGTTAATGAGTCTCAGTTAGTATATATCAACGCAACTGGAAATATCATAGCAACAGATGCAGATGGAGACATAATAGTATTCAATTATTCAGCTCCTTTAAACGGTTCAGGATACTGGCAAACCACTTACAATGACGCAAGGAACTATACAGTTAATATTACTATATTCGATGGTTATGGCGGAACAGATAGCCAATTAGTGAAAATAGTTGTGCAGGACGTTGTAAATGGGAAAAATGACACTGTTACAGGAAACATAAGTGATATAATCAATAATATCCCAAGCCTTGAAGTCAAAATTAATGGAAGTGTATTTGAGTCAGGATTAGTAAATCCGGGATTGCAGAAAGTTACTTTCACAGATGGAAATGCAACTATCATAGAGTTAGATTTTGAGTTCACTAATACTTCTAAATTCAGTTTTACAAATATAATGATAAACAGGACTTTTAATGGCAGAGAAGGCATAGTTATTGGAGGAATAGATTTAACCTCACAAGGCAAGACAAAAATAGTTTACTTGAATCAGACAAATACTTCCCTTAATTCAGTATGCGTAAAGGATAAGGATATTTCTTCTATAAACGAATTGACATCAGATTGCAGTGGAAGTAATGAAGTAAAACTTGCTTGTGATGGAATAACAACAAATGGGTATACGTGCAGCATTGTTGGTACATATTATAAGATTTCAGGTTTATCTCACACAGGCATAAAACAAATTCCGTATAATAGACCATCAGGGAGTCCAAGCAGCTCAAGCTCATCATCTTCTAGTTCTGGAGGAAGTAGCGGAGGAGGAGGTTCATCAGCACCTAAAGCACAGGAACATAAGCCGGATGAAAATAAAACAATTGAGCAGGAAAAGCTAATTACAGAAAAGGAAGAGAATCCAAAAGAATCACAATCTGATATACCTAAAGAGAATACAGATTCTGAAAATAAGCGAGAGGAAAGCAAGCCTTGGTGGCAGAATCTTTTTGGAACAGGCTCAATAACCGGGAAAGCAATTGAAAATCTGCAGAAAAGCGGTTCGATATACGCTATTTTGACAATAGTTATTGTTTCAGCATTCGGTATTGGCGTTTATAGGAAACTAAAGAAGCAACCATAAGTTCGCCACCAATCCTATCTGACTATAGCCTGCTTTATGTCAAGCGGCTTGGAGCTGTTTGTAAGATATCCCATTGATATCACATCTACCCCCTTTATGAGATATTTTCCTATGTTGTTAGCATTTATTCCGCCCGAAACCTCTATCAGCAGCTCATCATAAAATCCTCTTTTCTTAAGCTCATCAATGGCTTTCCTTATCTCAGAAGGCTTCATGTTGTCAAGCATTACAAGTTTTGGCCTATCATACTTTATGCCCTTTAATGCAGAGGCAGCCTTAACAGCTTCTTTTACGTTGCCTACCTCAATCTCTATGAATCCTGATTTTTCAGGGCTTTTTGCAGCCCTTCGCAGCGCCTCGCTTATTGTATCTTTGACTCCCTCTAGCTTCAGGGCAGTAAGATGATTATCTTTTATCAGTATTGATTCCCATAGTGCAAGCCTGTGGGTAAGCCCTCCTCCCAAATACACCGCTTTCTTGTCAAGATATCTCCAGTAAGTCTTTCTGGTAGGGGCTATATGGACTCTATTGCCTATTTTTTTTATTATCTCACTTGTTAATGTTGCTATTCCTGACATCCTTTGCATGATATCAAGTGCAGAGCGCTCTATCCTTAGCAGCTCGGATGGCTTTCCATAAAGCTCTAGCAATATCTCGCCTTTTTTTGCATGGCTTCCATCTGTTTTTCTCGGAATAGCCTTTATACCATTTTTCCTGTAAAGGTAGACAGCTTCTTCTATTCCTGCAATTATGCCTGGCGCAGCAGACTTAACAACAGCATTTAAGTAAGTATTACCCTTCAGTATGGCGGTACTTGTTATATCTCCCTTTCTTCCGGCATCTGCCTTTATCTCGTCCAGAATAAACCTCTCAAACCACTCGCTGTAAGTCGGATTTTTCATGCTCAAAAACATTCCTCTCTGGAAAGCGCTGAGCAGCTCTTTTTCCCTGTCCATCTGGCATAGTTTTAAAATCGGCTTTAAAGTCTTTTCGGAAGGGATATTTTTTAAAGATAATTAGCCTCTTCAATGCCATGCGTCTGGACAATATATCAAAAGCCGCTAAGGCCGTAGATGAGCACATAAATGAGAAGGCAGAGCTTCTTCCGTTTTCACAGGAAAATTTGTCTTTCCAGATTGAAACAAAGAATTTTCATGAGTTGCCTCTCTTCTCAAGTCCATCTGTATTGGCAGCTGTTGATGGCGGAAATGCCGAGATCCTAAGCACACCCGGTATAAGTGTTCATGTCATAAGGGTTGCAGGAGTGGTATTTAAGGGAAAGGAAAAAATAAAAACCAATACCAAAGAAGGCATTTTTGTAATAAGCGCAGAAACAAAATCAGGCAGAATTTCATATAAATGTAAATCTTATTCGGAGAAAATCAGGCAGAATTTCATATAAATGTAAATCTTATTCGGAGCATAGCTTCAACTTTCCTTCCCTCTTTCCGCAGTCTATTGATACTCTAGACGGGCATAGGCTCAGCCTTGACTCAGGCAGCATAGCAAACATGCTAAGGAAGAACATGGAAATATCACTTGCAATTGATTTGTGCAGTGAATTTCCAGGCAGCAGCATAGTACTTGATGGCAGCATTGAGGCAAAAACAAAAGATGAGCTTGAGCTTATTTCTGGACTGATGGCAGAAGCCACAAGGCATATGAATAAAATAGGCTTTCTAAGCAAGACATGCACAATGCTTACATCCAATGGCCACAGCCTTTCATCAGCTCTTTTGGAGTTAGGGCCTAAAGCAAGCTGGTTTTACTATCCTGCTTTCAAGCCAGGCAGAAATCAAGGCAAAGTGCTCTTTGTAAGGCTTCACTCAAAATCAGAATATGTCTTCCATTTAGGGCTTGGAAATGACGTAGATGCAGCCGAATTTGTCCTGCAATTGTCATTGCAGTCATCCGACCCAGTGTTTTTTGGATATCCCTATTGCCTGATATATGCTGACAAGATTGCAAGGATAAGCAATGAAGAGAAGGAGTACTATAAATCCATCCTTCTTTCAAGAGTATCAGGAAAGAAGAAGCTAAGGTACCTCATGTCATCAATAGATGCGCACAGCATACTTGACAGGATTTCCTTTTAGTGAGCTGTAAAGTTAGCGAGACCTAAAGGATAAAAAAGGGAAAAAATATTCCCAAAAAATAAAATCCTATTTGGCTAATGCAAAAGTATTGTCGCCCCTATGCCTGTCATAAGGATAGCAATAAAGCCAAAAACCAATAACCCAACTAGCGCCTTCACGATATCTTCAAGTACTTGAAGTACCTTCAATGCCATGATAAAGAGTATAACTAACCCCATCACTAGCAAGAATCCTGAGGCAGCTAAGGTAACCAATATTGCATTTAATTCCATTTGTTCACCTCAATCTGTTTTGTTGTTACATTTTTCCAAATCACTTATAGCTTACGCTACCGTCGTCAATTTTGCAAAGTTTTAAATATCAGAATACCAATTTCCTTTTATCGTCGTTAAAACGGTAAAAGTTGTAGGGTATTCTTTATTTTTTGTTGTTCTTTTGTTTCACCTTTTCCAAGATGTACTAAATAGGATTTCTCCTATAACGGTACCCCCATGTTGAACATGAATACTCTTGATGGCTTTACTCGACTATGTTCTTTCCAGCCCGAAGTGTTCTACTCTCCCTTATTTGAAAGGGCTGGAAAGAACTTCACTTAAGAAGTCCTTTCCAATGAGTAGGAGTGTTTACCCCACCTCACATATTTTTTATTTAGCGGATTTAAATATTTTTCCTTTTTAAAGCGTCATTGAGCTTTTCCTAATCATCCCTAACCATCTATTCTCTCCAGCCTCTACCTTCATCCCTGCTAATTCCGCAGGTATTCTCCCTGTTGTCGTATGAGCTTCAATCCAATTATGTTGAATGATTATCCCCTGCATAAGAATTGGCGCACTCCACAGAGCCTTTAAGCCTCTGAAATCATCTACCCTATCCTTTATCTTGGAAAAAACTGTCTCTATTCTTACATTGTGCTTGCCTGTCTTTGAGACGTTGTTT
>JAGVYS010000012.1 GCA_018303125.1 Candidatus Woesearchaeota archaeon | reverse complement strand
TGGTTACGAGCCCGGGAGGATTTGAACCCCCATTGTCCGGTCCGAAGCCGGATGTTCTGTCCGGGTTAAACTACGGGCCCACTTGCATGTTAAAAATAAAAGGCGCTTTAAAATGTTATCTTGCCTTTTCCTGGTATGCCTTGTTGCCTGGGTCAAGCACCGCTGCATTGATATAAAACTGCTTTGCTTCTTCCATTCGGCCATTTAGCTCATACAATACCCCAAGGTTGAAATGCGCTTCCGCATAGTATGGGTTTATTTCAAGTGCCTTCTCGATATAAGCAAGGGCAAGTGAATAGTTCCCCATGTTTCCGTAAAGCGCTGCAAGTTTTGAGTAGGCAGAATAATAATTCTCATTCAGCTTTATTGCTGTCAGGAACATCTGCCTTGCAGACTCATTATCTCCTGCTCTCATGTAGGTTATGCCCAATTTCTCATATGCGAGCCAGCTTCCAGGAGTTACATTTATTGCCGTGATAAAATAGTTTACAGACTCCCTATAATTGCCTATCTTTGACTGAAGAACTCCCATATTTACCAATGCCTTATGGTATCTGGGATTTGTTTTAATGGATGCATTATAATAATAAAAAGCTGTTTCATAATCACCCATGTCAAAGAAAAATTTCCCCATATTATTGTTGGCCTGCACATCTTCAGGATTCAATGACAGGCCACGGCTGTAAAGGGTGAAATCATCCTTCCAGAACGAATTATTGTGCAATGTAAGGATAATAAAGAAAGTAACAACTATGCCAAGAATTTGATAGCTGTATTTTTTGAATTTCAATATAAGGCAGGAAATAAGGGCTATTAGTGCCAAAGACGCAACATACATGTACCTTTCTGCAATTATTTTCTGAAGTGGCAATATGTTCAGAAAAGGAAGCAATGCTATTACAAACCATCCTGAAAAGAAAACAAGTGCATTGTTCTTTCTGTACTTGTAAACTAGGTAAAAACAAAGTAGGATAGCTATAACAGGCAGAACAAACCAGATACCGAAGCTATTTACATATTCTACCTTCCTGAAAGGAGTCAAACCGAACGGGAAAAAGACAAGTAATAGGTACTCGATGATAATTTTAGGCATTGTAAGGAAGGTAACAAAAAATGATCCTCCTGGATATTCCTGCGTCCTCGCACCTATGCCGAGTACAAAAGTCCTGAAGATGACAAATCCCGCAAGCAGGGCAAAATGGGGAATTGCCTTATAGTATCCTGCATGGCCATCCCTCCCGAAAACGAACTCGTACAAAATCACAAGAAATGGAAGCGTGAGTGCTTCCTCGCTGGCTAATAGGCTAAGTGCAAAGGTTACAATGGAAAAAACAAGCATTTTCTTATCCGCCTTTTCCCTGTATGATATGTAAAAAAAGAAAGAGAGAAGGAATAATATTATTCCGAGAATGTCAAAGGATGCTGTCATGTTAGTAACCCTTTCAATATGGAGCGGGTGGACGGCAAATATCAAAGAAGCGAAAAAAGCAATATCATAGCCAAACAATTTCCTTATGACAAGAAAAGCGAGTATTACCACGCTTGCATGAAAAAGTATAGCCATAAGATGGTAATACAAAGGGCTGTTTCCGGATGAAGAGTAAGCATAATGGTAAAGAATCTCCCTCAGTGGCCTGTATATGCCATATACATCTTGTGTGAAATATTTTGCTACATTACCTATGTCCCTTATTTCATACCTGTCAACTATGAAATCATGGTCGTCCCAGACAAAACTGTTTGTAAGGGTATTTGCATATGGAATGACCGAGAAAACAAAAAGGAACAATATTCCGAAATATTTTCTGCTAAACCTCATAAACGGGGAAAGAAGTGCATTCATTAATTAACTTTTCCCAATGTTATCTCTATAGTACTTACCCTTACGTCCTTCCCTTCCTTGTTCTTGAAGTCCTCGGAGCCAATTTTTATGTCCTTTACACAAACTGTCCCTTCAAGAAATCTCTTGCAGGCCACCTCAGAAATATCAACTGCCCTGCTTATGAACTTGCCCCTTGCCTTGATAGTTACTGTTGTAGCTTTCTTTGTGGCAAACTGCATCACAACATCAGTAACATAGTTCATGAAGGGCTTCTCTCCAATATAAATGGAGATGTCATCTGCCAAGCTACTCACTCTTCTTCAGTTTTCTTTAGCCTTGCTGCATACCCTGCAACTATATTCCTAAGTTTCTTGCTGGAAATCTCTGCGCATTCCATTACAGCTGCCTTGTTCTTGTTGAAGTCAGTGCTGAATTTCTGGCCATTGATTTCAAGCATGTCCCTTGTTGCTGCTTTCAGTGTTTTAGTCTTTATTCTTCCCAAATTCCCACATAGAAACGTATTTTAGGCTGATTTATAAATATTCCTGTATATAAATTTATTACTATAAAGTAATTAAAACAGAAAAATTTATATATAAAGTATTCCCTTATAAGAAAATTTATAAATCAGTAACACGGAGGAATAAGAATGGTTGTACATGGGCATGGTGGCGGGCATGATTTAGAGCATACTGTAGATGGGCTCATAAAGAACTATAAAAACGCAAGCGATACAGATTCTGTTGTTGGAAGCAAAAAAGAATTGGAAAAAATTGCAAAGGCCAGGGAAGCGTATGGTAAGAAATTCGTAAAGCATGAACTTATAGATGAAAAGAATTATAATGATGAGCTTAACAAAAGAGCCCAATTGCTCGGGGAATATCTTGGCTTCAAGATGGAAGATCCAAATAGTGCAGGCAATTATATGCTTCAGATGTTGAAAAACCCTAATGATAGGACAGAATTAAAAAATGCGCTTCTAACAGGTCAGGAGGATCAGGTAATGGCTCTTTTGCTTCAAGGGTATAGGCAACACCTTATAGACACAGGAATTAATGCGGCCGGTGATAGGATATTAACAGCTGAAAATGATGTTGCAATGGGTGCATATAAAGGTCTTGCAAAAGCAACAGGTGGAGAGATAAGCAGGTTAGTGGGTCATGAAGGCCTCCAACGAGCTTATGGTGTTCTTTCCACCCAGCAAAGGGCGGCCAACTCAGTAAGGTACAGGAGCGCTCACCGGGAAGAAGAGCATGATCATTCACACAACTAAAAAATGAGCCATTTGGTAAGCCCTGAAATATTGGGCAAGATAGAAAAAGAGGAATCGCACATCGGAAAGCTAAGCTTGCTCAGCGGGCAGCTTAATGTGGTATACCACAGCCTTCCGAGTGAAGAGGCAAGAAAGCAGATAATTTTCTTCTTGGATAGGATAAGCGAGTATAATACGCAAATACAGGCAGGACTTAAGAAAGAGCTTGCAAAAGACAACAAGGAGCTTAAAAGAAAAATCACTAGCAAATTCAGGAAAAAACCAGTGTACTTAGAAGTGTTGAATAACATACATTCCATTGCAAAAAGGCACCATGACTTAGGAAAGAAGCATCTGGCAAAGTATAAAGAAAACGACAAGTCCACATATATACACGGGCATCTCGCAAAGCATCATAGTGTACACGCTAAGAATATGTATGACATAATATTAAGAAAAGATGTGAAGAAAATACTCCAGTTAATGGCAATTAAGCTTCTTGCAGAATCATATTCAAAGGTTCTCAATGCAAGCATGCAGATAAGCAAAGACTCAAAAGAAGCTGCAAGGATTGCAAAAAGCAAGAAAGGCCTAGCCAAGTTAAGGCAGAAATTCATAAGCATAAACGCAAATGTGATGCACCAGGACTTGATACTGAGGCATTTCGCGGCAAACTATTCGAGAACACTGATACATTCTGCTGAGCTTATTGACAACCTAAATAAGAAATTTGTGCTCTACACACACTCTTAGCTGCGCAATTACTATGAAAAACAATATACTGCTTGTCTTGGCTGTCTTGATTTTGTTAAGTGGGTGTATAGAAGAGCAATCCATTGAAGAACTGCAACCAGAAGAAAGTGCACCATCAGCAGATGTTCCTTCAGATTATTCTCAAACAAATGATAATGAAAGCATAAAGATAGCAACATTCAACATACAAACCTTTGGCTTGTCAAAAAGCTCAAAGCCAGAAGTAATGGAGATACTCACAAAGATAGCCAGGAATTTTGATGTCATGGCTGTGCAGGAATTCAGGGACTCAACAAACGCAACAATTGGATTTTACCTTGATGCTATAAACAGCTTGGCTGGCCCGAAGTATGATGTAGTATATAGCCCTAGGCTTGGAAGGACAACAAGCAAGGAGCAGTATGCAATATATTTCAACAAAGAAAAAGTGCAGTACATTGCAGGCTCAGGTTTTATTTTTGATGATGCTGATAACGTATTCGAAAGGGAGCCTTACTTTGCTAGATTCAAGGCAGGAGAATTTGATTTTGTTATTGCGAATATACATGTGAAACCAGATGATGCAAAGGCAGAGATTAGGGCTTTAGGTTCTGCGGTAGAAGATACAAAGAAAATTGCAGATGAAGATGATTTTATAGTATTGGGCGACTTTAATGCTGACTGCAGCTATTACAATGAAGACAACAAGGAAGAAGACTTTGGTGCAGGATATAACTGGATTGTAGAAGACAGCAAAGATACAACCACAAAATCAACTAATTGCACATATGACAGGATTGTAATAACAGATAGCGCAATGGAAGATTATGTAGAAAACTATGATGTATTCAATTTTTATGCTAAATACAACATTAGCCAAAGCCTTGCCGAAGATGTCTCAGACCATTATCCTGTATGGGCAGAATTCTACACAGATAAGGACACTGACTAACACTCTGACTTATTCCTTTATTTATATATAAAATGCCTATTTAAACGAATCGCCTATATTTTCGAAAGATTTATATATTTTAACTACTAATTAGTAACAAAATGGTTAACTTTTCAACACAGACAGGAGGCATTCCGTTCGACGATGCCTATGCAGGGGAATGGCTAGCTTATGCTACGCCTGCAAGAGATATTATTCCGAGGCAGAAAGACAGCTATCTGATGATGCCCAGGTCATGTGATTTGTCATTTTTCTCGCCTGATTTCGGAAATATGACTCAGGCTGTTCTTAGGGGAAATGTGCAAGTAAGCCTTAACAGCGTAGGCAGGTATGTTTCCCTGGCAGACGAGACAAGGAGGAAGGTTAATGACGTAATAAACCCTGAACTATCAGACCCCTATGCCATGTCATATATTAGGATTGCAAATGGGATGAAAAAGCTTGCTTGGGAGATTATAGGTTATGGAGCGCATGCAAGCAATGACATAGGAGCTTATGTGGCAGGAGAGGGCAATACCTATTATTTTTCAACTAATGGTGATTTCGGGAAACTAAGGAGACGTTTGGCAGCTAATTATGGCTCAAGTGAAAAAAGTGCTGGATTGTACATTATACTGCATGAACTGATGCACCTTAATGATGTCAGGGAGGGAACTGCCGAGGCAGAAGCATCATTGGAAGCAAAGCTGGCAAAGCTTTTCGCAAATGAGTTTAAGAATGTAAAAAGCGGAGCTACATACAGCGATGCAATGAAAACCGATTATATGAACTTGCTAAGAGGAATGGAAAAAATAGCTAAATCTAGGCAAAAAACAGCGCATCAGACTTACGGCCATGGAAGTGGAAGCCACATAAAAGCACGCTATGAGAGGGGAGCAGCATATAGTGCAAAAACATCAAAAGACGGTAAAAAAGCACCAAAGGCAAAAGCAAATGCAGGAAAAGGTAAGTAATCACTTCAATTTGTCTATGGCGCTGAAGAAAATTACCCTAGAATAGCTTATTGCAGGCAAAACAAGAAGCAAGACTCCAAGGTAAAGAAGCATTATGTTTATCATGTATAGGAGATATGCAATACCTATCGCTGCCATGACAACAATGGCAGATTCTCCGTAAATCTTCAAAACTTTGACAGGGTTCCTGAAGCATAGCTTGAATGCTAATTTTATTGACTCTAATAACTTTTTCTTTGCTATGGCAACAATGGAAACGTACCATAGGTATTTTACAAAAAGGAGAAAAATGACAAGCAGGATGTTTATTGTTGCCTGCCCAAACAAAGGCACAGCAAGCCTTGAGCTTAGCATGGAAAGGTTTACAGTCATCCAGAATCCAAAAATGACAAGTGAGTAGAATATGGCAGCTATTGCGGTGAATTTAAGGAAGTATGATGGTCCTGTTTTACTCCCTGCTATCCTGGATGTAAGGAAGAAAGCTGCTCCATTGAAAACAATGATAATCAAAAATACTGCAGCTATCAGCACCATAAGCCAATATAGCAGGCTGGAGTATAGTGAAAGAAAATTGGTGCTTGTGGAAATTTCCTGGATAGCCCTTGCCTGCGCCTCAAGTTCGGCATTTATATCTGGTACATAATTAATGGCATTGCTTATATCCATAAGTATTCCGAATAATTTGCCGTATACAATAGTCCAGAAAACATAGAGGAAAGAAACTATAAATCCTGCATCGACTGCTGTCAATAACAGAAAATTTTTCCTGCTTTTTTTCACCAGTCCAAGGGCACTATTGAAATCATTCATTGTGCTTTTCCTATCGGTATCTTATCACATTTGAACTCTGTCTTGGTAGCTGTTACATTCATATTGCAGTAAAGCGGCTCATTTTTGACAGGCTCGCAGACAACATTATCAGCGCACTGGCATTTCTGGGTTACCGCACTTGTAGACTGGAGTGTTGTTAGGGGGCACGGCTTTATGCCTGAGCTGGATGGCCTTTGGCAGTAGGCAGTTACAACAACTTCCTCCCTTTGCTCCTTTCCATTATATATTGAAACCTGTCCTGATGGATCATTATTCTCCGGGTCAGTCGACTTGTCATATAGGGCAACCTCAAGAATCCATTTCTGTGGTTTCTCAGAGCATTGTTCTGAGGTTATAGCACCATTAGAATACCTAACATGTATCTCTCCATCCCCTTTCTTAGGTTCCCTCTTAAGCTCAATCCTGTAAGAATCCTCAACATATATGAACCATCTGCCGGATATCTGCTTGACATCTCCGCTGTCAACAATATCATCCTTTGCTGCACTCCTTGTTACAGCTATAAACTTTCTGTTCTCATCGAACTTTATGTATACATCAGAATGCCCTTTACCTGTGCCTGCTATCAGCTCTTCCTTGAGAACAATCCCACCCTCTGCCTTGACGCTTGGTGTTGCCTGTATGAAATCATTCTGGTCTACCACAAAGCCAGGAAGGTTGTTGATGTTGTGCTGGCCATTCCCGTTCAAATTTATGTAGGATGACTCCTCTATGAGCACCTTATTCTGGTTGTACAGCCTGTACTTGAGGAATTTAGTATATGGATTAACTTCCCTTGCGGTATACCTCTGCACTGCGCTCGGCTGCCTCTGCACTATCTTTGTATCCACAGTAATTACTTCATTTAGGAAATACTCTCCCTTTGAAGGTACTGGCTTTACGAGGAACCTAGTGTAATCAGACTCATCAAAGCCAATCTCGCATCTGAAATTGCCCTCAGCAATATCAAGCCTGCAGAAAGCAGGCGGCTTTCCTCCAACATCCCTTATCTTGCATTCCTTGCTGCCGGACTTGTCTGAGTCCGAGGAAGTCCATTTCAATATGGCCTTGTCATACCTAACAGTAGAATCCTTTACATTCTGGTAAATCTCATCCTGAATTACCTCTCCTCTTACTGCTGTTCCCCTTCCAACAGGTACGTTAAGTGTCTGTATCTGCTTGCCTACGCAGTCGCACTCTCCTGTTGGACTATCGCAACTATAATCATTCGAGCATACAAGCTCCATGGAATAGCTCAGCTGCGAACCTGCCACCATGCCCAGGCCGACATGATAATTATAGGTAGTATATCCTTCCGGGATAGTAGTTGGATTAAACGAAATGTACCTTCTTGTACACGGGTAAGGCACAGCCTCTGTCTTTACATCAATAGATATGTCCTCCTCAAGTACGGCATTGACATCAAAGTCCCATGTACCCGTGAATGCCCATAGGCATGCTGCATGCACTATTTTTCTCTCTGCGAAAAGTGCCTTGTATATCGGTGAATCACCATATCTTCCCTGTATGGTACTTGAAACCTTCTCCCCTGCAGAGGTAAGCGCACCGAAGAAATTACCTATGCCTCCTGCATAATTCCGCTGCGAGCCTGAGCCATACTTCTTTGTAAAGCACGATATAAGGTCATAGGCAAGATCGCATACATAGACAGAAAGCACTGCCCTGCAAATGCCTGCACTTCCCTCTCCTGTATGCAATATGCTCTGGAAGCAAATCCTTGTTGCTTCAAGTATCCTTTTCCATAAATTAAGATAAGAAGTGATTCCTGGCAGGCATGCGCACTGGAAACTCCTCAATAAGCTTGATGTCGGGTCAACAATGTAATCTTTTCCTGTCACACCTACGCTCTGCTGCAAAGTAGAGTATATTTTCTTGCTTTCTGCAGCAGATGAGCCTGTAGCCAATACATACTGCCTTGCAAAATTATCCCTCACATTCTTGTTAAAGTTCACTGAGTTCTCATCAAGGGAAGCAACATCAACCTCAAACAGTCCTACGCCAGATATCTTGTTTGTAAGAGGCTGGAAAACTCTTTGAGTTGAAACTCTTGAAGGCTGCCCTGCGACAAACTCTGGTACTGCTGACTTTATGTCCGTGCCTATATACCCGATCTCGGCAAATAATGATGATGCCTTTGAATCCCTGCCCCGGGGTGAACCTGAGCCTGAAGGGAAAAACCTGAACCATACTGAATTGCCTGCATCACCTGCGACGTATAGATACTGCCCTGTGTTCCCTGAATACCCGGGTATGTGCCTCAGTGCGTCAGAAGTCTTGAAAGTATCCCCTGCCGGTATTACCTCGGCTGGAGGAGTGCCGTCTGGCTCGCAGAATCCTGCAAGTGAGTTCCAAACTTTCCTTACCCCTGTGCAATCAGGGTCAGGAACTGCATTTGGCGTATTTTCATAAGCAAGGCACTTCGACTCCTTAAGCTCATCCATTACAAGGCATGCAGAATTCCATTGCTCCATATACTCGTATGCGCAGCACTCAGCTGTTGGAGAATGAAGGTCAGAGCAGTCTACGCCAGCGGGCTGGTCATTCTCCTTGTATTTTGTGTAAAGTTCCGATATCTGGTCATACTTCAGCACTTTCTTTTGGCCAACTGGGACATTATAGGCACAATCAGAAGTGACCTCATTATTCCCTGCGCCTGCATACTGGCTTGACTTGTCCTCGACATATTTCTGGAATGTCGGTGCACTTGGGCAGAAAATCCTGTCACATACCCATTTCAGTGTCTTCTCAAAGTTCTTGCGTGACCTCACAGCATTTTCGCACTTCTCGCATGTTTCCAGCTGCTCGTCCTGATAATAAGCCTTGCACTGCCCTGTCTTGGCATAATAGCTGTCCCATTTCTTGCCTGATAGGCTAAACTTGCTCAACGCAGAGGAGAACTCACAGCTGAAGCTCTCCTGGAAAGCCATGACAAAATCAAGGAGTATTGAACCCGCACAGCTGTAGAAAATTACTTCCTTTACTGTGTTTAATGGCCTCACTATGCTGTTTATTGTGTTTATAGTTGTATTGAGTACATTAATGGATGACTGCAAAAAGTCCTCTGGAATCTTCTCCGCAATTCCTCCCCTGTCAATTGTTATTTCGACATCCCAGCATTGCCTCTGCACCCTCTCCTCTATCTCCTGCCTGTTCCTTACAAGATTGGCATTTCCTCCTGTATATTGGCTGTCAGGCTTGAAGTAGGAAAAGTCTATCTCCATCATTAATGGAATCCTTATGCATCCCAATGCGGGATTCTTGCAATTTCCTAACCTATGGTCGGAAAGTGTCTCTTCCATGCCAGTTATTGTTGTCTTGTTTTTTGCCTCATCGAGCAAGGATTTCAAAGAATCAAGCTTTTTCAGCGTAATCAGGGCAAAGCCCCTGTTTCCGGCTGTATTGTCTATGTACTGTACATTCTGGACAAAATCAAGGTCGTATTTTTTCTTGTCGTTGTCGCTTATGGGAACATTATGGGTTACCCTGACATGGGATATTGTGCCGTTTCTCTGTGTGCCCCCTTGCCATGCAACATTAGTTACTGGCACGCCTATCTGGGCAAGCCCCTCAAGCATTAGCCTTGGAGTCAGTATATCTGGAGAGGGCTCATCAAGCTTGACACTCCACCAGGATCCATAGCCGCAGCTTGACAAAAGCACTTTTCCTTCGACCTTTTCAGAAGCCAATCCTGATTCCGACTCGGCGATTATAGTGACCTTATTCTCCCATGATGAGCCAAAACTGGTATAATAGTCGCTTGACCTGGATTCAGGGTCATAGTCGCTCTGGTCAAATTCTGACATGACCTTCCTTTCAAGATCTGCCTCTATTTTGAATGTGCCATCCTCCTGGGCAAAGCCGGTGAATGTCTTGTCATCATTGATTATAACATTCACTAAAACCTGCTCCTTTGCAGACTTCGACACTTTTCCTTCAATAGCCACGCTGCTTGTGTAGCTCGGCGTTATTGTTGCCAAATTATTTTCAATTATCCTTGGCTTGTCAGCATTAACAACAGTTTCCTTTCTTATGACAGCAGAATTTCCTGCCCTGTCAGTTGCGTTTATTGTTATAGCATTCCTTCCCTTCTGCAGCTCCAATACCTGAGAGAATTTGCCATCTGCACTAAATATCTTGATGTCCGGCTCATCTTGCTGGCAGAATGGCTCGGGTTCAGGAAAATTGTCATTTACTTCTCCAGCATTTTCAGGTACAGGAACCGTTACAGATTCTGATTTCTGCCCAATCTCGCATGCTGCATTGTATGCTGCTATTTCATAAGTATAGCTTGTTCCCTTGTTAAGCGCAATATCTGTAAAGGAATTGTCCTGAAAGTTAGTGAGCAATCTTCCATTCCTGTATATCAGGTAACCAATAGCATTCTCTGCCTTATCCCACTTAAGCACTGCAGAATTCTTCTCCTGCGAGAATAGCTTAAGTGACGTTACTGCTCCTATAGGGAGGCTTTCGGCAGGCTGGGTAACAATTATTTGGATTGTTACGTTCTCATTAACCCTGCCATCAAGCACAAGCCTTTCCTTGCTGGAAAAAGCATCAGGAAGGCTCATGTTAAGTATAGGAGTTTCCGAATCAATTGCTATTGTTTTCTCTATATAACTCTCAAATCCTGCCTTGTCAGTTACTGTTATCCTTACTGTGTTTGTGCCTTCATTAAGTGATATTCCAGAGAAAATGAAATAACCGGTATCACCTATGTCAGAGGCCCTCTTCAGCTCGCCGTTCAAAAAGATTCTTGCCTTCGAGAATGCCTCTGTCTTTCCTGATATGTCAATGCTTTTGCTATTATGGTATGATGGTATGGCAGTATCTATGAATGGCGGCTCATTATCCTGCCCTGCTGTGAATGCCCTTATTTCCGACTCCCCGCATCTCCCATCTGCATTGCATGATTTTACCTTGTAGCTATACGCTCCAGGGCTTATCCCTTCAAGTGCCAGCCTATGCTCCTTTGTCTTTTGGCTGCTATTTGCCTTTTTTTCATCTGGATTGGCTTTTCCGTAATAAACAGAAGAATCCGAATCCTCATCTGTCTTCCATGACACGAATGAGTAATCAGTTCCTGAATCAACCATGACAGAGCTTATTGAAAGGGAGAATGAAACAGGCATGGAGATTACTAGAGCTATAATGAAGATTGATATTAGCTTTGCATTGGCTCGCATTTTTTACTTTCCTTTTTAAGCATATAAAATACTTACTCAAATGTGGGCTTCAGCTCATCCGCATAGCCCTCATCAAGCATGTAGCCTACCATTTTCAGTTTGTCTTCCCTGGTGAAGGGGGTAGGGACATACCTTAATATATGGAACACTATCTTTTTTGAATCCTTTATCGTTTCCCTGCCTGCTGAGAACGTGCCGCTGTATCCGCCGACATACTCCCCATTCTGGGTAAGGATTATCTGGAGCTCATATTCTGCATCATCCTCTATGAGCCTTATCTTGCCTATATCAGGAGATGCATCCTGCTGGATGGGATAAACATTATACTGTACAAAATCTCCGCTTAGGAGTTGTATTGAGACATTCATGTCCTCTCCAAGCTCTTCTGGGCTGCCCATTACATCTCCCAGACTATTGTACATATGCATTACAACCCCATAGTCCATGTCCTTAAGCCTTGTCATCTTGATATCAAGCCTGTCCGATATCAATTGTGCTTTTGCCTTAAGATATCCGTCTTTCTCAGCTGTTATGAATGGGTTTGCACATGAAGCCGGCAATGTCGTAATAAGCCTGTACTTGCCTCCACTTGGAGATGTCATGCCCAGAGGGCAGAAATACCTTATGCACTCAAGGCTTATGTTTGCCCTGTTAAGCTCTGTGTTATCTATCTCGCCATCATAGCCTATTGCCCTTATATCAGCTGTCTCATCTCCCCTATCATCGCAGAATCCTCTATCGAAGTAAGTTGTTGTAAACAAGTCATATCCGTAATCAAGCTTGTAAGGCTCATTGTTCTTTATGGTAGCTGGAATTGCAAAATTGAATATGTAACCTTCTCCACCATATGATGCAGTGTCCTTTAAGGCAAAGAGTACAGGGAAATTAAGGTCATAGACAAAATGATATATGCCGATGCAAAGGAATCTCAAGTACTGGCTGCTGCCCTCTGCTGTGTTGGCCCTCAATATTCCATCATCATTAGGCCTTGCTGTAAGTTCTATGCCTTGGCTCGGCAGGGACAATGCAACAGATATGGAGTTATCTTTTTCAAGGCCAGGGTCCCAATACAGCCTAAGGTACTCGAAAGAGTCTTCGGGCGCGTTCTTTGGGAAATTTCCCTTTGCAATGTCTTCCATGGTGTAAGCCAGAAGTTTCTCATACTCTCTCTCAGGCGCTGCAAATGGCCTATGCAGGGTATTCTTCACCCTCACTCTTGGCAGGCTATAACGCAGCATCTGTTCTGTCTTTTCCTTTATGTCTGAAACTTTCCATTCAAGCCTGCTGCACGTGAACTCCATGTCCGTAAAGGGTATCTCATGATTCGATGTCATAAGGTCAATGGTGAAATTCTCAAGGAAAAAGTCCTTGAGCTCTGAGTCAAGAATCGCGCCCGCAGTTTCAATAAGCTTCCTGAGCCTGACAGGCACACTGATGGAGAAATCAGACATAGATGTGCTGCTGCTGTTTCCTTTATAGGTTATCTTGAGAGGATATTTCAGGTTTACCGTGACATCCTCCTTGTTGAGGAATGTTGTTGCTTCTGCCTGCCCTGCCTCTATGTCATACTCATTGATGAAAGGCTGAAAATCATTTATGCATCTGCTTATCCGCGATGATACATACTCTGATATGTCATCCTGCACATCCCTTATGCCTGGGTTAAACTTGTTTCCCTTGTAGAACCAAAGCGGCATTTTTAGTATTCCATTTCCGTCAGGCGAGTAATATCTGGAAGGGTCATTTACTATGTTAAGTGGCATTGTTATGTACCCTCCCTGCTGCCCGAGCAAGGTAATTGCCTCATTGGCTGATTCTTCAATGCATCCCTCGACATAATTACTTATTGGATTTGCATCCCTTGCTTTGATATCAGGCTTTGCTATAGAAGATGATCTAAAGTATAGGAACATAGCTACTGAAGCCAGTACCACAACTCCAAGGACAACAAAAACACTTATCTGTGCCCTCTTTTTTGTCCTATCATCCCCTTTTTTTGATTTCATAAAGCAAGAGCCTTGAAAAAGCAAAGTAAAATATTACTATGGTTGTGCCAGATATCATGCCCATTATTGACATGCCTATAAGATTATTCAGTGGCTGGTATGCTGCGAAGTATATGGCTGCCAGAACAGCATATGCCAGAACCATGTCAAGCCTCTTTGCACCGTATGAAATGCCTCGAAGCCATGGAAACTTGCCTGTTTCTGCATATAGCATGAACATCACCATGCTGAAATACGCCAAAACAGCAAGGTAAGCTACAGCAGATATCTCTGCGATTTCCTGTTTGAATGTCATTAGTATTATCGCTGCAGGTGAGCCAAGAACTATGAGCCATGCAGTGCCAAACAAAGTTGCCTTTAGGAAATATCCTGAATTAAGCTTCTTTCCATATATCTTTGCCCAAATTGCCACGCGAGTCAGGCTGATTATTGCAAAGGATGCCACAAAGAAAATTGCAAGCGACATTATGAAGAATGAATAATATCCTCCTATTGACTCTGATAGCTGCATAAGCTCTGCTTCCGACAGCTCAAATATATGCTCCGGTAGGTTCATTGATGCTGCGCTATTCTCAAGCGTACCAACTAATATTGAGATAAAAAGCGTGATAAGGATTAATGTTGCAGAGTCTATAATCATTGTATAGACAAGTGGTTTTGGCTTAAAAGACGCCTTTATCAACCCTAGCATCAGAAATCTGCCTCTCCTCCTTCTGGCTCACCTTCATTATTGCCTTGGGTGCTGCCCTGTTCTGCTCCGATGTCGGGAGATGGCACTATGCTGTTGCAGAGTTCATTTATTATCCCTTCTCCGGGCTTTGTCACCCCGTCAGGGAAGAGTATGCATATCTTGTTGTAAAAGCTGTCAGATTCTTTTATTATTACTTTCTTGCCGGACCTTGAGAAGATACTCCCTTCTTCAACCTCCTGGTAAGTGTCATATAAAAGTATATTTTTATCACCCTCAAGCCTTACATTGAACCTTATTTTCCTGCCAGAATCCTTCTTGTTCTTGACAGCGAAGCTAAGCTTGTATACATATTCTTTTTTTCCTGTTCCTCTCTCTGCATATGAAATCTCCTGCCTTACACCGCTTACAAGAGCAGATATCTGCACTCCGGTTGGTGACTCAATTAAGAGTATACTATCAGGTATCTTGTCTATGTATGATGAGCATATCTGGCTCGTCCAGCAATCCTTGCCTCCGAGTATGTAGCTGTCACAGAGGAATTTATCCAGCTTGACCTGCCACTCAATCTTATCCTCTTCCTTCATGAACAGGCTAAATACTTTCCCTAAACCTGTCTGCGATGTTTCAAGTATATTGAATAAGCCGGTCATGCGCCTCTCGCTGTTTTTCTGCCCGCCTGATTTTACTCTTCTTTCCTCTATGTGCTTCTTCATCTTTTTTTCAAGCTCATCGCATTCCTTGCCGCACCTGTCAAAGCCCTTGTCAGTCTTCTTGTATGTCTGTGAATTGTCAAGGTCTATACATTTGTCGCCATCGCAGAACATTACAACATTCTTGTCCTTTGTTATTGTAAATTTCTGGCCATCTACTTCAACAACATCATTCTTCTCATCCCATATGACAACTGAAGGAGCCTTTGCATCCTTCTCTAATATCTCAGTCTTCTGTACAACCGGCTTGCCATCTACCATCACATAATCAACTTTTGTGAATGGCTTGCTTGTGTCAAGAACTCCTTTATCGAATGTCCCCTTCTCATACGCAGCTCCTCCAGCATGGGCAGTTATCCTGACATCTTTTGAAACCAAAGAATCTTTGCCGTCCCATTCAAGGCTGCTTGTTGGCACCCTTGCCTTTTCAGCTATATCAAGCATATCATCCAGATTAGCAACGTAACTTGTTGTTAAAACTGCTTTGTCATTTTTGAGGATCTTCTCAGCATCTTTCTTGCTAAGCGTTATTGGCTTTTTGCCTCTCTCGGTTATTACTGTCTCCCCTGTTGCCTTCTGCTCTACTAATAATCCCCCATCAAATTCCCTTACATAGCTCCCGTCCTCAAATTCAAGTTTCTTGTTTATTTTGTCTATCTTCGTCTCATCAACTTTCTTGCCGTTATAGCTTAGCTCACGTTTTCCGTCTTTTGTTTCAGATAAAGTCCATTTCTCAGAGTTAAATGGTAGTATATCTTGGCCAGCTATCACCAGATGAGACTCCTTGAATTCGCCATTTGGAAGATACTCCTTGTTTAGCGTTTGTCCTCCCTTATTCACTGCCTCTGTCCTTCCGCCATCAGGCAGTATTGCAATGTTATCAGCCCCTACCCTTCTGTCATCTTTTTTCGTCAGGACAAATGCCTGGCTACCTCC
>JAGVYS010000011.1 GCA_018303125.1 Candidatus Woesearchaeota archaeon | reverse complement strand
GCAATGCTTTAAGCATTTCTTTTACAAACTTATAATAAATAGTTTCTTTTTTCTTTCCCATGGTAGGGCGTGCTCCCTACCCCCAATGCAGCCTAATGGCTGCTTGGGTTATTTAAGTTTCCTACAGAGCTCCCGCGATTAAAACCCTGTAGATTTGATGATAATGGACTTCGCAGGAGAAGTTAGACTTAGGGCAGGGCAAAGTTTTAAAAACAAGCATACGCTATTTTGCTCAGGATGCCAGAGGAAATCCATGAGGAATGCGGTGTAGCTGCTGCATCCCTCCCCGAAAAAGACACAAACAAGGGGCTTTTCTATATTTACAAACTATTGCTTAACCTGCAGAACAGGGGTCAGCTAAGTGCTGGCGTGACAACATACAATACAAGCAGGAAGCAGCTTCTTCATACTTACAGAGATATAGGCACGGTAAACGAAGTTTTCATGACCAGCAAAAGGGAAAAGAGCATGTCGCTTTTCAAGAATTTTGCAGGCAGCAAGGGAATAGGCCATGTAAGGTATGCCACATTCGGAAGGGAGGAGAAGATGTATGCGCAGCCCTTTGAGAGGCATCATGGCAGGCTCTGGAAGTGGTTCTCATTCTGCTTCAATGGCAACCTTGTGAATTATTACAGCCTAAGGAAAGAGCTTGAGGAGAAGGCTGATTACCATTTCATACTTGAAAATGACACAGAGATAATAATGCATTATCTCGCAAGGGAGCTGCATGTCGACAAAAAGCCCCCACTGAAGGATGTGCTGACTAATCTTTCCAGCAAGTTTGAGGGGGCATATAATCTTGCTTTCATAAATGCCCTTGGCGAAATGGCTGTTACTAGGGACCCGCTTGGCATAAGGCCGATGGCATACTCAATTGTTGACGGCAACATGGTTGCGGCATCTGAGTCAAACGCACTGGTAAATGCAGGATACCATGACTTCAAATCACTTGAGCCTGGCCAGATGATACATGTTGAGGATGGCAGCGTAAAGGTAGAGAGATATGCAAAGAGCCCGAAGAAAGCACATTGCATGTTTGAATGGGTGTACTTCTCAAATGTGTCTTCCATTCTCGATGGGAAATCAGTTTACATCACAAGGACAAAGCTAGGCAAGGAGCTGGCAAAGCTTGAGACTCAGAAGATAGACGAGGACAGCATAGTTGTGCCTGTGCCTGACAGTGCAAAGGCTGCAGGAGATGCATATGCGTTCGATCTTGGCATGCCTGTAAAGGAAGGCCTCATAAGGAACAGGTATGTAGGAAGGACATTCATAGAGGGAAGCAGCAGAAGTGACAAGATACAGAGCAAGTATACCATACTGAAGGAAGTCCTCAGTGGTAAAAAGGTTTTCCTAGTGGATGACAGCATAGTAAGAGGCACAACAACAGAACAGCTTGTAAGGCTGATAAAGGAAGAAGGCGGAGCAAAGGAAGTTCACGTAAGAGTAAGCTGCCCGCCTATAATGGGGCCATGCTTTTATGGCATTGACATGAGCACACTTTCAGAATTAATGGCACCAAGATTCATAAAGGAACCTGATGAGACAGTTCCTGAGAAGTCATCGCAGAGCATTGCTGCACATCTTGGGGCTGACAGTGTCATATACCAAAACCTTTCAGGGCTTATAAGGAGCATCGGATTGCCAAAAGGTGACATGTGCATGGCATGCCTCAACAGGGATTATCCTACCCCCTTGGGAAGAGAGCTGATTAAGGTTGCTGTTGATGACTTCCGCAAGGGAAAGAAAGACACCGGAAGATTATACGAGAAGGCTGCTACGCATATCTGCTAGTCAAATATTTTTTCTTATATACAGTTTATGGCAGTTCAGGAGGAGTCATCAAATCATAGCTACGGCTACAATTAAAAGAAAGTATGGCCTTCGCCATGCTAATCAGCAGGCAATGCTGGAGGCTGGAGATTTCCTGCTTCCTTATCCTTTCCCTGCACTGGCTCTGCATCTGCCTGCTTGTCTCCCTGCTCTTTGTCTGCCGGAGAAGGGCTGCACCCACTGATAACTGTCAGAACAGCTAAGAGTACCAGCACAATTGCTATAATTTTCTTCATGTCAATCACCTTTGCATTTTGCTTATTTAAATATTCCTTTTTTAAAGGCATTTAACCATTTCCTTTGCTGTCTTTTCCATGTCCTTTGCCTGATACAGCGCCCTGCCAACTATTGCATGCCATCTTTTTCCTGCTGCCTTCGCACCATCCGTAAGAGAGCCTCCCTGGGTTATCATGCCCGGTGAATAGAAAACTGGCTCCTTTGTGAATGACTCTATGAGCTTCCTGTACTCAACTATCTTTTCGGGCCTGTTGCCTGGCACGACAAAATCCTTTACGCCAAGCCTGGCTGCGATTTCATAAGCCCTTTTAGGCATACTGTCAGATAAGAAGCCATCCTCTGACTCAAGATATGCCTTGTGAGTCATTTCCCCGCCCACTATTAAGGCTACACCCTCTTCTTTTGCTGCTCTAATCCATGCATCTTCTGTTGCCGGACCTGCCTGCGGGAATATTATAACAGCATCTGCTTTCCTGCATGCCCTCATGAACTGGCTTCCTGTATCTGGAATATCGGTTCCTGCCTTCTGGTGGTCATAGATGACTGGCAAGTCTGTAAAATCCCTCACAGCTTTAACAACTGCTTCCATGCCAAAAGGGATGACAAGGCTAAATCCAACTTTGTATGCGCCTATGCCTTCCACAGAGCACGTATTTTTTACTATTTTTTTCAGCTCATCCAAGCTGTCAACATCACATGCCGGTATAACTGACCTATTTCTGCTTACTATCATCCCATTTCCCTGTCCTCTGCCACTCCAGCAGGATTTTTTTCTCTTCCTGGCTGATATATTTTATTTCAACAGCCATGTTAACAAGAGTGATAAATTCGGTTAGTGAATAAAGCGGTATTTTTGCATTTGTAAAAGCATCTGCTGATTTTGAAAATCCGTAGTTGAAGATGGATATGCATGCAACAACCTTTACGCTTAAATCCTTCAATGCGTCGCATGCTGCAAGGGAGCTTTGGCCTGTGGTTATCAAATCCTCGACAACAATTATTTCCTTTCCCTCTTCCAGCTCTCCCTCAATCTGGTTTCTTTTCCCATGCTCCTTTGCAGAAGCCCTTACATATACCATTGGCAGCTTAAGCTTGTCTGCGATTATGGCAGCCCATGCTATTCCTGCTGTTGCCACACCCGCTACAGCATCAAATTCCAGCTTCTTTGCCTTTATCAGGGCCAAAAAAGCATTCACTATTTTTTCCCTCTTGTCAGGGTATGAAAGAAGAATCCTGTTGTCGCAG
Source organism: Candidatus Woesearchaeota archaeon (assembly GCA_018303125.1). Taxonomy (GTDB): domain Archaea; phylum Nanobdellota; class Nanobdellia; order Woesearchaeales; family WJIZ01; genus JAGVYS01. The sequence continues at coordinate 12,770 of JAGVYS010000011.1, read as the reverse complement.
TAAACTGGCGATTTTATGCCGGATGCATAAACGAATCCCTGCACTGTGTCAAGGTCTATTGCACTCGCCTCAAGAAGCACCCTTGATATCTCGCTGCTCATCCGAAAAGCTTACCTCCTTGCCTTTATATGCATTTTCAATTTTTCCATCCTTAAATACAACATTGCCGCCGACAATAGTAATGACAGGCCATCCTTGTAGGGAATAACCATCGAATGGACTCCATCCGCATTTTGTCAACAATTCATCATTTCTTACTTCCTTCTGAAGGCCCATGTCTATCAATGTTATGTCGGCATCATGGCCTTTGATTATGCTTCCCTTTCCTTTGATGCCAAATATCCTTGCGGCATTCTGAGAAGTTATCTCGACAAGCCTTCTTATTGTTAGCCGGTTGTTGCTAACTGCATGCAGCAACAGAGGGAGCATCGTCTCAAGACCCGGAACGCCAAAAGGGACATTCTCAGACATTTTTTCTGCAATGATATGAGGGGCATGGTCTGTCCCGACAGTGTCAATTGTGCCATCACTTAATGCTTCCCAGAGCGCCCCTATATCCTGCCTATCCTTTAGCGGAGGCTTCATCATGCCGAATGGGCCAAGCTTCTTCAGGTCATCCTTTGACAAATAGAGATGATGAGGCGTGACCTCGCAGAATACCTTTTTTGTCCCGAGCTTCCTTATAGCTGAAATCTCTTCCTTTGCTGATATGTGGGCCAGGTACAAAGAATTTGATGTGGAGTTTATCAGGGATATTGCCTCTTCCACTTTCTTACCCTCTGCATGCACTGCGACCCTTTTGCAGGAAGAGAAAAGCTTCCTGAGCTCATTATTGCTTGTGACCTTAAGGTTTCCGGTTGTATCATTCATATAAACCTTTATGCCTGCTATGTTCCTGCATTGCCCGATTTGGGTATAATTGCCTTCTATGCCTGCGACATAAAAACCATAGTTAACAATTGATTTTTTCCCTGCTTCCCTTGCCTTTGCCAATGAAGCGGAGTCTATTATAGGTGGGTCTGTATTTGGCATTGCAAGCATTGTTGTTATGCCGCCTTTTGCTGCAGCCATGGATGCTGTATAGAAATCCTCCTTCTGGCTCTGCTTTAAATCCCTGCAGTGGACGTGCGGGTCAATCACGCCTGGAATGGCTATAAGCCCAGAAGCGTCAATTACTTCATCAGATTCATGCTCTTTCAAAGATATCTCCTGTATCATTCCATTATCGCAGAGTATATTTGCCTTTTCGAGATTACCATTGCAGAAAACATTGCTGTTTTTTATGAGAAGCCTCAACTTCGCCACCCGTAATATTCCTTGAGCGAAGCCTTCTTTCCTGTCTTGAGCCTTGCAGAATTCCCGAACTCCTTCAGATTCCTAAGTATCTTTGAGCCGAATACAGGCCCTTCTGTGCACAGTATATGGCCATCAACAAGGCAGTTGCCACAAATGCCGAAACCGCATTTCATCACTCTCTCGAGCGATGCCTCGCAGTCAACCTTGTGCTTTTCGCATATCTCAAAAACTTTTTTCATCATGAGCTCTGGCCCGCACGTGTAAACTATGCTGAATTTCTTATTTGATAATTCATCTTCTAAAGGTTCAGTAACAAAACCTTTCCTTCCGAAACTCCCGTCATCTGTTGTTACGATCATGCCTGAAAACCTTTCCATATAAATCAGGCTGCCCTTGTTTCTTGCCCCGTTTATTACAACAGGATTTTCAAGTGCATCTATAAGCGTGGAAACAGATGCCATGCCAACTCCGCCGCCGACAACAAGCGCGTTTTTCCTTATTGAAAAAGGATTGCCGTATGGTCCCCTTATTCCTATAGTGCTGCCTTTTTTCAGGTTGTCGCATGCTTTTGTGAACTTTCCTATGGTATGGTAGGTGAAGCCAAACTCACTGCTGGAGAGATATGAGACGGCCATTGGCTTTTCCTCAATGCCAGGTAGCCACACCATGATGAACTGGCCCGGCTTTGATTCAATTTTCCCATTAATAAAAATTGTCCTGATGCTGTGAGCTTCCTGAATTACTCTTGAGACAGAATGCATCGATGGCATTTCCTTCATAGCCACAAATGACTCATCCATGCGCCTTCCCCCTTATCTCGTCAAGGCCCTTTACCTTGTGCTTCCTCATCCATTCCTGCATCTCGTCGCATATCTGCCTGAAGGCAGAGACTCCCCTATAATAGCATGCGCTGCCTATGCCTATGGCTGTTGCACCTGCCATAATCATCTCTATTGCATCCTTGCCATCAGTTACGCCGCCTGTCCCTATTATTGGAACATTGACTTTATCATAAATCTCATACACGCATCTTACAGCAATTGGCTTGAGCGCAGGCCCTGAAATTCCGCCTGACTTGTTGCTTAATATAGGCTTGCCTGACTCTATGTCAATCACCATGCCCGATGCTGTGTTTATTGCTGTTATTGCATCGCAGCCTGCCTTCTCTGCTGCGGCAGCAAGCTCGGCTATGTTGTATACATTTGGGCTGAGCTTTATCGTGACAGGTATCCTCCCTGAATTTGCCTTGACGCATTTTGTTATTTTTTCAACTGCTTCTATGCTTGAATAATAGGGCTCGTGGTAATCTATGTTCGGGCATGATATGTTTGCCTCTATCATTGCAGGCTTGAGCGATGCCATTTTCTTTGCTGCAATGCCAAACTCATCTATAGTGGAGCCGAAAATACTGCCTATAACCGGTACAGAGAAATTGTCAAGAGCCTCAAAATCCTTTATAGCATTGTCCATTCCCTGACCCGGCAGACCCACAGCATTAAGCATGCCGCCGGGAAAGACAAACATGTTAGGGCCTGAAAGGCCTCTTCTTTCCACTGTGCAGAGAGATTTCAGAGTGACAGCACCTGCACCGTTTGCTGCGGCTTTTTCAAGTGACTGCCTTGTTATGCCGAGAATTCCTGATGCAAGCACAGTTGGGTTACTGAGCTTTATGCCGCAAATGCTTGTGGATAGCATGCCTTTAACAGAATTATCATCCTTATATCTTTTTTGGTGACTGGCCATGAAGCATGAATCACTTCAACTGTATGTCTTCCCTTGAAATCTCCCTTTCGCAATACACGCACCTTAATTTCAATGGAATCTCCTTTATTGTCAAAAACTTGGTATTTACCTCTTCCATGTTGGTTATGCAGTTTGGATTTGTGCATTTAACTAAGTTGATTATCATCTCAGGCACTTTAACAACTACTTTCTTGCTTACGGAATAATCCTTGATTATGCTCACTGTTGCACTTGGTGCAAGAAGGGCAACCTTGTTGACCATGTCCTGAGTAAGCATCCTGCCAGAAATCTTAATCAGCCCTTTCTTTCCCATCTTCTTGCTTTCCAGATTAAGGGCAACGTTGATAGTATTTGTATATTCTTTCGGATCAAGTAGCCTCATCACCCTGAAAGTGACCTTGCTGGGTATATGGTCTATAACAGTGCCGTTTTCAATTGCCGGTATGATAATTTCCTTTTTCATTTTAGCGCACCTGTGACTAGGGCCAGTATTGCCTGCCTTACCGGAACTCCGTTTGCCGCCTGCCTGAAATAAGCTGCATTCTCTGTATCATCTACATCTATGCTTATCTCGTCAATCCTTGGCAAGGGATGCAGTATCCTTGCGCCTTTCTTCATTTTCTGCGTTATTGACTTGTCTATCCTGTACACTCCTTTCAGTTTGTTGTATTCTACTGGATCAGGAAACCTCTCCTTCTGTATCCTTGTCATGTACATGATGTCAAGCTCGCCACAGAATTTCATCAAGTCCGCTTCCTCAACATATTCTATGCCTTTTTCAGATAGGTCGTCAAGGTAAGGCTTTGGCATTTTAAGCGCCTCCGGGGCTATGAAATACATCTTTGGCTTGAAATGTGACATGGCCATGCAAAGCGAGTGGACAGTCCTGCCGTATTTTAAGTCCCCGACAAAACCTATCTTTAGTCCTTCGAGTTTTCCAAGCTCCTTCTCTATAGTGTACATGTCAAGAATAGTCTGAGTTGGATGCTGGTTTGCGCCGTCGCCTGCGTTTATTATAGGTATGGATGATGCCTCTGAAGCAAGTCTTGCCGCTCCCTCTATGCTATGCCTCATCACTATGACATCAGCATACTGGCTGACCATCTTTATTGTGTCCCATAATGTTTCGCCCTTTGAAACGCTCGTAAACTCCTTTGTCTCAAAGCCAAGAACCTTGCCACCCAATCTTTCCATGGCGCTTGAGAAGCTTAATCTTGTCCTTGTCGATGGCTCGAAGAACAATGATGCCATGATCTTGCCTTTCATGAGTTCAGGAGATGGCTTCTTTTCAAGCTCTTTAGCCAAAGAAATAATTTGCAATATTTCGCTCTTAGAAAAGTCCCTTATTGATATTACGTCCCTTCCTTTAAAGGCCATCTTAAAAAGATTAGAGCGCCATGCCCTTTTATAAAACTTGCGAAAATGAGCTTTTAAAAAGAGTTTACTTAACACTTACAATCTTCTTCCTTGAACCCAATCCAGAGGTAATATTTAGCTGCAGACTATATTCTTTCTTGAAGAACTTAATAATTTCGATATTTGCCTTGCCTTTTTCAGGATGGGAATGGACATGGAAAATATAAGTATTCCTGTTACTATCATATCCTACAAACTTTGCCTCAGGCATATTTGGCTTGACAAGCAAAGCAAATGTTTTTGGGAACTGCATCAGGCAAAATAATGATAACCAATATATTAAGGTTGGCAAGAAAATTCTATTTGGAACTTGGCTTCAAATGCTTAGTTGCTTCCTTGATAACAGTATGCATTGGAATGTCGCCGGTGCTTTTCCCGTCAGTCAGCTGTGCATTGAAATTATATCCCAGGGTAGAAAAGGAAATGCCTGATTTGCTACTGCCCAGATCCCACTTTGCCCTGACTGAAGGTAAATTATCGTATCCGGGGAGCAGCACTTCGATTTCCTGCCCGATATAATCCATATCCTGATTTCCCTTGAAGGTGACTGTTGCGTTCCTATAACCTAAATCGTATAATCTTCCTTCCTTTAAATCCACACTTGATTTATGGGTGCCATTTTCAGATTGCGAGGATTGCATCAATCTGGAAGCTGTGCCGATAGTTTCCTTGAAATCAGGTATTTCAGCACCAGTATATAATGATTCGAATATTTCCCTAACCCTATTTTCAATCGGACGGAATGTTGGGTCAGTCTGAAATATATAATGACCTTCCCTTGTTGTGGTTGCCGTTATCCTTCCGAAATAATGATTATCAGTTGATAGAGTAGGCTACATTTTCCCAAAGGAACCATTATGGATGTATGCAGCTGCAATTGTTTCTTCAAGTACAGGACGGCCAAGAGTTATAGGATTGCGATTTTCCTCTATTGGAGCGGTTGCACAACCTGCCAATAAAGCCAAGCTGGCTACATATGTTGAAATGGATTTCATATTTGAGGAGAATCTTTTTGCATATATAAATTTATCATAATGCTTTATTTCTTCCTTTCAGCTGCAAAAAGAGTTGTATCATCGACATCAAAAATGCCCAATCTTGCGCCTGCATCAAGCCAACCATGCGCATAATTCAGGCATGCAAAAGAATTCACAAAATCATCTTTAGAGAAAAAGTATTTGGCATCAGAATAGTACCTTTTTGCCATGTCGAGAATTTCTTCCCTTGCATTCAGGAGCTTTGTCCTGTTGCCTGATTTTTCTGCCTTCGCTATTGCCCTGCCTGTGACATCAAAATATTTCTCAAGCTTCTGTCGGCTTATTTCCTTCATTCTTGAGCTTCCTTGAGCCCGGAGCAGGGATTTTTATTGCAATTGGTATTACGCCTTCCTTGTACTCCATTTTTGCTATTTCGACAGGATTGTACTTTATCCTTTCGAGATCCTGTTCGTCAAGCTTTATGAGAAATGGCGCACCCATGCTTATCTGCAGGGCGCGTGAGCCTATTATCCTTGCCTGCTCGTATTTAGTTTCCATTTTCAAGAACCCCCCTCAGCATGGAAGCCTTATCAATTGCTATGTCTATCATTCTCGAAACATCACCCTGACTAAGGGGCTTTTCGCCTCCCTTTTGCAGAGCGCAAAGTTCTCCACTCTCCATGATAGCTATAGTGAGCCTTGCATCGCATATCCTGGCTTCCTCCCTTGTCGGGTCAACTATGAAATACTCTCCCACCTTGTGCACTGTCACAGAAATCGGACACTCATTAAGCTTCAATCCTTCATCTGTCTTTGACTTGTAATCAATGCCATCCTCTGTGACTGCAGGGAATCTGGTATTCTTCACCGCAGCCATGGCGGCAAGTGCACTTGCATCAAATAGGTTACCATCATCATTCAATGGCACTAGGTCAATTATCACTACCCATGCCTTCTCGCCTTTCTCTATGCAGAGAGCTTCGAAATCAATTGCCTTGCTCTCCCTTATGCCCCTGTCAACAACCCTTGCCAGCTCAACAGCATCTATGCTGGGAGGGCCCTGTTCAAATTCTGGTGAGGCAAGCGGCACAAGCTCTGCACCAACCATTATTGAACCTTGGTTTGGGGTGTCAGGATAAGGCTTGCCAATCTCGAGCTTGACACCTGCAATAACAACAGTATCACCTATAGTTACTTTGGCGCTTCCCTCTGCAGTCTTGGTCACTCCGTATTCCACTTTAACTGGGTCCCTGTAATCAAGGGTATTCCTTCCGTCAAGCCTCCTGCCCTTATTAAGGGCATTCAGCAAGTAGAGCTTTATCTGTTCCATTTTAAGCACCCTCATCGAAATATTTTTCCTGTAATGCCTTTTTCTGCACGGCGTATATCTTGTCGCATGCTGCCTTACCCATCTCTATTGCCTTAATCAGCATTTCCTTAGGTATCTGGCCGTCCATCTGCAGCAGAGTAAGCTCCTTTGATCTGTTCATGACAGCTATAGGAATGTCAGCTACAGGGCCGTCCTCATATGCTTCCTCAAAATAATCAAGGTCGACAATGATTGCATCATCTACCCTGCCTACAGAAACTGCACTGACCATATCCTTCATAGTCAGGCCTGCGTCAGCAAGTGCCATTGCAGCGGCGCATATTCCTGCGCATCTTGAGCCTGCCTCTGTCTGTGGCAATTCTATGAAAACATCTACAACCGACCTTGGATATTCATCAAGGTCGAGAAGTGGCATCAGGGCCTTTTCTGTCACCATGGATATCTCCTTTGCTCTCCTGTTCTGCCCTGGCCTTACCCTCTCACCTGAACCTGAGAAAGGCATCATGTTGTAATTGCATCTTAGTATGCCTCTTGCCGGACTTTGCAGGAACTTCGGGAAAAGATCCCTTGGCCCATAAACAGCTGCATATGCTTCTGTGTTGCCTATCTTAAAGAAAGCTGAACCATCTGCATTCTTTATAACTCCTACCTTAGCCTCGATTTTTCTCAATTCATCAGGCTTTCTTCCGTCGTGCCTTTGCTTATAACTCATTTTGCTCAACACCTTCTATCTTCTTACCTGTTTTTTCTTCTAGGAATTCCTTTATTGAATTTGTGAGGCCTGAACAATGTGACTGGTCCTCTATTTTCTTTATTGCCTGCAAAGCAATGAACTCATTCTCAAGGTCGCCACTTATCCATGCAAGGCCGTTCTGCCCCACAACAATCCTGCACCCTGTGCTTAGCTTGATCATGCTTATCATTGAGCCCTTCTTGCCTATTATCCTCGGCACCTTGCTCGGGCTTACCTTGAATATCCTTCCGCCTGAAAGCTTCTTCAGCCCGGGCTCCCTCATGCTGACATCCACAAGCTTCTGGCTCGTAACGTTTGTTATCTTGCATACTACATAATCTCCAATGTTGTAATACTGCGTAAGGTCTGCACCTTTCTGTATGTAGTCAGATGTTGCATCTTTTAATGACATCATTGAAGGGTAAGTGCAGTTAAGCTCAATGCGCCAGCCATTCATCGTTATGTCGAATACCCTTCCTATGACCATATCACCTATTTTCGGCATGTATACTCCCGATACAGGAACTACCTTTATTGCCCTGCCATCCAGGTAGACTATTCCAAGCCTGGAAGAGTATATCTCCTCCTTGTCCCTGTACGAGCCTGATCCCGGGAATGCATCCATCCCCTTCACAAGAACCTGCCCAGGGATTACAATTTCCTTTTCCTTAACAAGAACTTCTCCCATTTTTGTTCACCTTTATCTCTTCTTTCGTTTTTTACCGTTGAATATTGCCTCAATCTCTTCCCTGGAATACTTTGTGAATATTTTTTCAGCACTTGATATGTATGCTGCATCCACCCTGTCTAGGTTGAACTTCTCGCCAAAAACTTTCTTGAGGGCCTTAAGGCAGACTGAAACACCGTCATCTATTTGAAGCTCCGCAGAGTATTCCTTCCTTAGGATATCTTCGACTTCCTCCTCGCCTTCGCCTATTACAGAAGCCCTATACTCGAAAAATATTCCTGTCGGGTCGGTCTGGTATAGCCTTGGCTTTGTGCCGTCAATCCCGCCTACAAGTATAGATACACCGAAAGGCCTTAAGCCTCCTGATTGCGTGCATATCTGCTTCAGGTTGCATATGTCCTTTACAATGGTCAAAGTATCAATCTCAGAATCATAAGTAACCCTGTGCTGTTGCGCCTTTACCTGCGCCCTGTCGATAAGCACTCTGGCATCAGAAAGTATCCCTGATGCTGTTGCCATGATATGGTTGTCAATCTGGAATATTTTTTCAACAGATTCAGAAACTATAAGGCTGTCAACAATCCTCTTGTCTGCAACAAATATCACGCCGTCTGAACATACCATGCCGACTGCTGTGCTGCCCTGCCTTACAGTCTTCTTTGCATATTCAACCTGAAGAAGCCTGCCGTCAGGAGAAAACATAGTTATTGCCCTGTCATATCCCATCATCTGATGTTGCATTGGTTGCATTTTATCACACCTCTAAAAATTTGTATTTTGCTTTTTTAAGTATGCCGCTTATGCCGGTAATCTTTATGCACGCTTCCTTCCCTGCTATCTTGTCAACTTTGCTTATGGCTTTCTTCATGCCATCAAGCACCTTGTTATTGACCCTGAAGACTCCCCTTTTCTTAGAAGGTATGTATAGATTCCTTAGGACCTGTATTCCGGCTTTTTCTGCCCCAAAAATCCCCATATACTTTAAGCATGCATCCATTATTGAATCCCTAATCTCCTCATACCTCAATTCTTCTCCTGAGCTTACCTGAAACACTATATAGCGCTTTTTTTCACGTGAACTCGGCTTGGGCCTTTCCATTTAAAACCCGAGAAAAGAGCGTCGTCTTTTACTCTACATGATGTAGGATTAATTTTCACTATATAAATGTTACGCATATTTAAAACAGGTCATCTGGGGTTTATATCGGATGAAAAATAAATCGTGAACAAGAGGGCAAAGATGGTTAAAAACGAAACGGGTACTTAGTTTTATTTTATAACTTATGTAATATGATAAAACCGATTGTTCATAAAAAATATCTTAAGTTATAATAGGGATACCGCTAAAGGTAAATTATCCACCGGGTATCCTGAAAAAGAATCCGGCTATCCTATATCTTCCTTACAATCCCTTCAGAAGCATTAACTTCCACAATATCTCCATCCTTGAACATCCTTGTGGCATCCCTTGTGCCTACAATGCAGGGTATTTTCAATTCCCTGGAGACAAGGGCGGCATGTGAGCAAATGCCACCTTCATCGGTCACTATTGCAGATGCCTTTTTCATTGCAAAGATCATGTCTGGCCTTGTATTCCCAGTTATAAGGATATCACCATTTTGCATATCTTCTACTTGCCTGACCATATTCTTTCCGTAAACGAGCACCTTTACTTTTCCGCTCCGTATTCCCGGAAATGCAGTCATTCCACGAATAATGGATTGTCCATCAGTGTTGCCAGCCAGATAATTCTCTTCAAATTCCTTGGCTTCCTTTCCTGCCAAAATGAACGGACCTTGCTTCTTTATTATGACATATACGCAGCCCTCTCTCCTCTTTGAAATTTCACACTTTTCAATGGAAAATCCTTTTTCAAAAAAATCATTAATTTCTTTTCTGGTTATGTATTGCACATCGTTTTCACTTATGTCAATTCTTCGCGCGATTTCCCTAAGCAATTTTCCCCATACCCAAATAGCTTTGGTCCAGTAGATTCGGACAACCATGCGCTGATGGGAATAGATACGCGCAATTTCGTAGAGGCTTGTAATCTCATCTGATAAGTTGTATCTCTTAATTATGGCATCCCTTTCTTCCCTTATTTTCTCTTTATTTGGCGAGAGTCCTGCAATATCATCCATAAGCTGCTCTTCTGTTTTTTTGACCATTTCCCTGATACGGTTTGCAAAATAGCTGAGGTCAAACTCATCAAAATTTTCAGATGATGCCAAAAATGAATAGCGCGTATGATGAAGAAGCAATTTTTCGTACATGCTATTATTGTGCAGAATAAGCCATTCTAACATAACAGAAAATGGATTATCGAAATGCCTAGCTGAATGTTCCTTTTTAATCTCCATAGCCATCTCAATGAGAGCTATTTCTTCATCCCCTACCATTGTTTTTTCATCTGCTTTCAGCATAATTCCGGCGATAGTTTGCACAGTTTCATTTGGAAGGCCTAACAGTTTCATGCGCTTCATTATCTCAGTTTCAATGGCAAATGAGATGCAGGGTTGGGAGACATTAAAATAGCCAAACATTCTCTGTGTTTTGTCAAAAATGTCATTATAAAAAGAAATCATTTCATTGTCTGGAAGGTGCTTTAACGGGCGACCTGCAAGATATTCACAAAAATTCCAGAGTTTTGAACCTTCCCTTAGAACTTCCTTCTGGTTATTTTTAACAAATGAGCTTTTTTTAAGGATACGCAAGCCATGTTTGCCCATATATGAGATGACATCTTCGGTAAAATATCCTGTTATTTTCCCGTTATTAATTAGAAACGCGATGATGTCATGGCCTTTTCCAATCACATGCGCAGTATTCCAGACATGTGTAGGCATGTAGAGGTCGGCCCTGCACAATCCCATGCTGATGCCGAACATCTTTCTGAATTTCTGACCGGAAAGATCTGGTAATTTTTGCCTGTACATGTTTCCCTCACCTTAAACAACATATTTTAATGCGAGCAGCCTGCCATATATAAATAAAATCACCCCCTTAGGTGGTGATAAATGAAAAATTTATAAACACAGCTATCTTTTACAATTATATGGACATACTTGAAGAAGTCGGGCTATCCAAGAATGAGATAAAGGTGTATTTTGCTCTGCTTGAGCTTGACATCTCCACAACAACTCCACTGGTAAAAAAATCAGGCATTCCAAACTCAAAAATTTATCCAACCCTTGACAAGCTGCTTGCCAAAGGACTCGTATCTTCTGTATTGAAAGACAATGTCAGGCATTTTCAGGCTTCTTCACCTTCCAACCTCATAGAAATGCTCAAGAGAAGGGAGAACCTCATCTCTGAGCAAAAGAGAAAGCTGCGTGAACTTATACCGCAGATAGTGCTCAAGAAGAAGCTATCCAAGGAAAAGCAGGTTGCGACAGTTTATGAGGGGATGAAGGGGATTGCTGCTGTGTACCGTGATATCCTTGATGTTATGCACAAAGGTGAGGAGTATTACGTGTTCAACCTGAGCACCCTTGACAACTATGAGAAAGTTGTTCCGTTTTACAAGAATTACCATCTTAAGAGGGACAGGAGAGGCATCATAGTGAATATAATAACAGATACTAGGCTGAAGGGTATTGCCAAAGAGGTGTTTCGTGGGATGCGCCATTGCAGATTAAAATTCATGGATGAGCCTTTGCCTTCAAGCACGCTAATATATGCAAACAAGGTAATAACAATACTTTTCGGAGACAAGCCAACTGCTTTCATGATAGAGTCAAGGCAAAACTATGAGCAGTACAGGCAGTTTTTTGTCAATATGTGGAACCGTGCTGTAGACTAACTCTTTGCAACTTTTTCCCACAAGTACCTGTGATACTTTTTGTAATTCTCGGCAGTTTCCTTGTTTTCAATCAGAAATGCAAATAGAATGCTACCTAAGACAAAATGCACTGTTTTATTGCCATACACACAGATGGGACACGGGTTTCCGCTGAATTCTTCCGGAAGAAACCTGATATGCTCAAGTAGGAATGAGTTTACTTTCCCTCTAAACTCACTTCGAAACAAATTATAAATCATGACTCTTTTCTTAATCCGGCGATTATTCCAGTTTGCAAACCACACCGGAAAAAGCTTTGGGACATATCTCCCTGAGCCAATCCATCGTATTTCCTTATAATTTAGCATATCCTCCCAAACTGCCTTTATACCTTCTTTTCCTCTGTATATTTCCCCATTGATGTCATAATGGAGGGCATTGTACTTGGCTGTAATCTCGGGCAGATGCTTTTCAAGCTCCTCTTCAATTGAAAAGAGATCATTCTTTTGCTCACTTACATAATGCTTGAGGCTATTAGGGTTGCTTACTTGAAAATAGCGTCTCTTATTCTCCTGAATATAATTAACGAGACCCTTTTCAATGAGTTTATTCAGGATATCATAGATATTTCTCCTCTCAATTGAAGTATTCTCATTAATTTTCTGCAGCGTGGTCCTGCCGATATTAAGGAGCGTGACATAAATCTTTATCTCTCCATCAGACAATCCAAGTTTTCTGAGAATTTCGAGTGCCATAGGAGGACAAATCATAGCCACTATATAAAAATTATGGTGTCATAACAACAC
>JAGVYS010000010.1 GCA_018303125.1 Candidatus Woesearchaeota archaeon | reverse complement strand
AGAACCATGACTGCCAAAACAAGAGATATCCTTACCTTAATCATTGAAATCCCTCGCAAATTCACCAATATACTTTATTTCCTCTCCCTTATGGTAGATTTCTGCGTCATAACTCTTCAAGTAATATAAGCCAGTCCATACTGTGTCTCCCATTTCAGGAATTTTTTCCCACGTTACAATGTCCTCTGACTCAAACCATTCATTGTCTGAAAATATGTAATAATACATTATGCCTCCAATTTTGGCATCGAATGAAATGCCTGATACAATTATCTCATCAGCATCATAGGCAGCAAAGCCTGTTATGTCGCCGCCTGAAAGCATGAAAAGCGTTGCTGCTATGGAAATTGCAACAACCAGCAAAGCCTCAGTTTTCCTGTGCCTCATTTTTCCTCCTCATATTTGTGCGCAATAGTCATCCTTTATTTTCCAGTCATCCTTTATGTTAGCGATGTCCGACCATACATCAGCCATCATGCCCGCCATTTCATTGAAAAGGCATAGCTTCGCTACACTACTGCCATAAGGCGTGTTTATCGGCGCATTGCAGACATACCCCATGGCTAAGTTTACAATCCCATAGGGGCTTGACAATACTGATTTTATAAGGCTTGAAAGGTAGTTAAGCAATCCAGCAAATGGCATCAGCTGGAAAATCTCTCCATAAACATATTTGCATGTTGCCTGCTCCTTTACATTCTCGCATACTGATAATGGCACTCCAGTTTCTATGCTTGTTTTCAGGCAGTCAGCATAAACGCACTGTATCTGCCTGTATTTGTTGAGGTTATAGACTATGCCAGGTATGCATAGCGTGGCAAAGCTGAGGACTATGCTGTCCTTTGGATTGAGCTTTCCGCCTTGCAATAATACTTTTGGCGATACTCCTCCATGCTCTTCAACAGCGCCTTCCTTGTAAGTGTAAGCATTAACTCCCTGCCCGCCTAATCCAATGGCCTCACCGACAGGTCCGCCGGTAGCAACAAGATTTGCATAGTTAAGCACTGTTCTCTGCCAGCTTCCTAATGCCTGAGTCACTGACCCTCCCCACTTTGCGTCATCGTAGAAGAGCTGGCATGAAATGAACTTGCAGAACTTATTGATAAAGGAAGTCTTTCCTCCTTCTCCACCTATCCATGCTTTTTTGAGCTTGTTGTTTAGTACGGATGATATTTTCATCTCTGCTTTTCCTGCCTGCTCCAAGCCTTCACCATAAGGTCGTGTTACATCAGCAATAGTTCTCTTTATATGTGCAATTGTAGTGATAAGGGAAATTGCCTTGTTTATTGTTGTTACAAGTGAGCATAGCCTTTCTGCAAAGAAGAATATCTTGTTTATTGAGGATATGATTTTCCACAGACCCCCATTTGCTGATTCAACAGCATCATTGGCTTTCTGCTGGACGTTCTGACCGTAGCTTCCGAGCGGGGAATTATAGAAAGGAACATCGATGCTGACTTTCTCTATCTCAGGTACAGATATTATCCTGTTCCCCACTTTTGATATTATGCCAATGTCACATGTTGCTGTAAGCCTCTCAGCAGCTATGTCAGTAGCATGCAATGTTAACTTGATATATGGGTCTTTTGAGCCTGCCTGATTGTTTACGAGCTCGCTCTTCCTCAGGTATTTCGCAGAGTTTTCATCCGCAGTGCATCCCACAAGGCTTAATGAAACTACCTCTGCACTCCCTGCCAGATTCACATGGCAGAATATTCTCTGCTCGACAAGGCTACTTACCTCCCTGTCAATTGAGGAAGGGGAGCATATGACACTATGAGTCCAGCGGTTTTCAAGTGTGCTGCTTACTTCATATATCTCTACATTTACATCCTTTGTTACCTTGTTGCCCTGGAAATCCTCAAAGCTTAGCCCTATTGTATCCTTTATGTATCCCGGCATGTCCACTGCGCTGGTAATCCACTTGCATTCCCATAGGTTGTTTTCAAGCTTCCTGCACTGGTCCGCTTCTACCTTTTCAGAACCCCTTATTATAGCTGAGAAATCACCGTAGGCTTTGCCAAGCGTGCCTGGCTCATAGAGCTTCGCAGTCACTTCAATGGAATTCCCTATAGTTATGAATCCTTCGTATCCTGCTCCGGCAGCCTTCTTGACGCTTACCTCGATAACCCTTGGCTCGCTCCTGTCCATGATGAGATTTGCAGATTTGCTGCCTTTCAAAATATTGCCTAGCCTATCCTTGGCTATTGGATTAACAGATACAATGTAAGTACCGTCAGAAACATCAAAATCAAGATTCTTCCATATGCACTTCCCAATTATGCACTCATCAGCCTTTCTTGCCTTTTCCTTTTTTAGGTTTGATAGGTCAAGGTATACATCATCCTTGCTTAGGCCTGAACCTGTTTCCTCAAAGGTTACCTCTATTGTGTTGCTCTTTGGGATTATGTAGCTCTTACCATCTGACAAGGCAAGTGTCGATATGCTTGTCGCAACAGGACCATCTAAATCACTTCCAATTATCAATGATTGTTTCTGGCTTGTATCATGATTTGAGGTATCTGAAGCGCTCAGTGTTATCTCCAGGCTCCCTTTTTCGCTAATAGTTACATCCCATCTGCATTCTGATTTTCCTTCCTTGACAGCGCAGTTTCCGGGCAAGCTGCCATAATTCCCGTTCTTGTTAATGGCGCGCAAGTCCGCCTTGACAGAAGCGAAAACAGCATCCTCGCTTACCTCTGCCACTAATATAGCCCTTAATGGATTCCTGCCTATGTACTTTACCTCTGCCCCATCAGCAGAAACAAGTTTTATGTTGCTGAACGTAACACCTTGCTTATCTGGGATTACTGTTATTGTATCTGAAGCTGTCTTCCCGATATAATCAGTAACTGTAACTGTTACTTGCTGGTTTTGCTCCGGCATTGCAGAAACATCGACATCAAAGCTCTCCTGTACCTGGCACCTGTTTGGCGCATAGGAGAAGTCTTTCTTTACAAGTGTACTGCTGAAAGCAATGGACTTAATGCCTGAGCATGATGTGTAATCTCCTGCTGAATAGCCGTCATCATAAGCGTAAAATGAAATCGTGACCTTTTGGCTTCCCCTGAATGTCTTGCCACCCAATACTATCCTTGGGGAGCTCCTGTCTATGACAAGTGTACCTGACTCGGCATCAAGTATGCTTGAAGTTGTCGGGTTTGCTGCATGTGAATCAGAATGCAGGTTTATGGAATATGAAAAGCCATTCTTGAATATGTTTGTTCCTGTCTCAGGATACCTTAAAGTGCATTTCCAGTTCTCTCCAACTTTCGTGCATTGCTTGAACGGAGTCTCAAATCCAAGCCATACCTGATCAGGAGTTATTGAATTATCTCCTGAAATGCTGACCAAAGCCTCTATATCAAGAGCATCATTCTCCCTAACTGTGCCTGCTGCCTTGTCAGAACCCATGACAGAGTAGCTGATTATTGACGTTTCAGCTGCGAATATCACAGGCATCCCTACAACAAGCATTATCATGAAAATGGCAATTATTGCTTTTTTCATTCTACTGTAGGAACCAAATCCTCCTTGTATTTTTCTGCCAGTGTCTCAAACTCGCCCAAGACTTGAAGGTCATCATGCACTTTTATTTCGTTCTTGTCTACTGCCAGCGCATACAATATCAGCCTGCCCTTCTGCAAATGCTCCTTTGTTATTGTGAAGCTTACAGTAGCTCTGCCTGACACAAAGGATGAAATGTTGGTTGCATTGATGTAATAATCCTCATCATCTATTTCCTTTGTCTCGCTTGGGATATAAAGGTTTTCAGTTAGCAATTCTATATCAAATGTATGCACACCCTCTGCAATGGGCAATTCTGTGTCTATGTTACCTGAAATGTTAAGTAAGTTGGAACTGTCATCTACTGATATCACTGCCTCTTCATCAGTTGAAAGCCCCCTTACTGCAGAAGATAATGCCCAGCCATTATTGTCTTTCATGAGGAGCTTCTTCCTTATTTCAACCTTTATTATCCTCTCAGGGTTCATGTTTATTTCAAGGTTGCTGTCTCTGTCACCCATGTCATAATCGGTATATGACGTACCATATCCTTCTTTCAGCAGTGTAATTGTTCCACCAAGGCATACAGGAAGCTTTGTTATAAGCTCTCCATCCTCTGTTTTACCTAGGCTGCAGCTTTCTTCAACGCAAGTATATACTGCATCTGCCTCATCAATCCCTTCTCCTGTAAAGGAATCCTTTATTGTTATTGTTGCGGTGCCACTACTCCATGTTGATTCATCGCATTCATCAGAATTCCCTCCCTGAGTCGGATATGGGATATATGTTGCCTGTACAGCCTTGTTGTCCCTTACATTGCTTTCAAGCATAAACCTGAAAGTATAGCCACGCTCATTGAATGCGCTTTCGTCCTCAATCTCAACAAGCACCGGATAACTTATGTCATAAACAAAATTATACCTCTGGAGGCCTATCGGGAGAAGGTCTATGAAGGCAGATTCTGGCTTGCATATCTCTCCATTGCAATTAAGGTTGAAGTATTCCTTCCAGAAGCCCAAGTAATTGAAATCTATCAGCAATTCGTCTGTTGACTCTCCTCTCGGAATTGTCATGCCGCTGTTGTACAGCTCATCTATAAAGGCATCCCCAGTATCAATCTCCTTCCAGTTGACGCTGTCCTCCACTCTAAGCACAGGAACATATGATGAGAGCAAATTGCTTACTGAATTCCTTACTTCTGCTTTTCTCCATCTAGTCTTGCTTCCTACTTCAAACGCAGAATCGGACATCGGTGGCAACTTTTCCTTATCTTTAGCTGAAAATCCTACAATTATATTGAGCGCCTGTTGCTCCAGAAACCTGTAATCTTTCTGCAATCCTGCCAGGTATTCTGCTGCATTGTATATCTTTTCAAGGTTTACATCCAGTGATGAATGGAAATTCCTGACTTCTGAGGATATTCCTTCCCTGCTTATCCTTACAGGATATTCAAGGCTTATAACCAAATTCGAAGATGCTACCACAACTTTTGACTTCGCCCTGCCAAGTTCCTCGACATTATAGTTAAGCTCTTTCAGGCCATTGAAGCTGTCTATGCACTCATTTAGCTTTTCATCAACATACCTGCTCAGCTGCCCTTCTATTGAATCTCCTCTCCCTTGCCTTAGGTTGATTTGCCTGCTGGAAAAGCTGCATTTGCCGGCACAATTATTATCAGAATCCATGTAAAACCAGTATGGTACAACCAAATCAGAGTTGCTTGAGAATGTGATTGAATCCCCATCTGTTCCTTCTTTCCCTGGCTTCAGTGCTGCTGTGTATATATAGCCGCCGCTGTTGCCGAGCTTTATCAGTCCTTCTGTTGCTGTTTTCTGGATGCAGTTCTCTACAAAAGGCCTTAAAGGAAGGAACTCAGTAGGAAGCTCCTCAACAATCATGCTTAATCCGGGTGCTATCTCTTCCCTCTCTATGCTTCCTTTTATGAAGAAAAAGATTAGGGTTGCTGCAACAATAATTATGCCAAGAATGATAAATATAGAAGCCTGCGCCTTTCTCATTTAAGACCCCTCTGGATTATCTGCAAGTCATACATTTTCTGTTCCATCAGCTCTCTGGCCAGCATGGACTTTTTCTTCCCCAGTTTGGTTGCAACATCGTCTAGCAACTGGTCTATCTCATTTGAGACAGTAATCCTTATCTGGGTTGGCATTTTATCCCTTTTTCAGTATATTGAGATACGTATTTATAAAGATTTCTATTCATTAAGAAGCAATGCGTAAAAATACTAGACTTTATTTATACTATATATAGTATAAACTAAGGATAAATTAAGCATAAAAATAAATTATTAAAAACGTCAATTATACATTATTTAGGCTAAATAAAGCATAAATTATGCGGAAAACTTCCTGAATATTGCAAAAATTTAAAATTACATGGGCCTAGGGTATCAATATGCCTCAGCTTAAGGAGTATATCATCGAATTGTTGGAGAAGGGCTATAAGCCTGCTACAATAAAGGAGCATCTGTTGAAATATGGCTACAATGAAGATGAAGTAAACCATGCCCTTTACATCTCCAAGAGGCCAATAAGGATAAATGCGCCAGTCATTATAGCTGTAACAGCGATAATAGCTATACTTGGCATAATTGGGTTTTACCTCCTTAATCCATCATCAGTCAAGCCGGCTGAGCTTCTTGATATATCAATAGAGGAGCTAAGCCCGGAAGTGGATAAAGGCGGGAAAATGTCTGCAGACATAATGCTTGAGAATGCAGGGGCAAGAGAAAAGTATGATGTAAACTTGAAGTATGAGATTTTTGACTCTTCTAACAACAGGCTCACTTTCAAGGTTGAGACATTGGCAATAGAGAACTCAAAGCAGAAAAGCATTGAGCTGGATATTCCGGATAATACACCTGCAGGCGAATATATTTTGCAGGTTACTGTGCGCTACAATGGACAAAATGCAATAGCCAAATCTCCATTCACGATAAAAGGAGAGCAAGCAATGAATAATGAAAAGCCAACAGATGAGTCTCCGCCTGAAGAACAGGAATGCCTCTCTGACTGTGATGACAATGACGCTTCAACGCAGGATTTTTGCGATGCAACAACAAGCTTTGAATGCAGGCACATAACTGAGGGCATATGTGGTGATGATGTCTGCGGCCTGTCTGAATCTGAGTTAAACTGCCAGGAAGACTGCGAGACAAAAAAGATAGTAAGCCTCTGGGAAAAAACGCAAAAGATAGAGGAGAAAGCAAAGTCTGATTCCGAAAGCGCGGCAAACGAGTGCGAGAGTGTAGGCACGCTAAGGGATAACTGCCTTAGCAAGGTAGGCGCTGCAAGCAACAATCCGGATGCCTGCAACAGGATAGAAGAAGAGGAAACCAGGGATGATTGCCTGTCTACCGTCGCATATTCTGCAAAAAGCCCCCCTATTTGCGAGAATGTCTCTGAAAATAAGAGGGACAGTTGCTACATAAAGTTTGCATCTGAAAATGATTTCAGTGTCTGCGACAAACTCATAAATCCTTACCTCAAGGACAATTGCAACATCATGAAAGAAACAAGGTGACTATCTTACCCTCGCGCCGTCCTTGACCCTCTCTGCCAGAACTTCTTCTTTCCCTGCCTTCAAAAGCATGCCGTCTGCATATGGTTTCCTGTCCTTAATGATTATCTGGATATTCATGAAATCATCGAATGATATCTCCTTCTCATTTCCAGTTAACCCATCAGGCAGGACAGCTGTGCCTGGAATTGCTTTTGTCGTAAGCAATCCTATGCTTTTCCCATCATCACCTGCCAAGAGCATGCCCTGGCTTTCTATTCCCCTGAGTTTTGCATGCTTGAGATTGCATACGACAACTATTTTCTTTCCTTTAAGCTCCTCTGCGCTGTAATGCTCCCTTAGGCCTGCAACTATCTGCCTCTTTTCCTTTCCTATGTCTACATCAAGCACATAGAGCTTTTCTGCATTTGGATGTTCTTTGACCGAATCTATCCTGGCAGCTTTGATGTTCAATGGAAACTCTTTGGCAGAAACTGCAATGCTTTCCTCACACTTATGGAAGATTATTGCTGGCTTTCCTATTTTATGCTTCTTGAGCTCAAAGTTTATATCCTTCCACCTCAAATCCTTTAACCCTAGCTGGGACTCCATCCCAGCCGAAAAATCAGGCATCATAGGCTTTAGTGTTATGGTCAGGATTTTCACAATGTTTATGCACGTCCCTATTACTTTTTCGGTCTTTTCCCTGTCTGCATTGATAAGTTTCCAAGGCTCATTATCCTGGAAATACTTGTTGCCAATAGAGCTTATACGTAAAATATTTTGAATAGCATTTCTGAAATTTAGTGAATCATAATCTAATTTTATTGCTCCTGCAATGTCAAGTATTTCACTGATAATTTTCTTGTCATCATCTATCTTAGAAAACTTTGAATCGTACCTGGAAGCAAGAAAGCTGAGCACCCTGTAGCAAAAATTGCCTATATTTGCGACAAGCTCGGTGTTAATCCTTTCCTTCACGGATTTTTCAGAGTATTCCCCGTCACCATCCATGGGCATTGACTGAAGGAGGCAATACCTAAAGGCATCAGGTCCATATTTTTCAATCTGCTCGAAGGGCTCTATCACGTTGCCTGTTGATTTGCTCATCTTTGTCCCTTCGGATAATATGAATCCATGCACAAACAGCCTTTTTGGCAACGGTATTCCTGCTGATATCAGCATTGCAGGCCAAAATGCGGCATGGAATCTGAGTATATCCTTACCTATCATGTGCATGTCAGCAGGCCAGAATTCTTTGAACTTCTTATTGTCCCTTCCATAGTATACGCCAGTTATGTAATTGGACAATGCGTCGCACCATACATACATTACTTGCTTGTCATCGCCCGGTACAGGTATGCCCCATGGAAGAGTTGCCTTTGGCCTTGAGAAGCTTATGTCCTCCGCTATCTTTAGGAAGGAAAGTATCTCGTTCTTTCTGGACTGCGGAACAACTTTGTACTCATCCCTCTCTATAATCTCTGAGACTTTATCCCTGTACTTGGAAAGCCTGAAAAAATAGTTTTCCTCCTCTACTGTCTCTATCTTTCTTGTTGAGTGATTTGGGCATCTCCCATTCTCCAGTTCTTTCTCTGTCTTGAACGCCTCGCAGCCTGTGCAGTATAGGCCACTGTACTTTCTTTTGTATATGTCTCCTGACTTAACAAGCTTATTCCAGAGTTCCTGCGCTGCAGGATAATGAATTTCCTTGTCGCTGGTCCTGAGAAAATTATCATAGGATATTTTCAGCCTTGCGAATAAATCCCTAAAAACACTTACATTTTCATCAAGGAAGCCCATTATGTCCTTCCCTGCCTTCTTAGCTGTCTGCCAGTTTTTTAGCCCGTGCTCATCAGTGCCTGTCTGCAGAAAAACATCCTTTCCGGAAAGCTTGTAGAAACGCGCTGCTGCATCTGCCTGGGTAATCTCCAGTGCATGGCCCAGATGTGGCCTGGAATTAGGGTATGCAATAGCGGTTGTAATGTAAAACTTTTTCATGTATTGT
This sequence comes from Candidatus Woesearchaeota archaeon, assembly GCA_018303125.1. Classification (GTDB taxonomy): domain Archaea; phylum Nanobdellota; class Nanobdellia; order Woesearchaeales; family WJIZ01; genus JAGVYS01. The sequence goes on along the minus strand of JAGVYS010000010.1, from coordinate 7,217 downwards.
AGAATTGCTTCATCTTTTTTAAAGCTTTACGCAACCGGCACTATTTTTTAATGTGAGATAAAGAAATTCTCAGGAAAGATATGGCTTAAGTTCCTGCAAAAGCATTTTGAAGCTATCATCGGTACTGTGCTCAACCACCCTTACGACGACATGCGCGTATTTTTCATAAAGTTTATGCCTGAGCTCAAACAATCCCTTGAAGGAATATTTCTTCAGGCCAATTATTCCTCTTTTGGATGCATCAAGCTTCCTGAATCTCTTCTCAAGAACATCGAAAGGAACATCTATGAATACGAGAAGTGATATTTCCCTGAGGAAATCCATGGCATCAGGCGAGAAAACACAGCTCCCTCCGGGAGAGAATATGTTTTTGCTGCCTCCAAGCCCTAAGAGGATTTCCCTTTCTATCTTAAGCAACGCCTCATCGCCTTCAGAGTCTATGATAACCTGGAGCTTCCTGCCCCTCTGCTCTATGAGGTCATCAGTATCAACAAACGTATAATCCATGTATTCTGACAGCATCTTTCCCAAAGTGCTTTTTCCTGAGCCTGACATTCCGATAAGAGTTATATTCCTAGGATACATCTTCTGTCTCCAGCAGGTATTCCTTGAATTCCCCGTATTCTTTTCCAAGGACCTTGAATTCTTCCTTCTTTTTTAAGGCTTCCTTTATGGATTTTGGCAGCAATGGCTCTACCCCTATGGCCCTTGCAACTTGCTCGTGGAATTTTGCAGGGTCTGCTGTCTCAAGGCATATTCCGATCACATTGTCCTTCTCTTGCTCGAGGTATCTCTCGTAGGCAAACAGCCCGACAGCGCCATGCGGTTCGATTATTACTCCATACTTGTCACGTATGAACTTTATTTCCTGCATGGTCTGCTCATCTGATACTGAAATGGCCCATATATCTTTCTTTAATTTTGCCAAGTCAGGCATCTTGACTATTGTTCCATTGTCGCTCATCTGGCCATCATAAAGCTCGAACAGCCTTGGGAGATTGCTTGGATAACCTATGTTCATGGCGTTTGAGATGCAATTTATTGAAGGTAAAATTTTGCTGTATTTGGATGTCCTGTAAAACCTTGCGAATGAGTCATTGCTGTTCACTGCAATTATAAACTTAGATATGTCCGCACCCATCCTCTTCGCAATCAGGCCTGCGACAACATTCCCGAAATTGCCGGAAGGAACTGAAAAAGTAGCTCTGCCTAATCTTGACACTGCATAAATGTAATATACTATCTGGGGCATAAGCCTTGCAAAATTTATTGAGTTTGCGGAGCCTAAGTTCAGCTTTTTCAGCTTCTCATCCATGAACGCCATTTTTACAAGAGCCTGGCAGTCATCAAACTTCCCATCAATCTCAAGGGCAGTTACATTACCTCCTAAAGTAGTCATTAGCTTCCTTTGCCTTTCTGTTACTTCATTCTTCGGGTACAATACAACGATCTTTATATTTTCCATTCCATAGAACGCATTGGCCACTGCGCTTCCTGTGTCTCCTGATGTTGCTGTAAGTATGAGCGCTTTCTTGTTGTCAGCCTTGAGAAAATATTGCATTATCCTGGCCATCGCCCTCGCTGCAAAATCCTTGAATGCGAGCGTTGGGCCTTCATCAAGCCACATGATGTATTTTTTCTTCTCCAGTCTCTGCAAAGGTATGCCAAAATTGTAGCTATCCTTGCAAATCCTCGCTATTTCTTCATCTGGCATTGTACCGGATAGGAATTTCCTGAATACATCCTGTGCAACCTGCCAGTATTCCTTGACTTGAAAAGAAGCAATCTCTTGTGGTGAAAAAGTTGGCATGACTGAGGGGAAATACAATCCGCCGTCCTCTGCAAGCCCTTTAAGAATGGCTTCCTTGATTTTCTGCTGCTTTGCCTTTCGGTTCGTGCTGTAGAATAGTATCTCAGACATCTTTCATCTTCTTTGTAATTGGTATTTTCTTTCCGCAGTCAACGCAAGAGAAGATGTAAGCATCGACGCCCTGGAATTTCTTTCGCTTGTACTCTGTCTTTGTCTCGCCTTCCTTTCCGCAGTGAGGGCACTTGTACTTTATCTCCATTGTCAGGCTTGAGTCAAATTCATCTTTGGGTACGGTAAATTTACAGGATGGGCATTTGTATTCCTTCGCCCTTATCTTGACACTGCCTTTTTTTTCGTCAATAGGCTTGCCCATCTTGGCTTTTCCGCATTTTGGGCAGTCAGGTTTTGACACCCATGCAATAGCCATCCCATTAGTATCAAGAGACCTCCTTGAAAAATAAAAGCATTCATCTGCACTTTCCGGCATTTTCATTTTTCCAGCCTCTTTACCTCTATACTTATTGCGTCCCTGTTTACCCTTATGTACCTCGGGCACTCAGTAAAAGAGTAATCGTTTTTCCCGCAGTAATTTATAATCCTTTCCCTTTCGGCATCGTCCTTGAATGCGACAACGCAGTTTATCCCTCTCCTGCTTGGATGAATTACTTCCATGCCAGAAAGGTCTGCAATGATTTTGATCCTATGTCTTTCATACATCTTAAGCTTGTCTGGTAATGCGCCAAGCCTTGTTGCCAGCCTGTCAGTGTATCCTAAATCAAAAGTCAGGCTATCGAACATGCTATCTTCCACCTTGATATTGTCAAATGCTATAAATCCGCCATATCCTAGATTCACAGGCTTCCCTTCTCCAAAAGAGCCTACTATTATATCCCCGATTTTTGCCGCTTCCGTTCCTATGCTTCCGCTGGCATCATTTATAAGAAGTGCATTTTTCTGCTTGGCAATTGAGTATATGAGCCCCATTGGCTGCTCTGCAAAATATCCTGCAAAGGATGTGATTATTACAACAGCGCTTTCGTCCAGTTCCCTGGAAAGCATATCCGGTATGGCTATTCCATCATTAGTGGGAAATTTAACTAATTCCATTTTCATCTGCTCAGGATACTGAAGATAGGTAATCCATCCGCCTTGGTCAGGCACAACACATTTCTTCTTTCCCAATGCTGCAGAAATCCTGAGGCTTACTTGTAGTGCCTTATTCCCCCTTTGCGCAAGGTATATCCTTCCTTTGCCGGTATACCCTTTGAGAAGCTGTATTGCCTTATCTTTCATATGCTGACGAAGCAGAGCATTCTTTAAAAACATTCTCTGCTTTTCACGGCAGCTGGTTTAAAAGGTTTAGTGTCACTACTAAGTAGCGAAAAATTTATAAAGTACTGCCTTATCATATAGCCATGCCAGATATAAGTAACTTGCTTAAACAGATGTCCGAGGTGGATAGGAGTATAGATCCTGCTGATTTAGGCAGACTTCTTTCAGCAGGCATAAGCTTGGAAATAGCTACGATTGGAGTAGATGAAAAAATACTTGCTGAAAGAATACACAAGCAGGCAACCAGGCTTTATTGGATAAGGGGCAGCCCACAGGTAAATCGAGTTACCCACAGTAGCAAAGAATTCCCTATTGCCCAAGAACCTTACGACTACAAAAAGCTTACACAGATTATTTATGATGTTCACACAAATTCCATTGGCATAGCCCAAGTCCCGGCAGGCGGGTTTTTTTGCGCTGAGCACAGCTTTGCTGTTGGAAAATTCGCAACTTTGCTTGGTCTAACTGTTGAGAGCATAGTCAGGCCTGAAAGGGAAACAATGGATGATGAAGGATACATCACCAAAAAAGGCTCCCATATAGTTACCTGCATAGGTAATGAAAAGCATATTTCTGACATGGATCATTATGATGGTGTAATGCCGGAAAGCGAATGGTTAACTGGGCGATCAGGTTTAATCCGGGCAAGTGGATTTGAATCCATTGTTGGATACATGCACTCAGCAATAGGGCATGATCTTGTTAAAGCAGGAAGAATGAAAGATGCAGAGAAGGCTTACAGAAAAGGCGCAGAGATGAATCCTAAAAATCTTCATGCATTGTATGATCTTGCATGCATTCTCTATGAAAAAGGCAAAACGGAAATGGAAAGAAATCACATAGAAGAGGCAAGAGACTTATCTAGAAGGGCCATATCAGTTGACCCGCAAAATATACCATCGCATCTGCTGAATGGCGACTGCCTGAGAAAATTGAAAGATTTTGATGGGGCGAAAAGCGAATATATGCTAGTTTTCAGCATAATAGGCAATCACCCAAAAGCATATTATGGATTAGCTCTTTTGGCCAGAGATAATAATGAGGTAGATAGTATGCAAAATTATAATAATCTTTCCAAAAATAATGAGTGGAGGCTCCGTCCAAGAGCCAAGAAATAATAAAGAAAGATGCCTTATCCTGCAATCTTCAGATTCATTTCTGGAACGATTTCATCATCAGGAAGTGCAATCACATCATCCAACGAGCTATAAAGATACTGTATCTTGTCAAAACCGAAATACTTTATCTTAAGTTTTTTCATTTTAACTAACCCCCTTGAACATAATAAAATCAGTGTTTTAAATAGTTTTTCATAAGCCGGTGCTTCCAAAGCCGCCATGTCCTCTCTTTGTTTCATCAAGAGAATCTGATTCTATGATTTTTACCCTTTCTACTGGCTGGATAAGAAGCTGCGCAATGCGCATATTCTTAGAGATATTAATGTCTGCCTTCCCAAGGTTATTCATGACTATGCTTATTTCTCCCCTGTATCCGGAGTCTATAACCCCTGCAAGAGTATGAAGAGAATTTCTGACTGCTAAGCCTGACCTGTCCCATACTAAGCCTACATAGCCGTGCGGAATGGCCATTTTTATGCCTGTCTTTACCGCTCTTGTCTCTCCTATGCCGAGTACGCAGTCCTCTGCAGAATATATATCAAGGCCAGCATCACCTTCATGTGCATAACTTGGAAGGCTTACATCAGAAACCTTCTGAACCTTTACGTCTACCATTTCAACAGAAAATGCCTTGCCCTTTAAATCGTTATCCAATGTATGAAGGGCGCTCACCATTATCAAACTTTGCGAACTCCATAATTGAGACCAATGACTTCTTTTCAATTTTCCCTGATGATGCATTTACATGAAAGTTCAGGGCATTCATTGTCCTTGATATCATGGTTATGTTGAATACTGTTTTTCCACCAAGTGTCTGGAGTATCGCTATTATTTTTACAGGAGGGTGCATGCTATACTCCTTTTTCTGCAGCTCCATGGATTTATCCAGTGCATCCTCAAACTCAATTTCCGCTTTGTCCATATCTAACTTCTCAAGAATGTGCGCATCTTCTTTGAATATCTCCTGCTCAGGTGCATCCTTAATAGACTCACCATCAGCTATGAAAGTAGTTATAGTATCATCCTTGTTATAATACCCAAACTGCCATACTTCCTTATTAGGTTCATCAAGCATCCTGAATATATGTGCCAAAAAAGAACCCTTATTCTTCTCTCTCCAATCATGGAAAATAGAGCTGTGCTCCAGCTTTAATAAATTGTTTTTAATATTCGGTTTTTGGCTCATTGCAATAGAATAATGGATAAGGCAAAAAAATTGTATTTAAACATATCGGAAATTTTTCATCTGTATTCGACAGGGGATATCCTCTTTGAATTCACCACGAAGAGCCTAACTTGTTTTTAATTTAGTTCATTATATCTATGGTTTAAATTAAAAAAAGTATAATATTTTATTAATATTGTATATTTTTTAAACCAAAAGCAGAATTAAATATATATAATACCAAAAAGTTGCAATATCCTGAATTAAATGTTGGGCGGATTGCCTTTTACTGGAGGGTGTGAATAGAATGAAAAAAAAATTAATAGCATTATTTGTGATGGTGATGGCAGCAATGCCTCTGGCATTTGCAGATGAGATGAATGGGGCAGACATTGCATGGGTTTCAATAGCATCTGCTTTGGTCATGCTCATGACTCCTGCAGTCGGTTTCTTCTATGCAGGCCTTGTAAGGCAGAAGAACATGGTATCAATTCTTGCGCAATCTATGGCTATTTTCGCAATTGTAAGCATAGTCTGGACAGTGATCGGTTATTCATTGGCTTTTGCTCCAAGTGTTGGAGGAGTCATAGGAGATTTATCCTTCTTTGGCCTGAATGGCGTGGGCTTTGAGGCTGATGGAAATTACGCAGCAACTATTCCTGCACTGCTCTTCTATTTCTTCCAGCTGATGTTCGCAACAATCACTCCGGCTTTGATTATAGGCTCATTTGCAGAGCGCATTAATTTCAAAGCTTTACTTGCATTCGTTGTCTTTTGGTCTGTGCTTGTTTACGCCCCTATCGCTCACTGGATATGGAACCCGGGAGGATGGTTAAGAGGGCTTGGTGCACTTGACTTTGCAGGTGGAACAGTAGTTCATGCCGCTGCAGGGCTTTCTGCACTCGCTGCAGCGATGGTGATTGGAAGGAGGATGGCAAAGAATTCTAAGGTTGAATTCAAGCCAAGCAACGTGCCCTTTGTTGTTCTTGGTGCCGCTCTTCTTTGGTTTGGGTGGTTCGGCTTCAACGCAGGAAGCGCGCTTGCATCAGGCACTCTTGCGGTAAGCGCACTCGTGGTTACAAACATCGCAGCAGCAGCTGGCGCAGTGAGCTGGATGGTTGTTGACTGGATTGTAAAGGGCAAGCCTTCTGCTGTTGGCCTGTCAATTGGTGCAGTCTGCGGCCTTGTTGCCATCACTCCTGCATCAGGCTTTGTAAGCACAAGCTCTGCAATCTTAATAGGTGCAATTGCGGGAGTTATATCCAACTTAGTTGCAAACTGGAGGGCTGCAAGAACAAGGCTAGATGATTCCCTTGATGTCTTCGCATGTCACGGAGTCAGCGGCGTTTTTGGAGCCTTAGCAACAGGTATATTTGCCTCTAAGGCAATAAACCCTGCAGGAGCAGACGGCCTTATCCATGGCAATTGGCAGCTTATAGTGTCTCAATTTGTCGCGTGTGGTGTTGTCATTGCATACGCATTCGTGGTAACATTCCTTCTAATGAAGGTAATAAGCATGCTAGTGCCACTGCGTGTATCGCAGGAAGATGAAGAAGCGGGCCTGGACATAAGCCACCACGGCGAATCTGCCTTCAATTAATTATTATTTGCGGGCATTATGCCCGTTTTCTTTTAATTTCTCTATAGACTATTGTGCTATCACGTTTTTAGTTCGCATGCAATAACCACCTTCGTGGTTTTCATGTACAAACTAACTTTTGAAAAACGTGTATGGATTGTTAAACAATATTTAAAGAGTAAATCTACTTCTATAATAGCCCTAAGTCAAAAG
>JAGVYS010000009.1 GCA_018303125.1 Candidatus Woesearchaeota archaeon | reverse complement strand
AAGGATTTTAGCCGACCCCGAAGGGGGAAAAGCTTATGTTCCGAGAATCCTCATCATGCCGAAGGCATCAAAGAGGAAAATGACTTTAAGAAGAGGCTTTAGCCGTAAGGCTGGAGAGTTTCACTTTAGTTCTTTTACTTTCCTGAAGACAAAGCTAATCAGCTCTTCAGGCCATGTTTTCTTTATCTCTGCCTTATACTTCTCGATGCCATCAAGAACTTCCTGCCTTATGTCTTTTTCCCCGTCAATCATCTTCATTATCTCGAGCTTCACAAATGCAGGAACGTTCTTCTGCTCACCTATCAGCTTTTTTAGATACTCTTTATGCTCGTCCCTCTCTTCCTGCCTCTTCTTCTCCTTTTCTTCCCACATCTTATGGTAGTCAAAGTCCTCTTTACCCTCTTTTCCTTTCTTTAAGTAAACTTTTGCAAGTATGTCCTTGTGCATCCTCCTGAGGAACTCAACTTTTTCCTCTATCTTCATTATATCGGTTGAGCCCATTACCACAAGGTTGAAGGCAAATGGGGATGGAATGACTGTATGGATTTCCTCTATTTTTATCAGGCTGCTTTCTATGCCTTTCAGCACATTAAGAGAGTTTTCAATGTCCATGAGGTCCTCAAGCACTTCCCTTCTCGCTTCCCTGAGCATGCAGAAATCCTCTGATATGCTTTTCACAGAACTCAACAGCAGCATAGAGCTTACCTGCTGCCTCCCTACCCTTTTTTCCCTGCCCTTGTAATTCCTGAGTATCATCAATGACCTTGTGGCGCAATGCCTGAACCTTCTTTTCAGGACCTCTGACTTGTCTATGGCCAGCGCAAGGACCTTGTCCATATTCTCTGATTTCAGCAGCCTGAAAGCTTTGCTTACGTCCACCTTATGCGGAGAGGAGACATAAAATCCATTATCAGTAACGCCTATCTCAACATCCCTATGCTGAGTCCTTCCGACAGCATATGCAACAGCCCTGCTCAGGCAGTCATTAACGCGCCTGCCAAACAGCGTGTGGAATATTGTGTAATTTGAATTGCTTGCCTTGTAATGCTCTATAACTATGAGGGTGTTTGAGGGTATCTTTGCATAGCTAAATTGCTCGAAAAAATAATTGTAAATGGATTCAGAGGTATTCTTGTCCACATAAAGGTAATTATTTATGAACTCGATTATCTTCTGCCTGTTAACATTAGCGCAGAATTTCTCGTTCATAAGCTTCCTGAACCTTCCTATCTCAATGGCAAGGTCAAAGCTCAAGGGCAATTGCTCGGAGAACCATGACGGCACTGTCGGGGGCCTTTCAGGAGAGGCCTTTACCTGCGCGACCATTCCCCTTGAGAACTGGAATTCGTATATCTGGCCGCCAAGCACAAAAACGTCCCTTGGCCTAAGCCTTTCCAAAAATGCCTCGTCAATTGTGCCTACAAGCTGATTACCTACCTTTATCTGGATAGAAGCCTCCTCAGGTATTGTGCCGACATTTGTCATGTATATCAGCCTGGCGAGCTTTCCTTTCCTTCCTACCATCCCAGTAACCTCATCATGCCATATCTTGGCATAGACGTGCCTGTCTTCCAGGGAAGTGAATTTGCCTGCAAGGTAATCTATGACTTCATTGAAATCCTTCCTGGTGAGATTTCTGTAAGAATAGCTCTGTTTTATCAGGGAGAATATATCATTGCAGTGCATCTGGTCTGCAACTGCTATACCATAAATCTGCTGTGCAAGGACATCAAGGGCATTTTTGGGTATATGTATCCTGTCTATCTTCTTCTCCATTGCGCTTTTCAGTATAACTGAGCATTCAACCATGTCATCCCTGTCAAGGACAATTAACCTTCCTTTGGTTAATGCATGGAGATGATGGCCGCTCCTTCCTACCCTCTGCAGGGCCCTTGCCACGCTTTTTGGGGAGCCCAATAAGATTACGAGGTCAATAAAACCTATGTCTATGCCAAGCTCAAGTGAAGTAGATGATACGATGCACTTTAGCTCACCTTTCCTGAGCCTTTCCTCTATGGAAAACCTGAGTTCTTTGGAGAGGGAACCATGGTGAGCGCCTATATTTTCAGTGTATTTTTTTGGGAATTTATCCTTGAGATGGTGAACAACCCTTTCCGTGGCAGCTCTTGTATTCGTGAAAATCAATGTTGTCTTGTGCTCCTGCACAAGGCTGTCTATAAGCGTGTACATGGAATGGTGCATAATTTCATGAGTGTTGTCTATAAGGTCAGACACAGGAGATTGAACTTTTATGTCAGTGTCTTTCATAAATTGGACATCTGCAATCTTGCATTGCCTTTCTTTCCCATCACTACAGCCCACGAGAAAAGCAGCAACTTCCTCAAGGGGGGATATTGTTGCCGAAAGCCCAACCCTTGACATGCCCGGACTGAGAAGCTGGAGCCTTTCAGTGCTTATGCTAAGATGCACCCCTCTCTTATTTTCGGCTAGTGCGTGTATCTCATCCACAATTAGCCATTGCACACCTCTTAAGTAATCCCTGAATTTTTGAGTAGAGAGCATTATTGCCAGAGATTCGGGTGTGGTAATGAGAATATGAGGTGGCTTCCTCGACATCTTTGCCCGCTCTGATTGTGTTGTATCACCTGTTCTTACACCTACCCTTATCTTCATATCCTTTCCAGCTAGCTCACCCATTTCCTTCAAAGGTTCAATTAGGTTTACGGAGATGTCCCTGTTTAGAGCCCTTAATGGAGAGACATAGACGCAGTAAATCCTGTCTTCAAGAATCCCCTTCTCTGATGAGTCTATAAGCTCGTTAAGTATGGAGAGGAAGGCAGTAAGGCTCTTTCCTGAGCCAGTTGGTGCAGAAACAAGTATATTTTCCCTTGAATGTATAGGAATAACAGCATATTTCTGCGGCAGGCAGAAAGTCCTGAATTTTTTCCTGAACCATTCCCTGACAAGCGGATGAAGTATGCCAAAAATCTCCTCATCAGTGTTGCCTTTTTTTACGTAGTCTGCCATTTTAAAATTCTGATTACGAGAGCCATGCCAAGAATTATCTTAACTAAGGAAAAGGCATAGAAAATAAAATCATAAAACTTCGTCGCTTTCTTTGCCTTCTTCCTCTTCTTCCTCTGAGGCTGCGTCAGCTCCCTTGGAAAACCCTGCTTCAATAGAAGACATCTCATCGTCCTCTACCTGATCGTCAGGATCCTCTGCAATCTTGTCTTCCTCCTCTTCCATCATACCACCTAGTACTTGCGTTTTTTGCCATTGTTTATAACGTTTTCCGTAATTGATTTGCCTATAGGGGCTAAGTGGCAATTGGATTGGAAAAATATTTATTCTTCTGCAGCTAATTATTGGGCAATGTGGCGCTTGATAGTATTGCTGGCACTGCTTGTTTCCAGCTGTACTCAGGCTGATATTCCTGCTACACAAAATGCCAATTCACCGGCAGATTCCGGGAATAAGGAGGAGATTGCGATGAAATTAAGATCTGATGCATTTATGGATGGCAGTTTAATTCCTGTCAAATACACCTGCCAGGGCGATGACATGAATCCGGCATTGAAATGGGATGGTGCTCCTGAAGGAACAAAAAGCTTTGCCCTAATAGTGGACGATCCCGACGCACCCATGGGAACCTGGATACATTGGCTGGTCAAGGGAATACCAAGCAATGCAAGGGAAATAAAAGAAGACAGCGTTCCTGGTATAGAAGTAGGAAACTCTTTCGGCAGTGAGCCCTATGGTGGGCCTTGCCCGCCATCAGGCACGCATAGGTATTTCTTCAAGCTCTATGCGCTGGATGTAGAAATGCTAGATGCAGATAACAGCGATGATTTCTACATTGAGGCAGAGAAACACAAGATAGCCGAGGCATTTTTGATGGGGAGATACAAAAAGAGCTAGCTTTTTCCATTTATCTTGGATGGATAATTGGTGCCTATGTAGTCTGCGCCAAACATTTTGAACAATTTCATCTCTTCCAAGGTGTCTATATTCCAGACAAAAACACTCTTCCCTGCCCTATGGCAATCTGCTATGAGATCACTGTCAGCGCTTTTGTAGTTGATTGAGAGCATGTCTGCTTTTGCATTGTTGAGTATGCTCACGATGTCAATTGGCCTGGATACAAGAAGGCAGTCTGTCACCATCTTAGGGCAGATTTCCTTAATTCTTTTCATTCTCCTATGGTCGAATGATTTTACAACTATTCTATCCATTATACCAGAATCCATCACCTCTTTTGCCAATAACTCTTCAGCATTATCGCACTTTAATTCTATAAAAAGCATTGCACTGCTTTGCTTCACTATGCCAATGACCTCTTGCAGGAAAGGAACTTTTTCGCCTTTTCCGGCATCAAGCTCCCTTATTTCCTTGGCTGTAAAATCCCTGACTTTTCCCTTTCCGTTTGTTGTCCTGTTAACTGTATCATCATGCATAACGATGAATTTTTTGTCCTTTGTGAGATGGACATCTATCTCTGCGCCGTCAACATATTCCAATGCTTTCCTTATGCCTAACAAGGTGTTCTCAGGCTCCTCGCCCATTGCCCCTCTATGGCCTATTATTTTTGGCATGCCTTCTCCCTATACATAGGCTATAAAATAATTTCCTTTTAAAAACAAACATTTATATATAAAATAGTCAAAAATGTCCTAAATGGGACATAAGAGATTATCACAGAGCAGTCTCTCAAAATGGTTCAGGACAGAGGATGTTTTCCTGAGTGAAAGAGTAATTCTAAGGCTTAAGGAGATGGAAAATGCTGCAGATGACAAGGAAAGCCGCTGAAAAAATAGTAAGCAGGGAATTGGGTGGCAAGATTACCGGCATAAAGCCATTGTCAAAGGGCAACATAAACAAGATGTATGAGATTTCTGTGAAGGGCACAGCCAGCAAGCTTATACTAAGGCTGTACAATGAGGCATGGAAGGTAGATAAGGAAGTTTACCTTTACAAGCTGATAAAGGAAAGTATCGGACTGCCTGTGCCTGAGGTAAAGTTTTATGATGATACACTAAGTAGATTTCCTTTTGGTTATGCAATTCTATCAAAGCTCCCTGGCGCGCAGCTGGACAAAGCATACAAGAAGAGCCACAACAAGGCTTTATTCAGGGCAGCAGGAGAGGCTTTGGCAAAGCTGCACAGCATAAAATTCAAGTCCTTTGGGTGGATAGTTGGCAAGGAAATAAGGCCTTCATTCAGGAAATGGGGGGATTTTGTGGAACATGATATTGAACATAAACTAGAGAATATAATGGCCATCGGAGGCATAAAAACAATTGCTCCACATGTAAGAAGATTCATGGAGGACAATAAGGCCCTTCTCAGGGTTCGCTCCGGGCCAAGCCTTCTGCATAAGGATTACCATCCTGCACATATACTGACAGACTCAATCAGCGTTACAGGCATACTTGACATGGAATGGGCAATAGCAGGCCATTCTGAAAATGATTTCATCAAAATGGAGCTCTGGGCATTTTCAGGAATGCCGGAAGCAAGGCAGGAATTTTTTGACGGGTACATAAAATTCGGGGATATATCAGAGGAATATTCCGAGAGAAGGCGCGTTTATGAATTGTGGCATAATGTAAACATGGTGAGCATCTCTCACCAGATAGGCAACATGAAATGGCTCAGGACTAACATGAGGCAGCTTGAGAGGTTTCTTCATGAGCATAACTAAAATTGCAGAAAAATACATCCAGGATCATCCTTACGTAAGAGTGTGCCTGCAGAAAGGAATTATCAACTACTCTTCACTTGCAAGGCTTATAGGCAAGGAAGAAGGGATTGATGATTTTGATGCCCTGCTAATAGCTTGCAGGAGATACAGGAGCAAGCTGCATGAATCAAAGGAGGATGCCTTAGTTATTGAGCTTTTGAAAAAAAGCAAGATAGAGGCGAAGAATAAAATAGCTTCATTCGTGCTTGACAGGAATACACCTCTTGCCAAAATAGAGGCGCTGGAGAAGCAGATAAGGAAAAGCAATGAGCAGGTAAGGATTATTGAAGGAGCATCTTCTATAACTCTCATACTTCCAGAGGAGCACGAGAAAGAAGCCAGGGTAGCTTTCAGGACTAATATTATAACGTCAAATCTTGGCCTGGTTGAGGTAACCATAAAATCGCCAAAGGAGATTGAGTCCCTTCCAGGTGTTATATCCTTGCTCTATCTATCTCTTGCAGAACACAATATAAACATCATTGAGACATTATCCTGCTGGACAGACACAATTTTCATAATTGATGAGAAGGATTTGGCCAAGGCAATGCAATTGCTTAGGTTTTAGTTTGATGCTCCTGCAGCTAACTCTGGCATATTTTGAGGCAAACTATTAATACAACTGCATATTCCAGCTATCTCCATTATCTTGAAGGCATGCAATGAAAAGAGTATATATTTACGGCTTCGGAAATATAGGCAGGGAGTTAATAACTTACATTTCTGGAAATAAAAATCTGGTTATCTCAGCGGTAGGGGATAGCAAGGCATCTCTTTATTCCCCAAGCGGTTTTTCCATAAGCGAGATAGACAAAATAATAGGACTTAAGAAAGGAAAAGGTTCATTGGATGGCCTGCATCTGGATGGAATAACTCAGAATGAAGCAATGCATCATTATTGGTCAGATTCAGGAATATTCGTTGATTCTACGGGAGCATCTTCAATGGGTGCAATACTGGCACGGGCCATAGAAGGAGGGGCTTATGTCGTGACATGCAACAAGCTACCTCTTGTTTCTGATGATAAATCAGCGCGAACAATAATAAGCTCTGCTTTGGATGGCAGGGCAAGCATAAGGGGAACGGTAGGGGCAGACATGGGCATACCTGATGCGCTTATACACGAGCTTAATTCCGTGCATGATATAAGCAGCATTGAAATAAGGTGCTGCCCAAGCGGCACACTAAACTACGTATGCACAGCAATGCAGGAAGGCAGGAAGTTCTCTGAAGCGTTTAACGAGGCAATTGATTTCGGGTATACCGAGCCAAGGCCTTCAATGGATGCATCTGGCTCAGATGTGCTTAACAAGGCCATAATAATGGCAAGGCTCGTAGCCAGCCACAAAAAAATTGATTACAGCCAGATAAGCGTCAGGCACACTACATTTTTTCACGGAATAGCAGATGAAAGATTTGCCAAAGAATCAATTGAATACAGCAGGGATGATTACAAGAAGATAACCCCTTCTTTGGATGCACCCTTTTCCAAGAGGTTATCGAACCTTAATGGCAGTGTCCTCAGGTATGTCGCAAGCGTAGTTTATGACGGCAGGAATATACAAGTAACTACTGGTCTCGAGAATGTAAACTCAGAAGATATGCTGGCAAGGCTTAGAGGCACAGAAAATGCATTCTCTATAATGGTAAATGATAATGCCCTCTTTTTTCCGGCAGGCAAGGGAGGCAATTCAAAAGGCGCGGGAATAGGGGAAACTGCCCATGCCCTCTATACTGGCATAGAGCGTTTTGCAGGGTAGGATTTTTTAAGAATTCTTTCAGCGTAAAAAAATGCGAAGATTGCAGCGCTCCAGTTTACTGAAAAGACCCCCCACCATATCCCCACGATGCCAAACTGAAATGCAAGTATCGGCAGGAGAACAATAAGAGCAAGTATCTGCCTGTATAGCCCAATCCACACAGCGAACATCGGCTTTTTCATTCCCTGCAGCAAAGATGTCGAGATAAATAATATGATATAGGCAGGAAAAAGGAGAGTTGCAATAGGCAGATAGGTCTTCCCTATCTCTATGACTTCATTGTTTTCCGTGAAAATGCGCATAAGAAATCCTGCAAAGGCAAAAACCATAATGCCACCTGCAATAATTATTAGTATTCCATACTTTAATGATTTCACCCACGTTTCCTTTAAACGGCCGAAAAGCTTCGCCCCATTATTCTGGCCGGATATTGAAAGAACAGCAGTGCTTATGCCTATGCTTGGAAGAAGGGCAATCTGCTCTATTCTTGTCGCTATGCCGTAAGCGGCAACCGCATTCTGGCCAAATTTGCTTACAAAAAAAGTTATGACGAATATGCCAAGCGCAACAGTCAGCATATTAATTGATGCAGGGAATCCATGATGTGAAAGCTCGCTGTACATATCTGCCTTGGGAATCATCTCTTTAAACTCTGCATTCTGCCAAAGCTTTGTTCTTGAAAGCTTCCAGTATAAGTATACAAATCCTATGAACTCAGCAGCAACCGTGGCAATGGCAAGGCCGGCTATTCCCATTTTCGGAATGCCAAACCAGCCAAACATGAACAATGGGTTTAGGACTATATTGATGAAGAACTGCGCAATGAGTATGTTCCTGAAACTCTTCATGTCACCCTGTGCATTGAGCGAGGAGTTTATAGCCATCTGCAGAAAAATAAAGATAGTCCCCCAGAGAACTATATTGATGTACTCAAGCGACATAGCCATATACTCCCCTGAAGCGCCTAGAATACCAAAGAGGAAAGGAGAAACAAGAAGGCCAACTAAGGTAAGCATTACAGAAAAAATGGCAGAGAACGAGAGTGATTGCGCGGTGCAGAACCTTGCCTTTTTCCTGTTCTTTTCACCGATGGCATTGGCTATCAATGAGGCGCTTCCCTGGGAAATTCCTATGCCGATTGCTATCATTATAAAGAAAATAGGAAAGGAAAGGGAGAGCGCGGCAATCGCCACTGTAGAGAGCATACCGGCGTAGAATGTGTCTACTACATTGTACATAGTCTCGAAGAAAAATCCTATGCTTGCAGGAATAGCCAGTTTTCTTATGAGCTTGGGTATTTTCTCTTTAGTAAGGTCCATCAAGCACCCATGAAATGCCCGAGCTTCTTTTTCTTCGATTCAAGATATTTCTTATTAAACCTGTTTGACCTTGTAAGTATTGGTATTCTCTTCTCAACCTTGATTCCTGATTTCTCAAGGCATGACACTTTTTCAGGATTATTTGTCATAAGCCTTACGGATTTCACTTTGAGGTGCCTTAATATATCGGCAGCAATTAGGTAATCCCTCTCATCAGCATCAAAACCAAGTTTTGTGTTTGCCTCAACTGTATCCATGCCTTTTTCCTGGAGGCCGTATGCCCTTATCTTGTTGTATAGGCCTATGCCTCTTCCTTCCTGCCTCAGGTAGACTATAATGCCGCCTTCCTTAGAAATCTTCTTTACGGCTGCCTCAAGCTGCTTCCTGCAATCGCATTTCATGCTATGGAAGACATCTCCAGTAAGGCATTCAGAATGAATCCTCACAAGAACATTGCTTTTCCCAATTGCCTGGCCGCTGACCAGCGCAGCATGATTTAGCTTGTCTTCAGTGCTGAACGCAATGACATTGAAATTGCCAAATTCTGTTGGCAGCTTTGCTGATGCTGAGCTTATTATTTTCATCTTTTCTGAAAAGGCCATATTTATTTAAATATTGCCAGCTTATCATCATAAACTTTATAAATTAAACCATCGGATGTTTTCCGTCTGGGGGATAAATAATGTCCATTACAGGCTCAAAGCAAAAACAGATAGGTGTTCTTACAGGAGGCGGAGACGCGCCGGGCCTTAATGCCGTCATAAGGGGGATTACTGTAAGGGGATTATCACTTGGCTATGATGTTCTCGGGCTAAAGCATGGTTGGGCAGGGCTTCTCGGAGAGGGCGAGCATGACTCTCTTGATTTGGATAAGGTGGAGAACATCCATACACTTGGCGGAACAATACTCCATACATCGAGGACTAACCCATATAAAGTTGATAATGGCATTGAGCAGGTCAAAAAAAATCTAAAGAAGCTTAAAATCCATTGCATCATTGCAATAGGCGGGGAAGATACATTGGGAGTGGCATGGAAGCTCCATAAGGACGGCATAAAGGTCGTTGGAGTGCCAAAGACAATAGACAATGATGTTAATGCAACAGATTACACTTTCGGATTTGATTCTGCAGTTAACACTGCCGCTGAAGCAATAGATAGTTTGCACACAACAGCATCGAGCCACAGCAGGGTTCTCGTTGTTGAGGTCATGGGAAGGCATGCAGGATGGCTTACTCTGCATGCAGGCATGGCAGGAGGGGCGCATATGCTTCTTATACCTGAGGTGCCTTATGATATTGAGGAGGTATGCGGCCTTGTCATGAGAAGGGAAAAAGCAGGGAAGGCCCACACTATTATTGCTGTTTCTGAGGGAGCTGTGCCTATCAAGGGCAAGATGATACTGCAACACCAGGAAAAAGATGCATTCGGCCATGTAAGGTTAGGTGGAATTGCAGAGGATTTGGCAACAGAGATACAGCACAGGACAGGCAAGGAATGCAGGCATGTTGTTCTTGGGCATTTGCAAAGGTCAGGACATCCATCTGCATTTGACAGGGTGCTTGGCACAAGATTGGGTGTCCATGCAATGGAGATGGTACATAATTCCGAGTTCGGAAAGATAGCGGCTTTGCGAGGGAATGACATAATATCTGCTAGCATGCAGGATGCGCTGGGAAATCTTAAGGTCGTGCCCAAGAGCAGATATGATGAAGCGAGCATATTCTGGAGAGGATGATTGATATGAGCATTAAAGAACTACAGGAAACTATAGGCAAGATAGCAGTCCCGGGCAAGGGGATACTTGCGGCAGATGAGAGCGTAAGCACTGCTACCAAGAGACTAGAGGCAGAAGGAGTCAAATCAACAGAGGAGTCGAGGAGGAAATACAGGGAGATGCTGTTCACGACTCCGCATATAAATGATTTTCTCAGGGGCGTAATCCTTTACGAAGAGACTCTTTACCAGAAAACAATCAAAGGCGAGGCATTTCCAGACTTTCTTTCTAAGAACGGCATAGTGCCAGGAATTAAAGTAGATGGGGGCCTTATTGATTTGGAAGGCACAGAATCAGAAAAAATTACGAAAGGGATTGATGGATTAGGGGAGAGGCTTGATGTTTACAAGAAGGCAGGGGCAAGATTCGCAAAGTGGAGGGCAGTTTACAGCATATCAGAAACAACGCCTTCTTGCCTTGCTATAAGGTCCAATGCGGTTCTTTTAGCGCGCTATGCATCTATTTGTCAGGCGCACGGCATAGTCCCTATAGTAGAGCCTGAGGTGCTGCTTGATGGTAGCCATAGCATGGAAGAATGTGCCAGCGTGACAGAAAAAGTGCTGCATGCAGTTTTCCGGGAAATTTACAGGCATAATGTATTGCCAGAGCTCATTATACTTAAGCCAAGCATGGTAGTTCCTGGAAAATTATCAGGGGAGAAATATGATTCAAAATCAGTCGCGAGAGAAACTCTCAAGGTGCTTTTAAGAAGCGTGCCTGCGGCTGTGCCAACAATAAATTTCCTTTCAGGCGGACAGACACCTGAGCAGGCCACTGAAAGCCTGAATGAGATGAACTCAATTAAATCAAGGAAACCATGGAACTTAAGCTTCTCTTATGCAAGGGCATTGCAGGAACCTGCATTAGGCGCATGGAAAGGAAAAGATGCCAATGTTGCAGCTGCCCAGAAGGCTTTTTACAAAAGAGCAGAGCTGAATAGTGCAGCAAGCCTTGGAAAATACAGCAGGAAAATGGAGGGAGACTAATGATAAAGGTAGGAGTGGTAGGATACGGAACCATCGGCAAGAGAGTAGCTGATGCTGTAATGTTGCAGAAGGACATGGAACTGGTAGGGATAACTGGCAGGAGCTACAGCTGGAGAATGATTGCAGCAAAGGAGAAGAAAATACCTATATACGCACTCGGCGACGACGAGGAGCTAAGGAAGAATGGCATTAAGATAGCCGGAAAGTTCGAAGACCTCCTCGGCAAGGTCGATATAATAGTTGACGGTTCACCCAAGAAGATTGGCATAGAGAACAGGGATAAGTACTACAAGCCAAGGAAACTAAAGGCAATATTTGAGGGAGGGGAAAAGGCAAGCTCTGTTGATGCAAGTTTTGTCGCCCAGTGCAACTACGACGAGTGCATAGGCAAGGATTACATAAGGGTGGTAAGCTGCAACACAACCGGGCTTTCAAGAACGCTTAATGTAATTAACAAGCTCTATGGACTGAAGGAGGTCTATGCAACCATGATAAGAAGGGGAGCAGACCCATGGGATATAAGGCACGGCCCTATAAACGCCATAGTGCCTGTCCTTGAATTGCCATCCCATCATGGCCCTGATGTGAGAACTGTTTTGCATGATGTAGAAATATTTACCACAGCGCTATCTGTATCGCAGACACTTATGCATGTGCATACAATAACGGCAGAGTGCAAGAAAACACCTAATGTTGATGAGGTAGTGAAGGCCTTTGATGCCGCAACAAGAATAAGGGTCGTTGCAAATGATTCTTTGATTAGGTCAACTGCGGAAATAATGGAGTTCGCCAAGGATATAGGGAAACTAAGGGGCGACATGCCTGAAATCTGCGTCTGGAAAGAAGGCATTGGAGTGCACAACAACAAATTGCTCTACATACAGGCAGTGCACCAGGAATCTGATGTCGTGTGCGAGAACATAGATGCCATAAGGGCAGCCATGGGCTTCAAGGACGGGAAGAAGAGCATAGCAATGACAAATGCTGCACTTGGCATTAAATAGGAATTGCTTGAAAAAGCAGTAAATTTGTTAAGGCCTAATGGCTTTGCTTATTTCTTCTTTCATTTTTTTGATGTAAATGTTGAATTGAATGTCAACTTCTTTCCAGTTTTCAAAACTAACAGGAGTACCATAATAATTAATCCCATTTCTTTTAGTTCTCACTTTTTCAAAGAAATCCCAGTTGAACTCAAGCTCCGGATGCTTCTCACAAAGATATGCAAATAAGCATTGATGATTGTCGATTTTAATTTTTTCAAGCCTAAGAAAAGATTCAACTAATTCGTGCAGGGCATCATAATACAATTTGTAGATGCTATTCCATTGGTTACTCTGCTTTGGAAGATTCTTCCTAATTGAATTTGCCGCTTCAACATCCGCATTTGCAATGCTGACCATAGATTCTATCTTTTCTGCATCTGTATCTTCCATAACTATGAAATTACCTTCTTTCCTGCATTTCATAAATGCATCATCTTGGGTAAGGTATTTAGGCATTGGCGGACACCTCAACAAAATCCAAGTTACCTTTAAGCAAATTACCCTTAATTATGTTCCTAATTAATCCATTTCCCAATTTAGACAATTCCTCCTTATTCTTACAAATGAATAATTGGATATCCCTATGTAATTTTAATTCGTAATTCACTATTTTCAGCCCTTCAGGATTACCATAAATAAAAACATCTATATCACTATTTTTATACCAATCTGAACGGGAAAAACTTCCAAAGATGATTATAGCCTTAGCATTTTGCAATGAATCTAGGTGGCTTAAAAGCCCGCTTTTGTACAATTTTTCAAATCCGAATAGCCTCTTCCTAATCCTATATTCTGAAGAACCGTAATTGCTTACGTAATAAGGCATTTTTCCCTTTCCCTTTATTCTTTTAATTAATCTGCCTCTTATAAGCTTTCTTAGCCAATTGTTTGCTTTGCTTCTTGCAATCTTGACTTCATTGACTATCTCTTCAAAATGCCATTCTCTTGCAGGATTTTCAAAAAATAGCTCTATAACGCTCTCTTCTTTGCTTTTCATAATAGTTCCTTTAATGGGAACTAATTTATAAATTTTTCCATTTTTGAAGATAGCTATAATTGACCGGCGTGAAATTTGGCGGAATTACAGGTTTATATGGTGAGATTATTTAATGGCAGCAGGCCTTAAGATAACGATATTTGTCATGCCTCTTCTCTTCCTTTCAATCAGCATCATGCCTTCCAGCCTGTCAAGAATCCTTGTGACCTTTACTTTCGATAAGCTCATTTTGCTTACAATATCTGATTGCATCAGTGAGCCTTTTGCATCTATGACCATCTCAAGCACTTTCTTATCTTCATCGTCAAGCTTGCTCAATATTTTTTCATAGTTCTCCTTTGTTATGTCTTCTGCCTTAAGCTGCTCCTTGATTTTCATGACTTTTGTAACAACTTTTTCCTCTTTGCCGAAGAAGATGAGGTATAGCCCTATTCCTATGACGAAAACAAGAATACCTATGCTTATGTTTGTCTGCGCGTCTATAGTTTTCCACATTGGGCAGGTTGGGCCTTCTGAGCAGGAAAGAGAAGTTATTTCTGTCAAGGCATTGTTGAATGCGAATATGATAAATCCTATAAGGATAGCTATTCCAATAATTATTGTCCCTGCAATCTTATTCTTCATATGCTTTCCAATTTATACAGCTTTAAATATCTTGTTGCCATTTTTATCCAAATAACCCCGGGTGCATTACTAAAATCATGAGGAAGGTGAATATCATCAACCCTGCGATGGTGATGGCATTTTCATGCCTTTTCAAGAAGCTCAATGGCATCCTCCCTTATGCTCTTTTTTATCTTCTCCAGCATCATGCTTATGCATGTCCTTCATCATGAAAAAATGCATGAGAGGGCAGAGAAGAAGGGCAATCCAATAAAATGAACTATTTTGTATCCCGAAAACCCTTGTTGCCAAGAGCAACAGCGCAAAGAACAGAATGCAGCAAAAAATCATGATAAGGCTATGGTGCCGGCTCATCATTTCTTTCCATTTTCCCATTGTTTCACCTTTTCATATAAATCCTATACATGATAATCAAGTGCACAAAAATACCAGTGAAGATTAGCCAGATAGAATACCTATTCAGAGAATCTGAAAAAAAGGCACCAAGGCCAACTCCAAATATTGCAGCACTAAGCATCCAAATTTGTAGCTCAGTTATAGTTGCTTCCTTTAATTTTTTTATCATTTTATCCTCCCCATTTGAATGATGTTGACCCATCATCAAGAGTTATGTATAATGTGAAGCTGCCATTCGGCTTTGAAAACCTCAGGATTCCTTTTCTGTGGTGGCCTCCTGGTGCACTGCCATTCCATTCAAGCGGAAGCATCCTTTTTTTCTTGCTATCCACTATCTGAGAAACCTTATCCATTTCAAAATCCAATGAGCCAGTATGGGTGTCTATGCTAAAGCTTATTTCCAGAACACCATCAACGAAAGATGGAGTTGCCCCAAATATAATATCACCTATCTGCCTGCTCTGGGAGCCAAGGCTTTTGGTGATGCTGTTCTCTAATCCGGCATGGACAGGGAAAAAAATGATTGCTACTATACTTGCTGCTATCCCGATTATGAAAGTGGCTTTTTGCAGCAGCCTTAGGTCATATCTCTTTACAAAGAGCAGGTAACCTGACTTGTCATAAATCTCATTGTTTTTTATTACTTCGAGCATGATAAGTATCCCGAGTGCATTTGAGAAGAGCCCAATGACCATAAAGAGCACCTGGTATTTTGCAAGAAAAGCAGCTGCAGCCGTTACGCCCAACAGAGGAGCTATGTCAACGAGATGGTGGGCGCAGCATGCGACCATTGAGGTAGTGGACATTCCTCCTGAGGCAGTTACTGTCTTCACAGCATGAAGGCTTCTCATGCTTTCCCTTAAAAAGGTGTAGAGGCCTACCTGTATGCCAAAACCTGCAGCCAGCGGGATAAGGAGGAGGTAATAATCAAGGAACTCCCTCATCGCATGTTCAAATGACTCTGCAAGCGATACTATTATGAAATAAAAGGCAATGAGAATGATGCTTGCTGTAGCCCCAAATATGAATGGTTTGCTCTCTTTTTTCAAATTTTTACACCGCGTTTTCTATAATCCCCATAAGGTCATCCTCAATTTCTTTTGCGTCCTTTTCAGATATGCCATCGAAAAATGCGCTTACCCCTGTCGGCTTTATTGCAGCTATTATCGTCTTTCCTTTTGCCGCAATTACGTTTATCCTGCATGGCATACAGAGCGATACCATCCTGTTAATGCTTAGCAGCTTATTGGCATGCTTTGCAGAGCATATCTCAATTATTGCCAAAGGCTCTTGGCTGAAACCCTTCGCAGCGAGCCTCTTGTGTACCTCATAGATGCCGAATACCGTCCATCCTTTCTTTTCCACTGCCTTTAATACAGAAACAATTGTGTCATCAAAGCCATTGTCCGATTCTTTCTTATATACAATGTCTTCCATTTTTCACCACTCCCTGCAGCAATCTACAATCTTCTTGACAATCGCAGAAAACCTGTTTTTTATACCCTTGTTTTTTTCAGGCAGGCTCTTTGTTCCTATCATTCTCAAATTTATGGCAAAGAACATGGAGTAAAGCTCAAATGCAGAGCCAAATGACTCAGAAGCTTCCTCCTTTTTTTCCTGTGCAAGCTCCTTTGTCCCAACCTCAATGAGCCTCATGCTTGATGCAAGAAGGTGCTTGCTGATGCACCATTCCTCGCCCTCAGGATTCGTGACCATCTTCTTAAGCATCTTTATCCTGAGCTGCCTTA
>JAGVYS010000008.1 GCA_018303125.1 Candidatus Woesearchaeota archaeon | reverse complement strand
AAACAACGTCTCAAAGACAGGCAAGCACAATGTAAGAATAGAGACAGTTTTTTCCAAGATAAAGGATAGGGTAGATGATTTCAGAGGCTTAAAGGCTCTTTGGAGCGCACCAATTCTTATGCAGGGGATAATCTTGCAGCATAATTGGATAGAGGCACACACAACAACAGGAAGGATACCTGCGGAATTAGCAGGGATGAAGGTAGAGGAAGGGCAGAATAGGTGGCTGGGGATAATTAGGGTTGCTTCTCTTTAATCTCTATCTCCAAATTTGGAATTTTGTAAAAAATAACATAAATTACGCCACTAATCAATAGACAGGTAATTATACTCCTAATGAAAAAGCTAAGTCCTCCTGCGCCTATATGCAAAAAAATATCAAACTCTTCAGTGATGTTTATTTTGTCTCCACTCTTAGGTGCTGTATAAATACTAACCCGATGTAACCTACCCCTATTACATACATTGTCAATATAAGGGATGTCCAATTCAAAAGTATCCCTGTTACCGCTTCCTCATAAACCAAGTTAGCACCCCTATTATTATCCCAGAAATAAAATACATCAAACCCAGAACTATTGTTATGGCTGCTATATTATTTAGATTTAGAGTAGTACCTAAAAATTTAGCATATTTTACATCTGTAAAAGCAATATAAAACAATGTTCCTGCGCCGACCATTATTAACAAAAAACCAAAAATGAAAACACCTATACCAGTTGCTAACAATTTTCTAAACATATCTCCAATTCTTAATGTACTTCTTTTTAAACTTTCCTCACTTTTCAAGCCTCCTCACCCCCTCGGTTGCCCAGCTTCCGAAAGGGCGCATATATCCAGCAGACTTTACAGCTCAGAAACAGGTAAGATTTATAAAACAGGGATAGTTTCTTGTATTTGGACGGCCATAGGAGCTTGGTTCACCCGTTCCCATTTCGAACACGGATTGGGTTTTGGACTTTACCCACGTGAGAGTTAAGAAAGCCTCCGTTCTTGGCAGTACCGCATTTCATGCAGGAAACCAAGGAAGCTGTCCACCTTTTACTTAAAACGGGAAAGTAAGTCCATTTTTTTCTTTTTTAATATCTAATTCAAGTAATTCCACATTAACTTTTTATTGATGTTATTACTCTTTCTATGCCAATAGGGTATATACAATGAAGGACAAAATAGGGCTGGGATTATTGCTAATGCTTCTTGTAGTATTATTCTTTGGAGTCATATTCCTGCTCGTATTATCTCTCACTGAAAAAAACAGCCCTACAATCCTCTCTTACGCAAATCAAGCCAAGCAGAATACGGCCAGTGCCATAAGCCAGGAAGAGGCAGCTGTTTCAGAAATTGCCAATGAGGAGCAGAAAATTGGGCAGGAGACAAATAAGATTAGCGAGAACAGGGCAAGGGAGATTGCTTCTTCTCTATTTAAAGGCACAATAATTTCAGTAACAGCAAAGAAATTTGTAGGTATAGATATTTATGAAGTTGTAGCCGAGAGTGAATTTGAGGAGGCGCGTATTTTGATTAACATGCTTACCGGCAAATTAGAGGGCATACTAATCAACACAATTGAAGAGGAAAGGGAAAGCAGCAGGATATTCACTGAAAGTGCGGAAAACAGCGATGAAGATAACAATAATATACAGGACCAACAGCAGGACAGCCAAGAACAGGAAATTGTATTCAATAAGGGAAGATCAGAGTCAGATAGGGTGGCTTATTCCTCATATGCTGCCTCAAGTTAAGAATGTACTAAAGATATGAGACATTGAATCCCTTGCTTTTGTAAACTTTATTCTGGGAAGATGTTATCAAGACTTCTATAGGCAAGGATTTGGAGATTTCAATTCCATCCGAGAAACCTGCAGTGAAAATGGCAGTTGCATAGGCATCTGCATCCATTCCATGTTCAGTAATCACAAAGACTGCTTTGTTTGAATTCTGCGGCAGCCTTGTTGATGAATTTATGAGATGGTGCGAATTTTCCCATCTTCGCCTGTTTGCTGCAGAGCCAGCAATTGCGCCATTAAGCAATACTGTCCCGAAAGCTCTGGAAGCATCATCCGGATGCTCAAGAAGTATTGCCCAATTGCCATGCGCTACAATGTCACCTCCGGCATTTATGTAATACTCCTTGGCTCCTTTTTCCTCAAGAAGCTCAGATATCCTGTCTAATGCATACCCCTTGCCGAAGCCACCGAAATCAATTTGCGATTTAATCATTACTTTGTTTTTCTTGATTAGTACAGGCTCATCAAAAATCTTTTCCATTCCTTTTTTCTCCTTAAATGAGTATTTGCTGTCATAGCCAAGCCTATCAAGAGTATCCTTTATTGTTATGTCAAAATTTCCTTTTGTATTCTCCTTATATTCAAGCGCTTTTCTTAAAAGCATGAGAAACTCATCATCAACTTCTATCCACTTATTTAAATTAGAATTCAGCAGAGAAAGCTGTGAGTTCTCGATAAACCTGGAATATTTTGATTCTATCCTTTTGATTTCATCAAAACAAAGAGGGAAAAGGGCAGAATCCGGCAGCTTTATCTGCACGACTGTGCCAATGCATTCCTTTTCCCTTGATATGAAATCAGTATTTTTCAATTAGGTCATCTATTTGCTTCTTAAACGCTGCTGTTGTAAGAGATGAACCGCTTATCTGCTTTGGCAAATTAATCTCATTGATTTTCTTGCCTACAACAAGGTTCGGTAGCTCGGCATTTACTCCGCTAATGAACTTTGCAGATACCTTATGGGGGTTTATGCCTGTAACACTTGCCCCTGTTACTATATCATCTTTCACAGAAACTTTTATCTCGATTGTTTCATTCCCACTGTGATATTGGTATGTGGCTTTATTCGTGTAAGTACCATCTGCAATTACTTTGCTGAGCGATTCCTGCATAACCTGCTGTTCGGGCTTTTTGTCCTTTGACTTGTTTTCATCTTCCACAACAGCAGAATTATCAGTCTGAGTGGAACTATCTTCAGAGACAGCCTGTCCAGTGATTACATCCCCGCCAACTTTTATTACTTCAGGCTGTGATGAGCATCCCGCAATAAAAACAGAGAAGGACATAAAAATACACAAAACCATAAAAATAAATTTTCCTATTTTAGTATCTTTCTTTCCAAGCTCCATATATCAGCACCTCCTAATGCAATGGAAGCAGTTGCCATGGCAAGGCCGAAATCCCTAACTGCTGTTTCGCCGTAACCAAGTGAAAAAGTAATGCTTATCAAATGCACTGCCAAAATAATTGCAACTATTCTTGTAAAAATGCCTAGGCCAAGCAAAGTCCCAAAGATGACCTCAAATATGCCATTTGCCATAACTATGGAATTCGCATATGGCAGCCCAAACAAAAAGCCAGGCAAATATCCGCGAAAATTAGCAGGGTCAATAATCTGGCTGAATCCAAACCACAAGAAAACAGCGCTCATCCCAAGCCTAACTGCCACAGGAGCGTAATCCTTCATACTCATGTTTTCTGTGCTTTCTGGCGCATATATAAAACCTATGAAACTTTTTCATGGGCATTTTTACTGGACATGTCCAGTATTCACATAGGGTATATAAGCCAGAAAATCCATAGCTATTTAGGTGATGCATATGAACCAAGAGCTTGCAGAGGCTGAAAAATTAGATATTGAAAGGATTGAGCAGATAATCAGGAATGAGTCTGACTTAAATGGTCTGTGCAAAAGCACTAAGGAAGGGCATGTTTTTCACATAAGAAAATTTCTGGAGTTTGCCAATAAGCATCCGAAGTTGGTCACTTTTGGGGATGCGAGGAGATACATCTTGAGCATGAAGAATGAACATGACCAGGATACAATAAACAGCGCAGTTTTAGCAATAAGGTTCCTTTATTGCAGGGTATGGAGGAGAGATTCATTCAGGGGGCTTTTGTTAACAAGGCCTGAAAAAGATGCACAAAATAAATTATCAAGGCATGATGCGGAAAGGATAATCAGGGCAGCAGAACAAACAAAGAACAAGATGCTTATCGACCTGCTTTACTCATCAGGCCTTAATTTTGATGAAGTTATAAGGCTGAAAGTAAATGATTTTGTCATTGATGACAGCATACTTGTCATGCAAGGTAATGAAGGAAAGAAATATGTTGTTTTGTCAGAACGGTTCATCTCGCTTTTTTCACACCATATGCAGGAAAGGTATTACAACAATGTAATCAGCGAGTATCTCTTTGATTCAGGGGAAAGCCATATCTCTGCGGAAGAGGCATATGCAATAGTAAAACGGGCAGCCCTGAGGGCAGGTCTTGACAAGGAATTCAGTGCATGAAAAGTCCGAGGAAAATTGAAGGCTAACCCAGCATTTTTTCAGCTTTTTTTGCATCATTGAGGCTATGGATGTGCGTTTCTTTTTCAGAACTGAGATAGCCATTAAGGAGACCCCTTCCTGCCAATATTGGGAATATATCTTTCTCTAGGCTGGCGCCATGGTACTCAAGAAGCTCTTTGCTGGCTGCCATTACAGGTGAGAAAACAAGGTAGATATCTGAGTCCTTCGGCTTTTGTGTAAATGCCAGAACCTTATTGCCCTCTGCTTTGAGAGTCCCCTTTTCTGAAGGCTTTGAGGAAGTAGTCATCATTATTGTTGCCACGGCATTATGCTTCAAATGGTCATTCCAAATGTCTTCCAGGCTTATATTCCCTATTAAAATGTCGCCATAAACTATCAGGAAGTCAGACTCTATCCTTCCCATAATTGCTTTCAATGAATCGGCAGAGCCGTTCGACTCCTTCTCCTCTACATAGTTTATTTTTACGCCAAAAGAAGAGCCGTCTTTTATTATATTGAATATCTGGGTAAGTACGTTTTGCCTTGCTATTATGTATATGCTCTTGAAGCCTGATTCCCTTAACTTCTCTATAGCAAGCTCTACAACGCTTTTCTGCCCTATCTTAACAGTTGGCCTGTAACGATTGCCGATGCGTATGTTCTCTTCGTGACCTCCTGCCATTATTACTGCAGTCCTGTTTTCACCCACAGCAATTCCAAGAAGATGCTCTATAGCCTGCGACCTGTTCCTTATGCTTATATGGTCGACAATCAAGTCAACCTCTTTCAGAATAGAACCTTCTATGGTTATCGATATCTTCTTCTTCATTCCTGACAGTCAAATACAATTGTATATAAACATATCGGATAAAGTAGGATAAAGGTAAGATATTTAAACAAAGGAACAATAAAGTATTTCAAAATGAAAATAAGCGTTGTTGGAGCAGGATATGTGGGATTGGTCTGCGGGACATGCCTTGCGGATTTGGGCAATGATGTAATCTGTGTGGATGTGGACAAAAGAAGGATAGAATTCTTGAATAAAGGAGGAGTGCCTATCTACGAGCCGGGCCTTGAGGAGATTCTCAAGAGAAACAAGGAGGCAGGAAGGATAACTTTTACATCAGATATAAAGGAAGCCATAACGACCTCAAAAGCAATATTCATAGCAGTCGGAACACCGCCCGGAAAAGACCACGAGGCAGACTTATCATTTGTTCTTTCTGTCGCAAAATCAATCGGAGAGAACATGGACGAATACAAGGTCATCATAGGCAAGAGCACTGTTCCGGTAGGCACGGCTGACATGGTTTCTGAAACCATCAAGAAGAACCAAAAGAGGCAAATAGAATTTGATGTTGTCTCAAATCCTGAGTTCCTCAGGGAAGGAGAGGCAATTAGGGATTTTACAAATCCTGACAGGATAGTTGTCGGTACAAACTCTGAAAAAGCAAGGAAAATACTGGAAGGGATATACAGCGGGATTGCACGGGCCGACAAGCCGATAATGTTCACTGATGTCAGGAGTGCCGAGATGATTAAGTACGCAAGCAACGCCATGCTTGCTACCAGAATCTCATTCATAAATGAAGTGGCCCAGCTATGCGAAAAGGTAGGGGCGGATGTAATGGCAGTTGCCAAGGGAATGGGACTAGACAACAGGATAGGGCCTCGCTTTTTGCATGCAGGTGTAGGCTATGGCGGGAGCTGCTTCCCAAAAGATGTTCAGGCATTCAGGCAGACCATGAAGAATCATGGAGTTAATGCAAAAATACTTGAGGCTGTAAATGAAGTAAATGAGGAACAGAAAAAATCGCTCCTTCCGAAGGTTAAGCGGCTGTTGTCCGACTTAAAAGGCAAAAAAATTGCAATATGGGGGCTAGCCTTCAAGCCAAAAACAGATGATATGAGGGAAGCGCCGTCGCTGGTAATAATAAAGCAGCTGCAGAATGAAGGAGCATCAATAGCAGCCTTTGACCCTGAAGCAGAAGAAACAGCCAGAAAGATGGTAAATGATGTTGAGTACACAAAGAGCCCTTATGACGCTGTCAATGGTGCAGACTGCCTTGTCATAGCAACAGAATGGAATGAGTTCAGGGACCTGGATATGGAAAAAATTAAGGTCATGATGAAAAGGCCAAACATAGTTGATGGAAGAAACATATACGGCACAAAGGAAATGCATGAGCTAGGATTCAATTATATCGGCGTAGGAAGGGGCGCATCATGAAGGCAGTTATACTTGCAGCAGGCTACGCCACGCGCCTATACCCTCTTACAAAAAATACCCCAAAACCGCTTCTAAATATAAGGGGCAAGCCTATACTTGAGTATATTCTGGATAAGCTTGAAGAGGTAAAAGAAGTAGATGAAGTATTCATAATCACAAACAGAAAATTTTTCATGAATTTCCTGAAATGGCATTCTGGTTTCAAGTACAAAAAGAAAATTACAATAGTGAATGACCAGACAGACTCAAATGAGAACAGGCTGGGCTCACTTGGCGACATAAAATTTGTCATAGAAAATATGAAAATAACAGACGACCTAATGGTGATTGCAGGTGATAACTTATTCGAGTTTTCTATTAAGCCTATGATGGAACTCTTTAAAAAAAGGAAGTCCGCCATAGTGGCGCTCTATGATGTAAAAGACATGGAGCTCGCAACTCTTTATGGAATAGTTACTGTTGACAAGAACGGAAAAATAGTCGACTTCGAGGAAAAGCCAAAAAATCCTAAATCAACATTGGCCTCCACAGGAGTATACATATATCCAAAGGCAACAGCCAGGAAGCTGATAGAGTTTTCAAAGAGCCATGATGCAGACAAGGCCGGCAATTTTCTTGAATGGCTTTACAAGAAGGAAGGCATATACTGCCACATAACATCGAAGAGATGGTTTGACATAGGCTCCCTCGAGCAGCTAAAGCATGCAGACAAGGAGTTTGCAGGATGAAGACAGCACTTGTCACAGGAGGAGCAGGATTTTTAGGGAGCCATTTGTGCGATGCTCTGTTAAAAAATTATAGAGTTATATGTGTTGACAATTTCTTTACAGGAAAAAAAGAAAACATTAAGCACATTTTGGGAAATAATAATTTTGTTTTACTCGAACATGATATAATCAATCCGCTTTTTATGGATGAAAAGATAAGCTACATATACAATATGGCTTGTCCGGCATCCCCTATTCATTACCAGTATAATGCCATAAGGACAATAAAGGCAAACGTGCTCGGCACAATGAACATGCTTGGCATGGCGAAGAAGCACGGTGCGAGAATATTGCAGGCAAGCACATCAGAGATTTATGGTGACCCATTAGAGCATCCCCAAAAGGAAAGTTACAGAGGCAATGTAAATTCAATAGGGATTCGGTCTTGTTACGATGAAGGGAAGCGTTGTGCAGAGACATTATGCTTTGACTACTATAGGCAGAACAAGGTAGACATAAGGGTGGTTAGAATTTTCAATACATACGGCCCTAGGATGTCAGTTGATGATGGGAGGGTTGTCTCAAATTTCATCGCCCAGGCGCTTAAAGGAAAGAACCTAACATTATATGGCGACGGCAGCCAGACAAGGAGTTTCTGCTATGTTTCTGACCTTATATCTGGCATTGTAAAAATGATGGAGCAGGACAACTTTATAGGGCCAGTCAACCTAGGTAACTCGGATGAATTCACTGTTAAAGAACTGGCGGAAATGGTAATAAAAATGACTAGCTCAAAGTCCAAGATAGTCTGCAAAGAGCTGCCTGAAGATGATCCGCAGAGGAGAAGGCCAGATATATCGCTCGCAAGGAAAAAGCTCGGCTGGGAGCCCAATATCAGGCTTGAAGAAGGGCTAATGAAGACTATAGAATATTTTAAGGGAATACTGAAATGAATCTATTTCTTATTTTCTGCAACCAACTCTTTTTTTGATTTCATGAAGAAATAAGCTATTACAATGAATGTTACAACAGGCGAGATGAATTGAGGCACATGCACTCCAAAGCTGTCTACAATCATTATAACGCCCAAGAAGAAAACAGAATACATTGCACCGTTTTTTAAGTACTTGTACTTCTTTACCCTTTCTATGTTGTGTATTGTTAGCTCCCTAACGACCAATGCGCCTATGCCATTACCTATCAGTATGAGGGGGACAGAAAGAGTGAAGGCAAATGCCCCTATGACACCATCAATGGAGAAAGTTGCGTCGATGACTTCAAGGTAGAGTATCTTGCTCATGTCAGTCATTCCTTCTCCGCCAATCATCCTCTTCTCATGCTCTGCAGCATTTTCCTTAAATCCATGTGTTATGAAGAAGGCAGTTGAACCAACAACAGCACCAAACGCCATAAAGGGGTTTTTATTTATTGCAAACCATACTATAGCTGCTAGCAATACTGATATGACAGCATAGAACCATATCCCATAATCGCTGTGTATTTTTTTTTCGCCAATAAGCCCATAATGCTTCGGCTCTATGAAAAGCCAGTGGAAGAACAGGAAAAGCAGGAACACACCGCCACCAACCAATAGTATCGGCTTCGATAATTCCATTGATTCTGCAACTATAGGGTCAGAGCTGAATGAGGCGGTAAATGCCTCTACAGGCCCAAGCCCTGGGTTGGCTGCCCATATTATTACGAATGGCAGAATGCCTCTGATAAGGAATACGGCTATTATTATTCCCCAAAACAGGAACCATTTCCTTGCCCGCTTGGACATTGTGCGCAGGACATCTGCGTTGATGACAGCATTGTCAAGAGAGGTTATTATCTCAAAGAGCATGAGACCCAATGCTGTTAGAATTAAGAATCCCAATTCCATGTTGCTTGCAAGCTTGAGCCTCTTTATAAAATTTGCATTTCTAGAGAAAATTAATTAAGCACAAGATATTTGCAAAGAACTAATGAAAAAGCCAAGAATACTGATGCTTACGTCAACTTACCCTACTGATAGGATTGTGACTGGTACATTTGTTAGGAGCCTTGCAGAGGCAGTTGCAAACCAGGGATTTGATGTAACTGTGCTTATGTTCTCTTCCACAGGAAAGCGCCATGAATACACTAAGAAAGGAGTAAAGGTAGTGGAGTATCCGTATTCTGCCATTCTTCCGCCAGCATTGCACAGGCATAATGGCCTCATACCCAGCGTAAAGAACAGCCTTTTGGCAAAAGCAGAGTTTCCTCTTTATTTAGCCTCTACCGCAGGAAACCTGAGTAAATTCTCACGTCATGCGGATATAATACACGCACATTGGTATATTCCTTCAGGGCTTATAGCAGCTTTCCATAAAAAACTCTCAGGAAAGAAGCTGGTTGTAACAGCATGGGGAGCAGAATTTCATCTTCCCAAGAGCGCAATTGTGAAAATCCTTTTGGGGTTTGTGCATAGCAATGCAGACAAAAAAGTTGCAGTCAGCGAGTATATGAAGAAAAAAGCAGGAGAATATGGATTGGATGAAAGAGAAATGATTGTCATACCCAATTCTATTGATGTGGAAAAATTCAGCCTTAAAAGAAAGACAGGCAATGGCATAGTTATAGCAACTGTAAGGCGCCTTGTTCCTGAAAAAAGGGTGCAGGACCTTATTGAGGCCGTATCCTTACTTGATGGAAAAACAAGGGAAAGAGTTTCATTGTGGATAATAGGCGATGGTCCGGAAAAAAAGAGGCTTATGGAGCTTTCCAGGAAGAGAGGCATAGAAGGCATAACCAAGTTTTATGGCATGGTGCCTAACGAAAGAATCCCATCATTTCTTAGCAAGACAGACATATATGTGAATCCAAGCATACAAGAGGGAATGGCAACTGCAAACTTGGAAGCAATGTCAGCAGGCTGTTGCGTAATAGCTGCTGATGCAGCCGGGAGCGATGAGGCAATTATTCATCAAAAAGATGGGTTGCTCTATGAGCCAGCGAAGCCGGAATCACTGATGGACTGCATTCAGTTTGCGATAAGGAATGAAAAAATGAGGAAGGCCATGTCACAAAGAGCATCAAAAAAGGTCAGGGAGAACTATTCCAGCGATAAAATAGCCAAACTTTATATTGAGCTTTATAGCAGGATGATGAAATGAAAGTATCTATACTGCTTGCACATGCTGTATTCGGTATTAGGCGGTTCCAGAATAGGGAAATCAAAAAGATTGCAGCAAGGACAAGGGGAAAGAAGATACTTGAGATAGGCTCAGGAAAGAAGGTTGACGGAAAGCATTATTACTCCATGAAGGGGGTTTTTGACAGCTCAAATGAGTTTGTGCAGTCTGACATAAACAAGGAATATGGCCATCAAGTAATTGACATAACGAGCACAAAACTACGGCCTGAATGGGATATTATACTGTGCCTAAACGTTCTTGAGCATGTGTTTGAATATGATAAGGCAATAGCCAACCTTAGGGGAGGACTTAGAAAAAATGGCACGTTATATGTCTTTGTTCCAGGCTATTACCCATTGCATGATGAGCCTAATGATTTCTGGAGGTTCACCGAGCACTCATTAAGGAAAATATTTTCAGGATTTGAAACAAAAATAAAGGCACATGGCTGGAGAAAATACCCCTTTGCCTATTTCTTGGAAGCAAGGCTTCCGTAAATGCTAATTATGCTTTCAACGATTGCATCCCAATCATAGCTCTTCTTAGCATGTTCCTTGCCTTTTTTTCCCATTTCATTTCTCAGCTTGCTGTCAGAAAGGAGCTTTGAAACTGCCTTCGCCAAGCCATTTTTATCGCCATAGCCTAGCAGGAAACCATATTCATTATTTCTGACAATGTCTTTTGTCCCGCCTATATTTGTGCCTATAACAGGCTTACCGCAAGCCAGAGCCTCAGCAGCTACTATGCCAAAGGATTCATATTCGCTTGGATATACAAAAATGTCGCATGCGTTGTAGGCAGAGGAAAGATGGTCATTAAAAGATAGGACGCCAGTAAATATTACCCTGTTTTGCACATTAAGCCCTTTTGCAAGCTTCTCGAGATCTTTTCTGTAGCCACCATCAGGACCAGCAGCAACAAGGCACACTTGATTGTCTAATTCCATTAATGCAGAAATGGCAAACTGGATGCCTTTGTTTTCCTTTATCCTGCCCACGAACAGCAATATCTTTTTGCCTTCAAGTCCGAATTTTTTCATGAAATCATTGATACGTGATTTATCCCTAAGCCTTTCAAAGTCTATGCCAACCGGTATACTCACAAATTTCTCCCTGTTTGTGTATTTTGAAAGCTCGCCTATCTCATAATTAGTCATGGCAATTACCTTATCAGCAAGCTTTAGCTTTCTCCTGCCAATGAGAGGGTCATAAGCAAGCCTGAATAACCTTCTAGCTCCCTGCGAGGTAAATGATGGATGGTAAAAAGGAGTTATCACAAACGGTATGCCTCTTCTTTTGCATATTTTTGCTGCGGCATCACACCCATAGTAAGTGAAGCCACCTCCATGCACTATATCAACATCTGCCTTCTCAAGCTCTTTTTTTATGGAAGGCGAGAAATGGTAGAACTCCTTTGAACCTATAACCTTAAAGCGCTTGATTCTTATCCCTAGGTATTCATCTTCACTGGCAACAGGGCCTTTGTCCGATACATTTGATGTAAATACAGTTACCTTATGGCCTTTCTTCACAAGCCTTTTCCCAAGTTCCAGCACATAAGTCTCTCCTCCTCCTGTGCATGGATAAAACCTTGGTATGAGGAATAATATTCTCATTCAATTCATTACCAAGTATAACAATAAAAAGCTTTTTATAAATACTCCAAAGAATTAAGTGCATGAAAAGGCCAAAGGTAGTCATTCTTGTAAAATATTTTATGCCACTAAAAATAGTTTCAGGCAATATAGGATTTTACAAGCAATTACTTCCAAAGCTTGCCGGCATATTTGACCTTCATGTTATCACTTACAATAAATCAGACTCCCTTAGCCTAGAGAAAAGAGATGGTTACGTAATCCATAGGGTCAGATCTCCTTTTTTACTCAATGGAACTTTATTGGCTAGAAAGCTAAAGCCTGACCTTATTATATTTGGCACAGGAATATGGAAAGCAATGCATCATTTTGCTTACTCATCTCTACTAAAGATGCTTATTTTTGACAAAAAAGTTGCACTTCAGCAGAATGTAGCTCTTAGGCAAACTTCGCTATTTCTCAGGTTCCTTCCTTTTTTCTATAAATCTATTTTCTGCGCAGGTGAGCACGTTACGAAGCAATTCTTACTTTATCATCATGGAGCAATAAATATTCAGCCAGGCATAAACAAAGACAACCTAAGGAAGCTGAAGGAGATAAGCAAGGGAAGGGACATCAGGATAGGTTTTTTCGGCCAATACATAGAACACAAGAGTCCGGAAGAACTCATAGAAGTGTTTACAGAGATAAATCCAACGAATGCCGAGCTTTTCATGGCAGCCCACAACATCGGCAACTTTAAGCAGGAAAGAATAATTCCTAAGATAAAAGGAAGGAAAGACATAATTGCAGTAGGCTACTTGACAGACATTTACTCCTACATTAATTCATGTGATATAGTTGTTGTTCCATTCAAAATAGACTATAGCATACTTGGCATAGCACAAACAGCTATAGATGCCATGGCATTGGGGAAGGCAGTAGTAGCATACGATTCAGCAACACTGAGGCCTCTTATAGAAAACGGGGTAGACGGCTACCTTTACAGGACAAAAGATGAGCTAAAAATGCACCTCTCAACATTATTAAGAGATAAAGAAAAAAGACTTTCATTTGGTTTGCATGCAAGGAATAAAATTATGAATAATTTCAACATAGATGATTCGGCAAAAAAGATGGGAGAAGAAATAGAAAGAATCATATCTCGCCCATAATCATGGTAGTTCTTATTTAGCAACAAATACTTTTAAAATTTCAAAGCCACTAAAGTATCGCACGAAGTATTTCCATCTCAGTTTCTTTTGTTATCCTGACAGGATTGTTTGCCACCCTATCGGGATTGAAGCCATGGTCGACTATATTTGAAAGATCAGACTCTTTCACGCCCAACTGCGACAGCTTTTGTTCTAGGTGGATATCAGATAGGAGCGTGAGCAACATGTCACGTGCTTCTTTACCTGTCTTTACCACAAGGAGTTTGAGGATGCCCTGAAATGTTTTACGAGCTTCTACAAGAGAGAATTTTTGTTGTATATTCCCATCATCTGCAGATTCGTTTATTGGGAAAAAATAGGGGAGAGTTAGCATTACAGCATGACCGTGCGGAATGTTATGGAAGGATGTGAGCGGGTAGGACATGGCATGAGCTGCGGTTGTCTTTGCAATAGCGATGGATTTTCCTGCGTAATGCGCGCCAAAGAGCATCGACCTGCGACATTCTGGAGTAGGTGAAAGCACCGCTTTTCTTATAGATGGCAGGAGAAGCGACAAGGCTTGCTCGCTATAACTCTTTGACTTTCCTGTTGCATGCACAGACCAGTATCCCTCGATGGCTTGCGCAATGGCATCGCATCCGGCCTGGGCAGTGATGCGCTGGCCTAGGTGATATGTGAGCTCTGGTGCGAGAATAACATGCTCTGGTACCATCTTAGGATGCGCTAGTGAATATTTTATCTTGTCAACATATACAGCTGAAAAAGGAGTGATTTCTGCGCCGGTTCCTGCTGTTGTAGGTATAAGGATCCTCTTTATGTTATTGCCTGATGACTTTTTTTTACCCAATATGTACTCTTTTGCATCTCCTTTTTCATTACACAAAAGAGAAGCAGATTTAGCTACGTCCATGACTGCACCTCCACCTACAGCTATTATGAAATCTATTGAATTTTTACGCATAACCTCAATCGCCTTTACTACGTCAGCAAGTGTTGTGCTTTTTGAAAATCCAGAGAGATGAATTACTTTATAGCCTGATAACTGCGGCTCTATTGATTCTTTTGCTCCACTTTGGATGTAGGAAGAATTTCCATGGAATAGAAGGATAGAGGCAGGCTTGGTCTGTGATAGTATGCGTGAAATGCAGGAAATTGCTCCATTCTCATCATGTACTATTGTCATGTTCAACTCTGAAGAAATTCCATGAATGCCTTCTTATTCTCAATGGGCGTTGTTGTCGGACGCCCAAGGTTTTTTCTTGCACCCTTGTTGACCCTTATCTCAAGAAGAGCAGGTCCATCTGATTTCTTGAGATTTTGCATCTGCTTCTTGACCTCTTTGCTTGTTTCTGCGCGCAGAACTGTAGGATATCCTGCGCCTTTGGCTATAAGTGTAAAGTCAACGTCAAATCCTGCAGTTGGCTGTCCCCCCACGGAATCATGTGCACCGTTGTTGAAAATAATGTGCTTTAAGTTCTTCGGCGCCTGCTGTGCGATAACAGCAATAGTCCCCATGTGCATAATGGCTGCCCCGTCTCCGTCAAAACAGTATACTGCCAGATCAGGCCTCTGAAGGGAAATTCCAAGTGCTATGGAAGAGGAATGCCCCATTGAGCCAACAGTTAGGAAATCCCTATTGTGGTTTTCCCTAATCTCTTTACGGTACTCAAAAAGCTCACGCGATGTTTTTCCAGTTGTGGAAACTATAATGTCCCTTTTCCCTAACTGATTGACTATTAGTTTTAATGCACCTTCTCTGTTAAGCTCGAAATCTGTCTTCGTACTTTTCTTTAGATTATACTCTTCAAAAGTCCCAGCTTTTACAACCAAGGCATAAGGAGAACTTTTTTCTTTCGAGATAGAAATTGCCTTTTCAACACTCTTTTCTGCTTCTTCGATTAAATCTGGTAGCACTTCATAAGGTATCCCCAGTGTGTTCAGGAGTGAAAGCGTTATTTTTCCCTGTTTAACATGCTGCGGCTCGTCTTTGACACCTGGTTCTCCTCGCCATCCAATAAGTAGGATTAGCGGGATGCTATATACATCATGGTCCACGAGGGAAGTGAGCGGGTTTACAGCGTTCCCTTCCCCTGAGTTT
This sequence comes from Candidatus Woesearchaeota archaeon, assembly GCA_018303125.1. Lineage (GTDB taxonomy): Archaea > Nanobdellota > Nanobdellia > Woesearchaeales > WJIZ01 > JAGVYS01. Next base: position 1,855 of record JAGVYS010000008.1, on the reverse strand, counting down.
TGCATATAAACTACGCATATCTTCCCAGTTGCAAGGTGGTAGCCTGCCGCAAGCCCGATGGCAGCCCCCTCATTTGCCGTGATAATATTGTCTTGTTTTTCAGCATGGTCAGTGATGTAAGCACATATGTCTTTAAGAAGAGAATCGGGCACACCGCAGAAAAATGAAATATCTCTCTTAGCGAGCAGATGGTAGAATGCCTCGCAGGCAATGCTCATTTATTTTCCTCCTGGAATAAGCTCTAGGATGTCTTGGATTGGCATGCAGTATTCCCCAGCTTCTTTTGATCGTCCGTGCTCAAGGATGCTTTTGGCAGTTTTTAGCATGGCAGGATACGCACTTCTAAGCAAATGATTGGCATATATAACAGCGGATATGCCTGCACTGGCAAGCTCTTTTTCAGTTATGTAGTCATATGTAGTAGGAACTGCTACAAGAGGCACCTTTACCTCAAGCTCATGGAAACGTCTGCAGAATTCCAGTACTTCATCTGCTTTTTTTTCCTTGCTGTGTATCATTATTCCGTCTGCCCCTGCTGCGATATATGCCTTAGCTCTGGCAAGCGCATCATCTACCCCTTTTTTGAGTATGAGGCTTTCAATGCGCGCTATAATCATGAAGTCTGTTGTGACAAGCGCCTTCTTTCCCATGGCAATCTTTGCAGAGAACCCTTCGATAGTATCTTGGTTTTGCTCTACATCTGTACCGAACAGGGAGTTCTTCTTCAGCCCTACTTTGTCTTCTATAATGATAGCCGAAACACCGTTTCTTTCAAGTGTCCTAACTGTGAACGGAAAGTGCTCAATGAGGCCTCCGGTATCACCGTCGACGATAATTGGTTTTGTAGAAACATCCAATATCTCATTGATTGTTTGCAGACGGGATGTGAAATCAACGTATTCAATATCAGGCTTGCCCTTTGCAGTGGAATCTGTAAGGCTTGAGATCCACATGCCATCAAATTCCTTCACAATATTGTTTATCTCCACTGACGCGTTTTCAGCAATGAGGGAAGTGAGACCATTGTGCACTTCTATTATGCGGACAATATCCCTGGATTCAAGCAGGCGCCTGAATTTGCGCATGCGTATTTCAGGAGTAGTTCCTATCTCCTTAATTGCCTGGTTTAACTGCGTAGAGGAAATCCCCGGAGTGTAAGCAGGCTCTACAAGTTTTGCCCCCCATTCACTCAATACTTCTATTACATGCTCTCGTACAGTGCGCTGCACCCCTGTTTTCCAGTCATCTCCATGGACCACGAAATCAGGCTTAACCTTGCGCAGGTTAGGCTCGTAATCCAGTGTTTCTTGAGGGATAACCTGGCTAACGCCTTTGATGCTCTCAACTATTGTTTTTCGCTGGTCATAAGAGAGAGTTGGAAGCCTCTTATATGATGCAATTGCCTTGTCAGTAAGCAGCCCGACAATGACTTCGCCAAGCTTTTTTGCCTCGTTTATAATGTTAAGATGTCCCGGATGGATGATGTCTGCGCTCATCCCAACATAAACTGTTTTCATTATATATAGAAAAAACCCTTTATTTTAAAGTTTTTGCATATATTCAGTATCTCCGATTGTAGTCTCATGAATACAAATATTCAATGCTAGAATAAGGACTATCACCTGATGTAATGCGCTGCCCGCCTTTTTCTGCAATGGCAACACGCCAATAATAGCATCAACAATACCAGATTTTCCCCAAACGTGTATAGCTGACGCTGTTTTTATGCCTCAAGTGCCATGAATTTCCAGATAATCCCACAGCATTGCCTGCTCAATATTGTCAAGGTATCTCTTAAACGGGGCATAGTAATGCATGTTTTTGTTGACGATCCACAGCAAATGGAGCAATAAGC